>JAFZFN010000004.1 GCA_017555875.1 Bacteroidaceae bacterium
GAGTGCACATCTCCTGCGAGAAGATCATATGAAGCTGTTTCAAACAGCTTCTTTTTTTTTTTGCATGTTACTCAAGAGTCCCTCTGCTTCGTAGCGGAGGGACTCTTGGGTGTGAGGGTTACTTGCTGGTGGAGAGCAGGCGGAGGAGCTTGCGGTTGGCCTTGTCGATGACCTCGCCTCGGAGTGAGGCGAGGTAGATCTGGGTGGTGCGCTCGGAGTCATGCCCCATGCCTTCGCTGATGATGGAGGTGGGGATGCCTTCGGAGTAGGCGATGCTGGCCCAGGAGTGGCGGGCACAATACATGGTGAGGGGCCGAGGGAGGGCCATGGTGATGCCTAGATGACGGAGGTGGCGGTTGACATTGCACTGCTTCAGTTGATACTGGTGGCGGTGGGGTTTGTCGAGGTCGCTTATTATATTAAATAGGTAGGGAGAGTTGTCGGGGGCTGCATAGCGATTGAGGATGGCTTGCATGCAGGGTTCCCAGCGGATGGAGAGGGTCTGATTGGTCTTCTTGCGACGGTAGGTGAGGATGCCATTCCTGAGGTTGCGCTTGTCGAGGTAGGCAATGTCGATGAAGGACATGCCGCGGGTGTAGAAGCTGAAGAGGAAGATGTCGCGAGCAAACTGGCAGGAGGGTCGCTCGCTGAGGTCCATCTGGGCCAATCGCTTGAGGGTGCGAAGGCTGACGGCTCGCTTCACGGTCTTCTCAGAAGGAGTGGACACACGACGAAAGGGGGAGGCATCGGCAACCAGGCCCTCATCGACGGCACGACGGTAGAGGGCACGGAGACGCTTGAGATAGAAGGAGACGGTGTTGGTACAGAGCCCTTGACAGTAGAGATAGCGCTCGTAGGTCTCGACAAAAGGGCCATCGACATCGCGAAGGAGGAGGTCGACCCCCTTGAGGTGGCGACGGAGGCTGTTGAGAAGGCTGGCATAGATCTCGCTGGTGCGAATCTGGCCATGATGATAGTAGCGTGAGACGACGTCGTCACCAAAGCTGAAGAGCGTGACGAGGGGTTGTGAACTGTTGTTGTTAGCAGGGACACTGAGTGTGCGGCGGAAATTGAACTTGATGATTGTCATGTTTCTTTTAGTTTTTAATCGGTAAATAATAATGTGATTGGTTCTCTATCATTAATACGTATTTTAGGAGAAAAATGGAAACGTGCTTTATATTTCGCTCGTTTGTTCGTAACTTCGCGGCTGAAAAGAAAAAGCGATGATATATCCTAGTAATTTTGAACAGAAGATTGGGTTTGACCAGGTGAGACATATCCTCACTGGGCGCTGCCTGAGCACGTTGGGCAAGGACCGCGTGGAGGAGATGACGTTCTCGGCCGAGAGTGATGAGGTGACGAGGTGGATTGACGAGACGGCGGAGTTTGTGCGCATCGTCCAGGAGGAGGATGCGTTTCCTAACCAGCACTTCTTCGATGTGCGCCCTGCGCTGCATAGAGCAAGCATCGTGGGGATGTATATGGATGAGGGGGAGCTCTTTGACCTGCGCCGTTCACTGGAGACGATAGGGGCTATAGTCAAATTTCTCCAACCAGAGACCCTCCCCAACACCACCATAGAGGGGGAGCAAAGCCCCTACCCTAACCTGTCGGCACTCGCGGCTGAGGTGATGACCTTCCCTCTGCTGATACGTAGGATAGATGGTATCGTGAACAAATTTGGCAAGATAAAGGATAACGCGTCGCCTGCACTGGCCAACATACGCCGCGAGCTGGCGGCTACGACGGGTAGCATATCGCGTACGCTGAACTCGATATTGCGATCGGCACAGGCGGAGGGTATCGTAGACAAGGACGTAAACCCCACGGTGCGTGACGGACGACTGGTGATCCCCGTGGTGCCTGCACTGAAGCGACGCATCAAGGGTATCGTGCATGACGAGTCGGCCACGGGTAAGACGGTGTATATCGAGCCTGCCGAAGTGGTGGAGGCGAACAATCGCATACGCGAACTGGAGGGCGAGGAGCGCCGAGAGGTGATACGCATACTCACGGAGCTGACCGATGAGGTGAGGCCACAGATACCGGAGATACTGGAGTCGTACTCGTTCCTGGCAGAGATAGACTACATACGTGCCAAGGCGCTGACGGCTATCGACATGGAGGCCATACGGCCTGAGCTGTGTGACCACCCACACATCGACTGGGTGGAGGCTGAGCATCCGCTCCTGCGCATCACGCTGGCCAAGCATGGCAAGAAGGTGGTGCCGCTGGATATCATGCTGAACCGCGAGCAGCGGATACTCATCATATCGGGACCGAACGCTGGCGGTAAGTCGGTGTGTCTGAAGACGGTGGGGCTGCTGCAATACATGCTACAGTGTGGCATGCTCATCCCCGTGAAGCGGGCAAGCAGAGCGGGCATATTCCGCAACATATTTATAGATATAGGTGACGAGCAGAGCATCGAGGATGACCTGAGTACCTATAGCAGCCATCTGCTGAACATGAAGAACATGATGCGCGAGGCGGATGGAAAGAGCCTGATACTCATCGACGAGTTTGGCAGTGGCACGGAGCCCCTCATCGGAGGAGCGATAGCCGAGGCTGTGCTGCGCCGATTCAACGAGAGGAAAGCCTATGGAGTCATCACGACCCACTACTCGAACCTGAAGCAGTTTGCGGAAAGCCACAAGGGGGTGGTGAACGGGGCTATGCTCTATGACAGACACCTGATGCAGGCGCTGTACCAACTGCAGATAGGCAATCCAGGAAGCTCGTTTGCCGTGGAGATAGCACGTAAGATCGGGTTGCCCGAAGAGGTCATAGCAGATGCTTCGGAGATTGTAGGTAGCGAATACATACAGTCGGACAAGTACCTGCAGGACATCGTGCGCGACAAGCGCTACTGGGAGACGAAGCGACAGAACATACGCCAGAAGGAGAAGCAGCTGGAGACGCTCATCGCCCAATATGAGGGAGAGATGGAGGAGCTGAAGAAGTCGCGCAAGAGCGTCATCCGCGAAGCCAAGGAGGAGATGAAGCAGCTGCTGCAGGAGTCGAACGCACGTATCGAGAACACGATACGCACCATCAAGGAGGCTCAGGCCGAGAAGGAGCAGACGCGCCAAGCACGTCAGGAGCTGGCCGAGTGGCGCGAAGCAGTCACCGACAATGGGACCGACGAATATGAGGCTCGCATACAGCGTAAGATGGAGCAGCTGAGGGCACGGCAGGAGAGAAAGAAACAGAAAAAGGAGACCCACCCCAACCCCTCACTCAATGGAGGGGCTTTACAGACATCGCGGAGCCCTCTCCCCATAGAGGGGGAGATGCCCGAAGGGCAGAGGGGGGCTTTATCTATCGGCTCTCTCGTCCGCATCAAAGGGCAACAGACAATCGGTACCATAGAGCAGATCAGTGGGAAGAATGCTACGGTGACCTTCGGCATGATGCGCACCGTGACGAAGCTGGCGAAGCTGGAGCCTGCCACACAAGAGGCGGCACGCCAACAGGAGGCCGAGAGGCCGAGGGCATATACCTATCTGAGCAGGGAGACGCAGGAGGACATCTCGGAGCGACGACTACACTTCAAGCAGGACATCGATGTGCGTGGCATGCGAGGTGAGGAGGCACTGCAGGCGGTGACCTACTACATCGACGATGCGGTGCTGCTGAGCATGTCAAGAGTGCGTATCTTGCATGGTACGGGCAATGGGATACTGCGCACACTCATCAGACAATACCTGGAAAGTAACCCGGCCGTGGCGAGCTGCAGAGACGAGCATGTGCAGTTTGGCGGAGCTGGGATTACGGTGGTGGAGTTGTGTTAGGTGAGGATAGGACGAAAGAGGATACTAGAGGACGATAGAGGACTGATAGGAGGCTAGGATAACTAGGAAATCCTAGGAGGGACTAGGGAGAGCTAGGAGATACTAGGAAACTCTAGGAAATCCTAGGAGAGACTAGGAGATACTAGGAAACTCTAGGAAATCCTAGGAGGGACTAGGAAACTCTAGGATTTTCTAGGGATACTATCCGGGAAACGGCATCAGCGTTGCATGCCGTTGACGAAGGTGAGAGCTTTGACGTAGTTGCCGTCGGCATCGTACTCCTTGAATGCGCCATTGCAGAGGTCATTTTCGAAGGGGCCTGAGATGGATGTGCCATCGGGACGGGTCAGCGTGCCGTAGCCTTCCTTGAGGCCACACTCGAAACCACCCTCATAGATAGTGCCATCGGCAAGTGTCATGCGACCTATGCCGTGAGGGAGGTCATCGACCCACTCGCCTTCGTAGACATCGCCATTGGGCCAGAGGCAGGTGCCGTTGCCATGGCGACGATTTTGAATCCAATCACCATCATAGACTTCGCCACTGGGCATCTCGTAGCGGCCATGGCCCTCGATGTCGCCATCACGATACTCACCCACATACTTGGCTCCGTCGGCCATGATATAGGTGCCATAGCCTGATCGAACGCCATAGGCATAGTCGCCCACATAGATGTCGCCATCGGCAAAGCGATACTCGCCCTTGCCATGCTGAACGTTGTCGCTCCACTGGCCGGTGTACTCATCGCCATTGGAGTAGAAGAAGGTGCCATCGCCATCGCGCATATCGGCTTTCCAGTGTCCTTCGTAGCTTGCACCATCGAGCCAGAACATGCGGCCCTGTCCCTGCTTGTGGTCGCGATGCCACTCACCATTGTAGTTGGAACCATCTTCACACCATATATATACTCCCTTGCCATGACGTTCGCCGCTGTCCCAAAGGCCAGTGTAGGTGTCACCATTGACGTAGTACATGGTGCCGAAACCCTGTATGACATCGTGCACAAAGTCGCCTTCGTAGCGACGGCCATCGGTGTAGTGATAGGTGCCCTTGCCATGACGGATGCCTTTGTACCACTCGCCCTCATAACGCTCCCCATTGGGATAGGTCATGGTGCCCTCACCGTGGCGCTTGCCATGCTCGAAGCGTCCCTGATAGATGGTGCCATCGGGATAGGTCATCTTGCCGCGACCATGAGGACGCATGAGCATCATGTCGCCCTTGTAGTGGGAGCCGTCGCGCAATGTGCGGCTCTTCTGTGTGGTCAAGATCTGCTCGATGACTTGTGCCTCGAGTGAGACGGGGGCAGAAAAAAGGAATGTTACGACAAGGAAGACGGTGTATAGGGTGCGCTTGTTGGGTGTCATTGTAGTGAACGTTTTTAGGGATGAGGGTGCAAAGGTACGAATTTTTAGGGTAAATAAAAATAGGGAGCGGTGATGCTCCCTATTTTATTTAGAGGATGTCATAGGATGCTAGAGGAGAGGCTAGGAGGTACTAGGATATTCTAGGGAGAGCTAGGGAATCCTAGGAAGAGCTAGGGAGATCTAGGAGGTTCTAGGAGAGCCTAGGAAATCCTAGGGAGTTCTAGGAATCCTAGGAGATTCTAGAAATTCTAATCCTGGGGAGTTCTAGGAAATTCCAGGAGGGGCTGGGTCTTGATCCTTAGCTTGCTAGCTTTCTAGCTTCCTGATCCTTAGCTTGCTTACCATGCGATACCGACACCGATGGAGTGTGTGGTGGTGCCCAGAGCGTCAGAAACAGCGGGATCGTAGCCAAGCCAGTAACGATACTGAATCTTGTAGTTGAGCGAGATGCGCCAGTACTTGAGGATGATACCTGCCTCGGGGGCTACAGCATGATACCAACGCACATCCTGCTGCAAGAAGCCGAGCTGGAGTGAAGATGATGAGTTAGCATCGTCGTCACCTGCAGTTGTGGGATCCTGGTATGAGTAACCACCACCGACGTAGCTGAAGGGGGTGAAATAAGCAAATGCATAGGAGCGGAAGAGTGAGACGGTCCAACCGAAGCTTACGCGTGTCTCATAATCTAAGCGGGGCTCTTCGGTGGGGTACTGTGTGTTGACATTAGAGAGGAGGTCGAAGCATTGGCTGTTGAAACCCATAGAGAAGTAGCCGCCAGTCTTGCCGGGCTTACAGCCTGCACGGAAGAAGTTGATGGGGGTGTTGTCGAGCAACTGATAGTTGAGGACACGGGTCTTATTGGTCTTCTTGAAGGTGAGCTTTTCGATCTCGTGAAGGTAGGCTTCAGCCTCACCAATACGAGGATTGCGCATCTTGACGGCATTCTCATATACCTTGCGTGCCTTCTCGTAGTAACCGTCGCTCATATACAACTCACCATTGGCCATGTCGGCATTGCAGCGGGTGACGTAGGCTTGCTGTATGTTGTGGAAACGCTCACGAAGAGTGACACACTGGGTATTCTTCTGCATCATCTTGAGCATGTAGTCACGTGCAGTGTAGTAGTCGTTGTTGGCCTCGGCCGTGTCAACAAGGGCTGTCCAATACTTCATGCTGTCGCAGAGAGTCAAGTAGTCGTCGATGTTGTTCTGCTCGATCTCATACTCGGGGCAGCGCTTTGCAATGCGGTAGTTGTCCATAGCCTGATCGTACATACCCTGTGTAAAGAGCTCGTTGGCCTTCTCAACGCTGGTGTAGTAGATGCTACGCAATGAAGAGTAGGGGTCGGTAACGAGGTACTCCTTCTTCTCCTTCTGCTTGAGTTCGAGGGGGAGGTATACCTTATCAAATGAGGGAGCCATGATGGTGAGGATACGGCCACGGTATGAGGTGCCCTCGCCACGTGTCTTGAAGACGATGCTATAGACCTTCTCGCTACCCTCGAGTTCGCGAACGACATTGAGTTCCTTATCCACGTTAGACTTGAACTCCAACTCGAAGTCCTCGGAACAGCGCACCACGACCAATGCTTCGGGGCGGTCCTGGCAGGGATAAACACTGAGTTCGGGAGTGATATCCTTAACACTCAATTTCTTCTGAGCAAATGCTCCTGTTGAGACAGCAACAGCGGCCATCAAAACGAATAAAAACTTTTTCATCATTGTATATTATATTAGATATTGAAATCAGACAAATCGAACACTTCATCGCGGTCAATCTTCTTGCCATCGCTATACTTGTCGGGCTGCCATGTACGTACCTGAATGCAGGGGTACTCGGGGTCGGTGAAGTCGATCATGAGGAAGAGGTAACCCACATCGGAATAGGTGCTGGAGTTCCAGTGCTGCTTGAGTGTGACGCCATAGATGTGATCCTTGACGGGATGGCGAACGACCTCGAGCTCCTCGAACTTCAGATTGATGTAGCTGTTGCGAGAGAAGCAACGCTTAAGCTTCTTGATGTACTCCTCCTTGGATGAGGTAGAGTACTGTATCTTCTCAGAGTACATGGTCTGGAGCATGTTGTCGGAGGTCTCCTTGACCTTCACCACATTACCAGTGATAATCAGTGCCTGGTCGCTAAACACGCTCTCGATGTAGTCGATGTCCTTACGATTGTAGGAGGTGCGGAAGTTCTCGACAAACTCGATGATGGTCTGACGACGAATGAGGTCGGTGACAGAGATATTGGCACTGATGATGTCGATGTAACGATGATTCTCAAGTGCTACCATCACGTTGTCGATGAGACCTGTCGCAGAGAAATTGATTACCAACTCTTGCTCCATCTGGTCCTCGTCGGCAGCCAGCATCTCGACGGGGATATTGCGAATCTGATACCCTCTACCCTCGCCCAATGACGAACAGATCTCGGTGATCGATGAGACGGGACAGATCATAGCACTGGATGCCCAGAGCTCCTTGACGCACTCCTTGCCACTCTTGGTGTAGTTGGCATCCTCGAGTTTCATGCGGCTCTTACCGGTGATAATGGTTGAGTTCAACGAGGAGAGGAACACGGTGGCGTTATTCTCCATGGTCTGTCTCAAGACGGGGTCGCTGATGCCATCAATGATATGTACCTTCACCACATCGAGCTGAGCAAAGCTAGCAATAGTGGCAGGAAGGATGAGAAGCGACAATAACAAACGTTTAAAACTCATCATATGGCTTAAAAATTAAATAGGCTCTTAATATTATGTTGAGGAATAAAGGTGTAGAAATCACCATTCAGAGTAGTCTTGCCCCCGAGGAACAACGAGGGTGAGTGACTGATGACCAACATGTGGATGTAATCATAGACGGGGTGATGCATCAGCAAGAGACACTGCACATCGCCACTCTCGGTGTGATAGGCAGCGGAATAGAACTCGAGGCCCTGATGCTGCATGTAACCCAAGAAACGAGACAAAGAGATGTCGCAATAGACCTTGGAGCGATCGTAGGTGCGATAGCGGGCATGGAGGTCGACCTTAGCTGTGGGCACACAACCCATCATGAGGTTTTGGAGCGACATTAAGGGATAGTCCTTAGAAAACAGAGGAGCGGGATAGGTGGCTCCATTCAAAGTATAGAAGGTCTCGTTCTTCAACGAATCAATCATGTAGGCACGACCAGGGAGCACGTAGATGCCGTCGGACACGGGTCTCAGCTCTTGCACAGAAGGCAGTGCGGAAGCGCTATAGTCAATGTCCCACGCAGCAAGTTCCTCGCGGATGAGGTCCTCGTGCTCCTTCTTGTCGTAGGCAAACAACAGCTCACGGTCGGCAGGCAAGGTGATGACCAAGGCATCATCGTCAAGATGGGCACGGAGCGTGATCTTGCCTTCAGCTGCATTCATGGAGAAGGAGGTGTTGGGGGTGAACATTGACAACGCCTTGTCCAATGTGGGGAACTGGGCAGTGCCAAGAGTGAATCCGTTGTAGACCACGGAGAAACGATGCTCCTTCATCAGTGACTTCTGCTTCTGAGGAGTCTTGGCCAACACGAGTTCGAGCCACAGACGCTCAACGGCATTGCACACCTGATGGTCCAACGACGAGCGAATGTCTCGAGTGAACAGGCGAACACCAACTTGGGTGATGGCCTCGCCACGACGCTCTACATAGAGCTGGCGGTTGAGGTTGAGCTGACTACATGTGAAGGTGCCCCCCTGAGGAAGTGTGCAGGGCAGCTGCTCTACGATGCGCTCAATGTGTCGCGGGGTATCGATGCTCCAAGCCTTAGGAGCAACGGCCAGCAGCAAAAGCACTGCTGCGACGTAACGCTTAATTCCTTTTACGATCTTCATATATTATAACTTTGTATTATATCCATAAACATTCAATACCTCTTTCCACTCCTCGGCATTGGCCTGCATGTAGCAACGCTTGAGGCGATTGCCCTCGTAGAAGTCGACGTTGACACCCATGCCAAGGAAGTAAGCATCACTGAGTTCGCGAAGCGCCTCGACAGAACCTGCATCGACAGCATCGAAGAGGTAAGAGACATACTTGTCGTAATCCTTTGTCACGATGCGACCACGCTTGTAGATCAGTGCCATCTGCAGATAGGCATCTGCGTAGCCCTGCTCAGCGGCTTGCGCAAGGTAATGCAGCGCTTTCTGCGCATCTGCATCTTCGATCTGTCCGCCCGTATAGATTACACCTAACTTATATAGTGCATATACGTCACCCAGCGAAGCAGCCTTCTTGTAGAGGGGCACCACTTGATCAAGATGTGACTCTTCGCTGATGTTGATGTCGGCCTGCAGGCTATAGGCATAGGGATAATCCTTGAGCAACAGTTCGCTCAAGGCCGACTGCGACAGGCTGCGATAGTACTTGCGTACGACACGGTAGGAGTTCTTCTCATCCAACGACATGTTGTAGCAGACGGGGACAAGCCATGCCTTGGCACGATCACAACTGGACTTGTCGGAAAGTTCCTTCATGTGCAACAGGGCTTTGACTGTAGACTTGGAGGTGCCAGCTCCGTAGTAGTACATGTAGGCCAAGGGGTAGAGCTTGTTGGGGTCCTTCTCCACATCGGCCTTGAGCAAGGTGTAGAGCTTCTTATGAAGGAAATTGGAGGTATTGTCGGAAACATAGTCGAAGCCATCGTAGAACTCATCGGCTTTGTAGAGGAAGCAGACGTTGTTCTTCTTATAGATTTCCTTCTCGCCCTCAACGGAACGCTCCTTCTCACTCATCACATATTCGCAACGCAAGACATTGGCGGTGACTACCTTGACGTGAAACTCCAGTGTCGTGGTATAGGTCTTCTGTTGGTCCTTCTCTGCCACGTAGTTGATGACTGTGTTGCCCAACTGAGACACCACTGCTCCGAAGGGGATAAATTCGGTGATGCCCTCGAGGATGTTGCGTCCCCATGTGTAGGCATTCTTGTGTGGCTTCTGCTGGTGCTCGGTCATGAACGTGTAGGAGATAAAGTCATTCTGTATGCGAGCATTCACGGTCTTGGCACGGAGGTCCTTGATCTGGTTGCTGATGGCATGGTCGTAGCTCCAGAGGCTCTTCACGGCATTCCATGAGGCTGTCATCACGTCAGTGTCATCCTTCATATAGATACCCGAGCAATCGTCGAGCGATACATACCACATGTTTCCCGCTTGAGAGATATTGAAGATCCATGTCTCGTGCCCATTGGACTTACACTCCGACGACACCCACTTGCCAGGCAAGATGGAAGCGAGGTCTGCTGAAGCTATAGTAAGAGGTGCTGCACCAGTCTTTGCAGAGCGAGAGATATTGTACTCATCCAGTCTAGCGCGTTTGTTGTAGATCAATAGCGGAGCGCCGCAATCACCTGCGGAAGCTTGTGTGGCCTGTGTAGCTCCAGCCTCAGCGGCAGGGGCCACGGGCTGAATGTAGACCTGTGACAAGAATGCTTCGTCGAGCACGACGGTGTCGACGGTCGATTCCGTGGCCACCACATCGAGCTGAGCCATGTCATCGTTCATATCGATAGGGGCCTGAAGGGGTTCCTCGGCCGACTCGGGCTCAGCAGCGTGAGTCACGGGTGTCTCGACTGGTTGCTCTGCCTCTGGTTCGGATTCGGGTTCTGCCTCACTGCTCTCAAGTATCGCAGACAGGCTAAAGAGGTCTAGGGTACCACCCGCTGACGACTGCCCCTGAGCAGCTGTGGACTGAGCACGAGAAGCTGACGACTGACTGGAGGCGACACTACCCTGAGTTGTCTGTGAACTTGTGGATGTCTGTGTACTCACGGGCTCATCGCCAAAAAGTTGCAATCCGCCACCTTGCGAAGCAGGTTGCGACGGGGTCTGAGGAGCCGAAGGTTGCTTGGGAGCGGGTGTCGCAGCTTGAGAGGTGGCGCCAAACAATTGGAGTGCCATCTCTGCCTCGGTGTCCTCATAGTGAGACATGCCCAGCTCTGACTCCAAAGCCTTGAGGCGAGCACTAGGCTCTACGATCTTGGCATCGTCCATCTCGAGATTGATGTACTTGCGATACATCACGACTGCCGACTCCTTGTTGCCTGCCTGGTCGTAGATTTCGGCCATACGCAGATAGGTATCGGGATACATCGGAGCCAGTTCGGCAATCTCCTTCAACGTAGCAATGGCTTTGTCGGGGTTGCCTGCATTGTTGTATGTCGTGGCCTTATGAAACGATATGAGCATCTTCTTGCGGGTCACCTGAGCCGTCATCGGGGTGGCTATTGCAAACGTGAGAAGAAGCCATATCAGTCTCATCTCTCGACACTTGCTGAAAATACTGAACGCCATACTATTTCACGTTTGTCAAACTTAAACTCTTTTACCTTCTCGGGGAATTCGCGATTGATCTGACGGATCATCTCGCGCAGTGTAGACTGGCGCACTTGAGCTTCGGTACGCGTAGCTGGCAACATAATCTTGAAGTCACTGATGACATAATCGGTGAGCACGACATCATCTACGATACCTTTAACCTTGATGTCCAGATTTGCGTTATAAAGCACGAAATGATACTTCTCCGTATCGATAGCCTTCTCCTTTTGGATATCTACCGTATACTCAACTACCACATCGGCCGAATCGTAACGCTCTGTAAAGAGGATATCGTTACGATTGTTTGTCCAGATGCTCTCGAGGCTCTTACGCAACAATGAGTCCTGAGGCGCTACATCGAGTTTGGTATAAGCCTTAGGATTGTACAGATTGACGGGAATCTTGAGCGAGGGGAAGAGGTTGTATCCAGCCAAGGCCTGATAGCCATAGGCAGAGGGCAACTCGAGCAGATAGTCGGTATCGATCGTGAAACTAATAATCTGGTTGGGCGACTTGGAAGAGATGTTGTCAATGGAGAACAAGCATCGTCCCTGGTCATCGGTCGTGGGGTCGGCACTTATGACACCCTCAAACTCGGGGATAATACCCAAATTGCGCACAGGGACACCATTCTGAGTCACCGTGACAGCATAGGCACCAGGTACATCTTCGCCATACACCGCAGGGAAGGCATTCACCTCGGTGGTCATCGTCAACCCTTTATATACATTGAGGTAGCTCTCATACACCATGCAACCCAAATCCACGAAGCCTGTATCGTTGGCCACGGGAAGGAATCGGAAGATGGCAGGATGGAGCGAATCCAGAGTCTCGATGTACTTCTGTGCAGCCTTGTAGAGATAACCCTGCTGCTGAAGGCTTTGAGCCTCGGCATAGAGACGCTCACCCGTAGACTTGGTGGTTGCAATCAATTGGTCCACAAAGTCTTGAGCATCGGACATCTTCACGGAGTAGTAGCACCAATACTCGGTATCGCTCTCCCACTCCTGACATGTAGAGAAGAGTGGTGAACGCAGGATCTCGGCGAAGAGGACTTCGTTCAACGAAGCCTTGTACTGTCCCTTCATGGCGAGTACGGCACATAGCGAACGTTGCTGGTCAATCTGCCAAGGGAGCTGATTGGCCACCTTCCAGAGTGCCGAACGACGAGTATCCTCCTTGTAGTTGGGATTGAAGGGGATGGTGTCCATCGGAGTCGGCTTGATAGCAGTTGCTATACCGATATAAGCGTCCTTCGGAGTCGGTGTCTTCTTCACCCATGCCGGCATCTTACCTTGAGCATGAAGTGTTGTTGTCGCGATGGTCAAGCAGACCAGCAACGATGCGAATTTCCTTATCGTAAACTTATTCATAAGAACATATATTATTTTACAATCATTTTATCTTTTCTCTTGAGGCTTTACATTATCCTTGAGCGAATCACTGATTATCTTCTTCAACAGAAGGGTGCGTGCTTGCACAGCGTTCTGTTTCTCAGGATTGTACATCTGCGCGTATTTGCATCCTACCAGCTTGAAGCGCATATCGTCGAGCGTGCCACCAATGTCGAGACCCAGACGCAAGGGCGAGGTCAGCGAGATGTGGTAGTTGAAATCAAGGTTCTCGTTGATGTTATGACGACCGCCTATCACTGCCTGGTAGTCGTCCATCGACACGAGGAAGGGATAGAGGTCTACCTCATCCTTGAACACGGTGAGTTCGACACTGATGCTATCCACCACATTTCTTGTTCCCTTCTCGAACATCAGGTATTTGGATATCTGTGAGAAGGTCTCATTGTCCATCACAACCAAGTCTTTACCTTCGATAGCCGCTGCTGCACGCAGGGTTGAGAGCTTGAGGTCATAGTTGGACTTCAGGTAGGTCTCGCCAGCCAAGTGGAACTCTGCCTCACCGTCGAAAGCGCTCAGCATCGGGATGATGCTATCAACGTCGGGAACCATACGGATGAGTTCGTCAATCTCAATATCCAACAGATGGAAGTCGAAGCCTACGAACAAATGTTTTTTACGCGGCGACTTATACATAGCCGTCAGCTGCATGCGGGCTGCATCGGAGGTGAAACCCATCTCTTCGAGCACCAATACACCATCTTTGACGGTCACATGTCCGCCGATATCGTCGAACTTGAATCCGTTGACGTTGACAGTACGGATATCCGTATTGAGTCGTACGTCCACTCCCATAGGCACCATGAAGGGCTCGTCTTCTGCTGTTGCTGACGACTCTGCGGCAGCTGCTGTATTCTCTTCAGCCTCTTCTTCAGGTGTTTCTGACGTACCCAATCCACTCACAAGATCCATGATCTGAGTCACATCGGTAAAGTCGGACCAGAAGTCAAGGTCGGCTCGCAATAGTCCCGTCTTATTAATAAAGGAGTCGATACTGTGCACATCACCACGGAGGCCGAAGTCGGAGTTGCCCAACAGGATGCGGCTATCATTGATGGTGAAGCGTCCATCGGCATAGTCAAATTGGATGTGAGGTATGGCCACAGGCACTGTGAGCATGGGAGATGCCACATCACCAGCAACGACATCGACGGCCAGCTTGGGATCCCATTGTGAGAGGATGTTATCACCTGTCTCATCGTATGCCGCATGGGCCTCGACGCTGAGGTTGCGAGTCGAAGCCGCCAATAGCGAGCCCATAGCTGCATTCAGTGTGTCAAGACGGAGAGCAGCATCAAAGTGCATCTGACTATTCTTGTCGGCATCCAGCGTGATATCCATCGTAGCCTCTTGCGTGTAGAGCCCGAGTGTATCCATAGCGGCCGAAAGCTCTGCCATAGAAAGAGTGGCCTTGGCATCGATATATCCATCAACCATGCGCATAGCTTGCTTCATCGTGAAGGTACCCTCCACATCACGGAGCTGTGCATCGGCTAGTCCCTCCATCTCGACGTGTAAAGCATCGGAAGACAAGCGACCTGAGACATGGTCTCTCTTGCCATTATACACCATATTTATATTAGTGCGCGGAGTCTGCAGTGCGATGCTGTCATTGTAGAGCAGGTCGATACCATGCACTGCGAGCGTGGCATCAACATCACCAATCTTCAGCTCATCACCTGTCAATGAAGCATATCCAGTACCTTTGAGAACTGCGTGACCACGGATATCAATGCCTTCGAGCAGGTGGCGATAGCTTGGAGGAACCAATGCCAACAGACGAGTGATGTCGCAACGGTTGGTCGCGAAGCTCACATTACCCTTGATGGTCGAGGTGTCGGGCATCTCTACCCCACCCTTGAGGTTTATCTCATGTTCGTTCAGCGCCAACAATCCTTGGGCGAGTTCGACACGACTCAACAGCGTATCGGTAAGCAATGTTGCACGGAGTTGTATGTCAGCCTTATCGAGCATCTGCTCATTACCGAGCGCCACAGTCAAGTCAGGCGCTACGAGCGAAGGAGCCACTTGGATATCGTTACCATCCCATAACGCATCAGCCTTAAACTGGACACGAGGAAGAGCGGCGCTCATGGGCGAATCACCTCCCATGGATGCAGCGATAGGCTGGGTGGTCAGCTCGGTTGCAGCATTCCACTTACCGTCCTGCCCACGACCACGAAGAGTCCACTCAATCTGTTCTACATGCGCCACCATGTCGGCCATATTAGCATCGATGAGTCCGACAGAGAGGTTCACATCTGCCTTGGCGTCGCAGTTCTTCATTGATCCCTTCATGTCGAGCTTCACACGTTCCATCGATGCACTCATCGCATCGTCCCCCTCAAGGGTTACAGAGATGTTACGCAACGAGGCTTTCATAGCAGCCTGCAACTGCTCGCCTAACAAAGAGCCATTGACATGCATTGACAGACCTTCGATGACAGCCTTCTGGCCTGCCATAGCATCGTAGTAATCCACACGCATGTCGCGCACATCAATCTCCTTGATATCGATGTCAGGAATAACGAAGGTTGTGGTATCGGGCAACTCCTCCACAACTGTAGTGTCTGTGGGGAATATCATATAGTTGGCTGTGCCTTCAGCGGTGGTGTAGAGGTTTGCCCATCCACCATTCAGCTGCAAGCTGCGTAGCATCACCGTCTGCTCATTGAGCAAAGCCTTTACGTCCAACGTCGCCTGGCAATGTCTGATCTCGGCCACCGTATCACTCGCTATGCTGTCTACGGGATTGACAAGGACCACATCAGACAGTTGCAACGACACATTGGGAAACGTACTGAAAACGGTCAAGTCAATCTCACCGACCGACATCTCGCAATCAAGATACTTATCGGCTGCCTTGTTTACGATGCCAGTCAGACGAGCCGGCGTGAACACCAGCCAGAGCGCCAGACACACCACTACAGCCACAAACGCCACTAGCGAACCAGCAGCTACCAATCCTATCTTCAAACCTCGCTTCATATCAATAGCCTACTTTATAGAACAGATAAGATTTACCATACGCATCGTGATAGCGCAGCACCGAGGGAGTCAGTTCGTCGATAACATAGGTCTTGGGGACACTAGCTCCCATCTCCATGATATGAATGTGGGTCATGTCATAACCTACGATTTCCCAAGTAAAGAGCTGACCATCATACTCAGACATATCATCGGCCGTATCCCAGGTGACACCTTGATAGCCATAGTCATACCTATAGTATACCGTTCCCGAGCACCACTTGCCATAAATATCGTCGACAGAGAAATCGGGCTCCAACACAGGGTCGGGAATACATCCCACCAACACGGCAAGCGCAAACACTGCACATGCCGCATTACGCAATATATCCTTCATCTTCATTTCATGTATTTTATGCATTGCGCTGCAAAGTTAACGTTTTTTTAATATAAATAGGTATAATATCATATTAAACTTGAATTTCCATAACATAAATACCACAAAAGCACTGTCAACATAGCAATTTGCCACTTAAAGGTAACTCCCAGCACGAGTAACAAACAGATAAAATGCCCCCGACCGCACAAAAAAGCAAATATGTTTGTCGGTTTGCAGAATTTACACTACCTTTGCAGCCGCTAATACGGGATATTAGCATATTCAAATCATTAACTAATTAAAACTTAAAAGAATGGCAACAAAAATCAGATTGCAGAGAAGAGGTCACAAGGACTATGCGTTCTACTCTATCGTAATTGCTGATGCAAGAGCTCCACGTGATGGAAAATTTATTGAAAAGATCGGTACTTACAACCCCAACACCGATCCTGC
>JAFZFN010000015.1 GCA_017555875.1 Bacteroidaceae bacterium
ATACGATTTGATGAACACCGCCATACATGTCAATGACGGGGACTTTGCATTGCAAGACGGACTGATTCCTGAGTCAGAATACTCGGATGTATATTCGAGAACATTACACCCATGCAAAGACGACTTCATTACTTTTGGAACACGCATAGGCGTTCTGCCTAAAAAGCTGAATGCGATTATTGAACTGTTTGCAACGGAGCAGCCAAAGGTTTACGAACTAATTGAGAACTCATTTTTGGAAGAGAAAGTTAAACGCATGTACAAACAATCGTACCAGGAACGCTTGCATCGCTTCCAAAGAAGTGATAAATAAAGTTATTTAGTTAGCAATGATTAGCAATAATACGCAAGAAAAATTGTAACTTTGCATAAGAAATCATTTGGAACGCAAATGCGGTAAGAGGCTGAATAAGAATCACTTCAATTTGGTTTCTACCGAAACTTGAAAATGAGCTTGAAAAGCGCGGTACAACACGTATATCGAAATCGCTGATTATCAGCACGGTGAATTTGTGAGTATTTTCCGTGTCATTGTAAAAATGCGAGTTGTACCGATTAAAAGACTAAGGCGCTTACAATCAATAGTGTAAATGTGTTGCATCGGCAAGTAATGATAAAGCTATTAATAGAACAAACAGGGGCCACCATTAGTAGCTCCTGTTTCTAATTTCCAAAGTAATATCCATATAACTTCGCTTGCCTTCGATGTAGTCGGCATAGAGCGTTTCCGCATCCCGTCCTTTTAGGATGCGGCACTTGCCACACGCCTCACAATCGTGCAGGCATCGCCAGGCTTTGATGACATAGGCCTGGCGCTCTTCTCGGGTGGAGTTATCTATTTTTGGTGGTTGCATGGTTTCTTCAATTTAAATTATCGCCACCTTGATTACCCCATCCAACTTGTGCTCAAAGATGCGGTAGGCCTCCTCAATCTCGCTCAATGGGAAGCGATGGGTGATGAGCGGCGTGGTGTCAATCTTGCCTTGCTCAATCAGGCGAAGGACTTCCTCGCAATCGCATCCATCCACGCCACCAGTCTTGAAGGTAAGGTTCTTGCCATACATATCGGGTAAAGGAAGAATCTGCGGTTGGTCATAAAGGGCAACCACCGTTACAATTGCATTCGGACGTGCACACTCCCAAGCGAGGCGGAAAGTATCATCGGCTCCGGCTACTTCAAGGACTCGGTCGGATCCACCATGTTCGCTATTCTTCAGAACAAAGTCCTTGCATTCTTCGGGAGTGGTGAGTAATACATCGGGGTAATGCTCACGAACGAAGCGACGTCTTTCTTCTGACTTTTCGCATACGATAATGCGTTTAGGTTGCTTCAACATTACGCAAAGCAAGGTACATATACCAGTAGGCCCCGCTCCTATGATTAGGACGGTATCATCTTCAGTTATCTCGGAAATGCGAGCCGCCCAAAAGCCGGTAGCCAATACATCGCCCACCAACAAGGCTTGTTCATCGGTGACGCTATCGGGGATGCGGTTCAAGCCCTGACTGGCGAGCGGCACCCGCACATATTCCGTCTGTCCGCCATCTATACGGCATCCGAGTGCCCAGCCGCCATTCGGGTCGGTGCAATTGTTCACATAGCCATTCTTACAGAAGAAGCACTTTCCGCAAAAGGTCTCCACATTCACCGTCACTCTATCGCCCGGCTTTACATGGGTAACCTCCGCGCCTACCTCCTCTACCACGCCCACCATCTCGTGCCCTACGGTGATGCCCGGCACGGCGCGAGGCACGCTACCGTGCTTGATATGCAGGTCGCTGGTGCAGATACTGCCCATCGTCACACGCACGATGGCGTCGGTGGGGTCAATGAGTACGGGCCTTGGCTTCTCTACCAGGGCAAACTTTCCTTTTTCTATGTAGGTGTATGCTAACATAATTATCTATTATATCATCAACCTAATCGGTGTAATTTACAATGCAAAGCTACTCATTTCTTTCTTTCGGCAGAATATTTCAGCATAGAAATATGATGTAAAAGTTGTTTCACCCTCTCGAATCTTTGTACTTCAGCCGAAGTTTACTACTTTTGCAGGAAGAATAATTCAATGAACATCCATTCTACATCTGCATTTAAGGATTGCTACGTGATGCAGCCCGATGACCTTCAGCATTTTGCCGCCACGCTTGCCGATGGTTTCAGGGGGTACAGCATGTTTGAGCACGTTTGCTACGGCACATACGACCACGACCTGATGCGTCTGTTTTGGGAGGTCTCACTTGCACTCCTCCCCGACAATGCCATCTGCATCGCCGATAGCAAGGAGGCCAACTCCGTACTGGCCTATATCCCTCCCCATAGCAAGGACCCCAGCCTACTCGATTATGTGAAAGCGGGTGGAATGAAGATGTTTCTCAAGTTCGGCCTCAGAAGAATCATCCGGTTGACGCGATTCAATATCGAGATAGAGCAAGTAGGCAAGCGCTACAGAGCCGCCGACGATGGCTATCTGATGGCCTTTGCCACGCGCCTCGACAAGCAGGGACAGCACTATGGCAAACCGCTGATCACGGCCCTGCTGAATCATCTCGATGCTTCGGGCGAGAGTTGCTATCTCGAGACGCTGGAAGCGAAAAATGTAGCCTTGTATCAGCACTTCGCCTTCCAGCTCACAGGACAGACAGAGAGCCAAATGGGAGGTCTCAAACTCTTTGCGATGCGCCGCCCCGTAAATTCTGGTGTTTAGGCTCTTGGCTATTAGCTCATTGCTCATAGCCCATCCCGTTCACCGTTAATCGTTCACCGTTAAACGTTAATCGTTCGACCTCGTCAACCAGCATCTCCATGTTTGCTCCCGTTGGCATTTATTCTTCTTAGGAATCGCACGGCCGAGAGCAACAACATGGGGCCTAGGCCAGAATAGAAGGAGGCGAAGAACTCGGTGGGGATGCCTTGGATATGTCGCAGACTCATGCCAAGGCTCATCATAAACAACATAAGCAGCCAGCCGGTCAAAGGGAAAGTTTTCCATATCGGATAAGGTGCGGCGAGCCCTTCGATATGGGCTGAATACTTCGCCACCACCCTACGAAACATCAGGTAAAATGCAGCAAGCACGATGAGCGTGATAGCAAACAGCCACCATTCGCGAGCGTGCAGCTGAGCGTATGCCCCCACCCCTTTCGTCGTGATGATGCCGCCCGGTACACCCCATATCAATGCAGCCGTCAGGTATAGATGCCACTTCTCAGACTTCATAGCTTCAGTATCGAGTATCACAAGGTGCAAATATACAGAATGTTTTCAATATGGTTGTACGCCTACAACCTTTTTCGTTGTTTGCGGCAATAAATTCTGTTCAGGATATATAAAATGACATTCATGCAATACCGAAACAAACCTGCCAGGCACCCCTGGCAGGTTTTACTTTCTGATAGAAGATGTGTTGGTATCAACAAAGACCATTCATTATTAATTATCAATACCTTACAACCTTCTTTCCGTACAAAAGTGCACTGTGAAAAATCATCCATCGTGCCCTATGCAATTACATTTTTGCCGCCTGGCAGTTTTTCGAATTGAAAATTGAACAATTGTCACTTGTCATTTGTCAATTTGCGCGTAGCGCAAAATACCTCTTATTCTCCCGACGCACCTGCTCGAATCCCATGCGGCGGACGTACATGCCGAAGGTGGTGCGCTCCACGCTCCGCATCAGCAGTGGGTCTATGCGATGCAGGTAGTCGTATACCGCCACCGAGGTCCACAGCTCATCATCGTCGTAGTGCTTCTTCTTCTCCACCGGGGCGAAGTGCTGCGTCAGCAGTTCCTCGGGGCCATGCTCCGTCTTGTAGGGTGCGTTGTGCTCCTCCAGGCGCAGCGTCTCCTCCTCGTTGAGCCAGTAGCGCATGCCCCCGTCGAGCAGGTGCAGGGCCTGGGCATAGAGCTGTGCATGGTCGACGGGCGTGTCCACATCGATGGGCGCTGCTAGCTCCACGCAGATGTAGCGACGGCTACCCGTGCGGTCGCGCAGCAGCATGCGGCGGTTGCTGGTGCCGATGAACGAGGCCAGCCGCGCCATCTCCTCGAACTGTGCACGGTGAGGGCGCTTCACCTTGATCTCTGCCAGCTGCAGCAACCCCTTCAGCGTGGCGTGGCCCGTGGCCGAGTGGCGGTCAAACTCGTCGAGGTTCACCAGCAGGTGCTGCGCCATCTTGCGCAGGCACTGCTCCTCCTGCGTCAGGTTAAAGGTGTCGGTATAGTGCACCATCAGCTCGGGCGGCATCAGCAGTTTGGTAAACTGGCTCTTGCCCCATCCCTGCCGCTCGCTGATGAGCAGCGGACACAGGCAGTTGCCATACCGCCCCATGCGCCCCAGAGCCTGCGCCACCACCGCCACCATCCAGCGCCGTAGCAGCGTAAGCGCAAACTCATCGCTCGTCACGCGGCGCATGAGGCGGCCTACATGGTCCTCGCCGTCCCACTCGGGCAAGTGGGTGAGGTAGTCCACCACGGGGTTGAAGCGCTGAGCCCGCCCACAGTCCACTATCGCTTGTATGTGGCTCACATACGGCACATTGATGCCCGCATGCTGCAGCTGCATCAGCAGGTACCGCTTCTGTTCATCGTCCAAAGGACGAAAATGGCGGCCTCTCCCCCCGCCCTCTCCAGAAGAGAGGGAGCTTACAGACATCGCGGAGGCCTCCCTATATTCATAGCATTTCGCCAACACATTGTACCGAAACTCATACCGCTCCCATAAGTAGCGCTCTGCCCTCACCAGTAGCGTCTCGTTGGGCGAGTTGAGAGCTGAGGGATGAGCGTTGAGAGAATCAGTTTCGACTACCTCTTTCTTCGTTAAACGTTCACCGTTCATCGTTTTTATGGCTGTTACTTTTCTTCGCAACCATTCGAATGCTTTCATAAATAACTTCTTCATTATTCTATTATATTGTTATCGTCATCGTTAATTCATACCGCGAAGTTACGATACTCGAGATACCGTTTATTCTGCAATTGATACGCTACGCGATATATTATCATTAATTCCATATTTAGTCATCGTTTTCGTTATCATTGAAAACTCGGTTTTCTTCCGCGAAGTTACAACCTCAAAATGCCCAAGTCAATACCCTATCAATCAGCATAGTTACAAATAAAATAGACGGTTCGTTTGCATAATTCAGAACTATAGATTACCTTTGTTCTAAGGTTTCATTTTTTCGCTACCTTCGCGAAGATAAACCACTATCTTCGCGATGATAGTCCGCTACCTCCGCGAAGGTACTACACTATCTTCGCGAAGGTAGTCAGCAGAGGAACCTATGAAACAGAAAAAACAGACCTATGAAAACCAAGAAATCAAAGCACGTACACACCCACACCAGCTACACACCCGTAGTCACCTGCAAGCTCAACAGCCGCCAGCTCCTTTGCGGTAAGGACACCAACACCCAAGGTGTCGCCATCTCCGTTGCCTACCCACAGAGGGTAGACATCGAGCGTATGGCCATCGACATCAATGACGCCACCACAGCCACCGACACCGACGTGAAGCTCGTGTGGGATGCCCTGCGCCAGCAGATTACCGATGCCCTCAGCCACGGCCACCGCGTACACCTCGACGGGCTGGGCACGCTCACCATGGAGCTCAGCAGCCACACCGGCCCCACAGCTCCCACGGGCAAGGACGTACGCATCAGCGCCATCCGCTTCCGTCCCGACAAGCACCTGCTCGACCGCCTTGCCGATGTCAAGTTCCGCGTCGACGGCAAGGTGCGCCAACCCCTCGCCGCCCCCGAGCTTGCCGATGCCCTGTACGAATACTTCGAAACACACGACGACATCAGCACCCGCGAGTTTGCCCGCATCAGTCATTACGCCATGAGCACCTCGTATCGCAAGATTAGAGAGTACGTCGCCCTCGGCGAGCTGGAGCCCGTGCCCCGCGCCTCAGGATACTACCGCCCCACGGCAGGCAACTTTGGAAAGTAAGACACGCAAGCGTGTACGATAACGAAAACGATAACCAACCCTCCGGACGGAAAGGCAAGCACAAGCACAGACGATAGCGAAGCCCTCACTCCTGTTCGAGAAGTGCGTACCAGTTTCATCTGTTACATCAGTTGACAAAATAACAAAACCAACGTCAATGTTGCAGCGCATCCGCGCTGCACCTGCCAAGCGGCAAAAAAGTAATTCCGTATAACCGCCCGAGCACCCGAATCCTATGATATGTTCGCCCCTGTGGCGAATGTAAGGCGCTCGTTATTAAGGAGAAATGAAGAAAACTTGATTTCCTATTCTCCATTCTCAATTTTCAATTCCTAAAAACCTGCCAGGGGGCCTTGGCTGGTTTTTGGACTCCTATTGCGGAAGAATTTGAACATTTGTCCGAGGGTATTAGAATTTTTCTAATTGCTTCGGACAAATGATAGCTATTCCCAAATACTAATCTATCTTGACCATTTATCCGAGGCTTACAAATAAATTTTGTAACCGTTGGACAAATGATGCTCTTTTTTAACTTAACACTATTTAATCATTACCTTATATTCGTTGAATATAAATCAATCTCTTACCCAATATATCTTCTATGTGCAATCTTAACATTGTTTTGATTTACCATTGCGTAGTGGAGTGTTGTATCGATTTTCACATGACCAAGAAGTCTTTGGACTTGCTCGATTGGCATACCCTTGTCAATCGCCATAGTTGCAAGTGTTCTCCTAAATTTGTGAGGATGAATCTTTGGTAGATTAATACGCCTTCCTAATGTTCGCAGCCTTACCTCAACACCGCTAATCGACAACCTCTTATGTGGTGACGAGAATGAGACAAAGAGTGCAGGGTTATCATCCTCTCGTTGTGAAATGTATTGTTGTAAATGGATTTTAGCTCGCGCATTGAAATATACCTCTCGCTCTTTATTTCCTTTGCCAAAGACTTTGCACTGTCTTTCTTGGAAATCTACATCATCAATATTCATCTGCACCAACTCTCCAACACGCATTCCCGTCGAGGCTAATAAATCAATCATTGCCAGATCTCTAATCTCTGTGCAATTATCCCTTAATAACTCCATACATTCATCATTGATAACCTCTTTAACCAGAGTGTCTGTGCGAACCTTGTGTATGCGTCTTACAGGACTTTTAACGATGTAGTCCTCGTCCTCCAACCACGAGAAAAAGCTGGAAAATATACGCCTCATATTATCAATGGTAACCTTGCTCGATTGTTTTTGCTCTTGATAGTATGCTAAATATGAGCGAATATCATTGGTCGTAATCTCAGCGGTAGTTTTGCCTATTTCGTCAAATAGGTGATTGAGGGTTGATTTGTAATATTTGATTGTCTTTGCTGAGCAACCCTCGATTTTTTTTGCCGAGAGAAAAGCAGTGAGTAATTCTTCATTCTCTTGACTGACGAGCTCTTCATTTGTTACTTGCTCAATAACATCTAAATCAAGCAACTTCTGTTCTAATGTATTTTCAACAAAATCAAGTTGTTGCGAGTCTAAGACTTTGGAAAGTTCTTGTAGTACCGAGTGTATAAACTTCTGTTTCATAGTGTTTTTTAGACTATGATAGTAAGAATATACGAATTGGCGCATATAACTCTTCGATAAATGATAATTTAGAGGCGATGGCAAAGCAGATCTACGACTATTGGTTTATACAGTTTGACTTCCCAAATGATGAGGGCAAACCTTACAAATCAAGCGGCGGTAAGATGGTCTGGAATGATAAGTTGAAGCGCGAAATACCAGTGGGTTGGGAGGTGTGCAATTTATCTAGCTATTTGTGTACTTATACGGAAAGAGTGTCTGCGCAAACTGTAAATACAGATACAAAGTATGCTCCTATAGAAGTGATACCAAGAAGAAGAATGAGTTTTAATGAATGTGCGCCCGTAGAGAATGCGCTTAGCGGTCTATGTGCATTCCATAAAAAAAACATTCTTCTTTCAAATAGAAGAGTTTATTTTCACAAGGTATGTATTGCTGCTTTCGATGGAATAACAAGAGATACGGTCATTATTTTGAAGCCAAAAAACAAAGATTTGTTGGGTTATTCGTACCAATTGGTAAATGATGATGTGTTTATTGAGTATGCCACGAGAAATTCGTATGGATCTGAGCAGCCCGTTTTAAGCTGGGAGTCAGCCAAAACATATAAAGTATTAAGGCCTTGCAACCAACTTGATGTTAAATATAGTAAAGCGATAGATGCAATAATAGATTGCGTGATAAAAAACGAGTTGGAAATTGCTGCGCTAACTAAGCAACGAGACGAATTGCTGCCTCTGCTGATGAACGGTCAGGTGTCGGTAAATTATCATTTATCGTATAATTTTGGCAGATCGCTTAATATTTCCTATCTTTGCTAATGTTATGCATATATGCATTGGGTATGGAGCATAGAAAATATAAGTTAAGAGATATTGCCACAGTAGAAATTAGCGGTGTGGACAAAAAACATAAGGAAGGTGAATCTCCTGTAAGGTTGTGCAATTTCGTAGATGTATACTATAATTGGGCTATTACATCTGAAATGGGAAATAACTTTATGGAGGCTACAGCTCGTCCAAATGAAATTGAACGATTCAAACTCAAAAAAGGTCAAGTTGCTATTACCAAAGATAGCGAGACACGATTTGATATTGGCATCGCTACATATATCGCAGATGATTTTGACAATGTCATATTAGGCTATCACAATGCACTCATAACACCTAATCCCGAGAAACTTAATGGAAAGTATCTCAATGCATTGTTGCATACCGATTATGCACGAAAATATTTTGCCAATAATGCATCAGGAAGTGGGCAAAGATATGCTTTATCTGTTGATGCATTAAACGATTTTCCTGTTCCCCTCATCCCTTTGGAGGAGCAGATACGAATTGGTAATATCTTTTCTTCTATTGATCAAAAAATTGCCCTTAATCGTGCGATAAATGATAATTTAGAGGCGATGGCAAAGCAGATCTACGACTATTGGTTTATACAGTTTGACTTCCCAAATGATGAGGGCAAACCTTACAAATCAAGCGGCGGTAAGATGGTCTGGAATGAGAAGTTAAAGCGTGAGATACCAGAAGGCTGGGATGCCGATGCTTTAAATACTTGGTTGGAAATTAAATCTGGATTCCCATTTAAATCAGAAACATATCAAACAATAGGTCGTTATAAAGTTATCACGATAAAGAATGTACAAGATGGCGAGTTGGTCACATCTGGGTGTGATTTTGTTGAAGAGATACCATCCCGCGCAAAAGAATACATCGCCCTCAAAATTGGAGACCGACTTATTTCTCTAACTGGTAATTGTGGTAGACTTTGTGTTGTCTGCGAGGAGAATTTATTGCTAAATCAGCGTGTCGGTTTATTAAGCTGTAATTCATTGTATCTGGAGTACTTGTACAATCTGCTTAATAGCCAGCCTATGAGAATGGTGGTAGATAACCTTGCCAATGGTGCGGCACAAGCCAATTTAAGTCCTGTTGAACTATGTAAAACAATATGTACCATGCCCCAAGAAGACACATTGTTGGAATACAATAGAAAAGCAAATGTTTTTAGATTGGCTATGGTGCAGAATAATCAAGAGATAGCAGCACTCACTAAGCAGCGAGATGAGTTGCTTCCGTTACTGATGAATGGTCAGGTGTCGGTAAATTATCATTTATCTGACGATTGATAGCTATTTTCTGGTCAAGAGAATACAATAACTGTCCGATACGTTTTTGCTCTGCTAATTCGGGTATCCATACTACGCAGTCTTTAATTTTATCGGGCGAAGTATGACGAATCTTTGTTTGTTGAGCAGCAGCACTTAACTGTTGCTTAACAAGCGAAGAAGAGATAAGATAAAAGGCAAATTTCTTATCGAGCAGTTCCTCATTACAGATAATCTTTGCGACATCCTGGCTCTGAATGTATTTGCCTCCCTCTGGGATAAAAGCAGTAGAGCCTAGCAATCCAATGGCTTGTTCTGTCAATGGTGTTATAATATCACCCTCCTCCATAAGGAACTCCTCACGGAAGTTTCCTACATAATATATGTTATCCTTGGATTTATTCTCCTTGAAGCAGTTATTGCGGTAATCAAAATTGCCACAAGTGAGGCGCACATACACCCCCTCAGTAGCATAGAATTCGCCACTTAGACTTGCACCTCGTGTCACATCAATGAGTTCTCCTAATTTATATTTCTTAAGTTTCATTTACTTCTTGGTTGCCTTTTTAATATAATCATCGATCAGAGCTAAATTTACCATCAATTCCTTACGCTTGGCTAATAGTTGGTCGAGATACTCTATTTGCTCTATTTTCTCCTGAGCCGCCACAATCTTATCAATTCGAGATCCTCCAACAAACGGATAGACTGTATCCACATCGAACTGTGCATCTTCAATCTGACTATCCAACTCGGCAAGTTGTCGCTGGTATTTGCGCTGCGCCTCAACAATATCGAGGTTGTTGGCAGCAACGAAAACATCGAGCAAATTATGAATAGCAGCGATTTGCTTTTGTGCGTCTTTGGATGAACTGCGAGCCACGCACAAAGCCACGATAATTGCCACAACGCTAATTATCGGACTTACAAGTGTCGCCCATTGAATCCAGCACTCCATAGTTACTCATTAAATTTCAAAGCTTCAAATTGAGCCATTATCTCCTCTTCAAGGCGATGACTCTCGGCAAACTGCTCCGTGAGCGTTTGCTTATAGTTATTCATACGCTGATTGAACTCCTCCTCGGTAATATCTACATAGTCGATCTTGATGTCGAAATACTGGCCAGCGGAAAGAGAGTATCCCTTCTCCTTAATCTCGTCATAGGTTACTGCGACAGAGAAGTCTTCAACACTCTCTTTGTTCTGGAAGGTATTGACAATCTGATCCACCTCAAATGGGCGAAGGCGACGCTTCTGATTATTACCCTCTTTATACTCTTCACCCAACTTGCTCGCATCAATTAGGATAACTTTATCATTATTTCCTGATTTATCGAAGAAAAGCACAGACACATTGGTGCCAGTTGTGGCAAATACATTAGATGGCATAGATACACAACCATAAATCCAACGCTCATCTACAATACGCTGCAAAATTTTCTTCTCAACACCACTCTTAGCAGTGATAAAACCTGTCGGAATAACAATCGCACCTTTACCCGTAGGCTTCAATGAGTTAAGCACATGTTGGATAAAGCAGGTGTAAATTGCCATCTTTGGCTTGTTAGGATCAACCTTTGCAACAGCATTAGGCACTCCTGCCCAAAAACGGATACCGTCAGATGCCAAAGTATCACGATACTCCGGGAAATCCAACTTAAACGGAGGGTTAGAGACGATAAAGTCAAACTTGCGCAATGAATCGTTTGCCTCTTTATGCGAGGGTTCCAGCAATGTGTTACCCTGTACAACATTAGGCAATGATGCCGACAAATTGTTGAGGATAAGGTTGAGGCGGAGCATTTCGCTCGACTTCTCAGAGATATCCTGGCTGAAAATAGAGCATCTATCCTCGCCAATCTGGTGCGCTAATGCCATAAGCAGTGTTCCAGTTCCTGCCGATGGATCGTAGCAGGTAATACCTCGCAAATCAGCGCTATCTCCGACAAGCAGACGAGCCATAACCTGAGCAATAGCTCTCGGCGTATAATACTCTGCATACTTACCTCCACCAGCATTATTAAAGCCCTTTAACAGATGCTCAAAGATGTGTGAGAAGAAGTCGTACTTCTCGGTAAATACTTCCTCAAAATTAAATGAGGCGATATTACGCATCAATGCCTTTGCAAACTCATCTCGCTTCTGAACATCGGTAATGTACACTGTAACTTTGCTAAAGATATTAACACGGCTCTTGCCCGATGTCGTTACTGCAAAGTTGTCGGCATTCAGTTCAGCGATATCCACAAGCGTAGCATCAAGCAGGGTCGAGAAATCACCCTTGCCACTCGCATTATATAGGTGCGACAATGTATGCCCTGGCTTTAAGCGTGGCACAGAGGCAGGAAGATAGCTGAACAAATCTTCCACCTCCTCTTCGGTGAACGAGTCGTATTCAGCATCCCATTTCTCTGCCTTGCTCAATCTTGGGCCATAAATCTTATCTCGTTTAGCCTCGAAACCGAATTTGTCATTGAAGAATTTATACAGGAATAATTCTGTAACGATTTTATACTCGCTACCTGTTCCTGCTAATCCAAAAGCTCCTGTCGTACTCTTCAAAGAGTCAATCAGTGCAATGGTTGATTCTGTTATATTTATATTGCTCATACTTAATATGCAGATGCTCTCTGCTGGAAATACTCTGTTGTAATCAAGTTGTTAATATATTTACGGTCAGAGATTGTTGCAGGAATATCCAAGTCCAACAATTTCTTGCCAATAAGCGAAAGAACATCCTGCTTAAAGGCATCTTCGTTGTCCAGACGATGATAATTGAGATATATCCACTGGTCAATTACAGTCTTCATCTCCGCTAGACTTTCAGCAATCTCATACTCTACGGCCGAAATTATTGGTTTTTCTCGCGTTTTGTTCTCCTCCTCAATACGTTTGTGAATACGAACATATCGCTCGTCTCCCTTATACTTTTTCTTTAAGACATTGTTACGACGATTGATCTCTCGAATCTTCTTCATAACCTCGTCCATATAATCTATGCTCTCTTTCGCCTCCTTTGTGGTATTAGGCACAAATCCTCTCTCTCGGAAATATGCTCGGAACTCTTCTGCAAGAATTACATACCTCTCCTCGGCACGATCAAAATTCGCCTCAAACTCAGCTTGAACCTTTTCACAGCGCTCACGAATATCATTTACAATAATTCGCAACTCTTCCGAAAGACCTTTCCTAAATTCAAACTCCAACTCTGAAAGAGCAACATTGATTATACCCGATACATCAGCCTTGTGTTCTGTATTCTCTAATAAATTGATACGCTCAATACGATGTGTTACTTCGGTAATAAGAGTAGGAATACTTCCAAGTGCCATCTTCTCAACTTTAGCCTTAAGCTCATCATCACCAAAAGCTCGAACCTGATTAAGTATCGCCTTTGCTTCTGCTAACATAGAACGCAACTCATACAAGCTATCCTTGTTATCTACCTCATCTATCTCCTTTCTAAATTCTTCAGGATTATCACAGGTGAAATTAAAGAGGACGCTCTTAATCTGCTTCATCTTAGCAAGAATTTCATCCTTATCTTCGATGATTACAATTCCAACAGGGCTCTCAACGGGAACGTCATCCACATCAGTTGTTCTGTTTAGCTCGCGCAAGTATCTGTCGTTTGTTGAATCAAAGTTCTCTTTAATATCAACAAAATCGACCACATAGCCATACTTGAAATCCTTATAAGGGCGATTTACTCTGGTTAGAGCTTGTAACAAGTCGTGACCATCAAGGCTACGTCCTAAATATAGCTTTTTGAGTCGTGGGGCATCAAAGCCAGTGAGAAGCATTTGATTCACAATCAACACATCAACTGATTGCTGTTTCTTGTACTCTTCAATGTACGCCTTTCGCTCCAACTTATCTCCTTCATCGTGCAAGATTAGCGAAGCTCGTAGAGGTTTTGCAACAGTGTATGCCGCCATAGGTTCGGCAGCCATCATTACATGCTCATCCCATTTCTGCTCTATCTTTTGCGCATAGGTAAAACGCTCTTGCCACAAACGATACATCTCTCGTGCTTGAGCATTGGTTTTACATACAATCATTGCACCGATACTATCATCTGCGTGCTCTTTACGGAAGCGTCGCAAGTCTGCAATTATATAATCAAGCAGAGCATTAAGGTAACTCTCATGCTCAATTATTTTATTCTTATCAATATCGCTCTTCTTAACCTCAACACTACCTGTTAGCTTATCAAGGATACTCTCTATTCGTTCTTTATAGATAGTCTCAATCGGCTCTCGCATCAGTTTAAGGGTGTATCCATCGGCTATGGATTTGTCGTAATAGTATGTGTCAATATACTCACCAAAAACACGCCAGGATTCACGCTCCTCGTTAAGTAATGGTGTTCCTGTCAAGGCTATCTTAACAGCGTCCTTGTCTGCCTCCAAAAGATTTGCCAAGAAACTGCCTTGAGGGCTGTATCCTCGGTGCGCCTCGTCAATAAAGAATACTCGCTGAAGATGTGTACTATATCCAGCATCAATATTGATTTTAGCCGAATCCTCTTTGAACTTTTGAATATTGACAACCATAATTTCCAGCTTGCCCTCGCTATTTTCCACAATAGCAGTACTTCGGAAATCTTTCATCAACTCATCTCTGCTACTTGCAGTCCTAACAATAAGACCACGAGCAGCGAACTCGTCGCTGGCCTGTTCCATCAGAGCAATACGATCCACAATAAAGTAGAACTTCACAGCGGTATTTCTAGCTGCATAAAAGTCTGTTAAGCTGCGCACGGAGTAGTATGATAAAGCGGTCTTACCACTACCTTGTGTGTGCCATATAATACCACTTTTTACACCCTTGTCTAGTTTATTTCTAATAGCCAATGATGCAAACAGCTGTTGGTAGCGCATCACATGCTTTTCAAGAGTTGTTGTTTTGCTACCATCTTCTAGCTCAACACTTCTATTGACATACGCAAAACCATATCTCAATAAGAACAGAAAACGCTCCCGCGAGAGCATTGATGTCAAAATACGATTTGTTGGAGTATTGACATCTTTATTTGTCTCGTAGTCTGAGAGATTTTTAATAACAATGCAGTTACGATGCTTTAAGATGCATTTCTCTGTGGCTTCTGATACGGGAAGGTATGGATAGTTGGCAACAAATGTGCTATTTGCCTCCCTAAACACGTTGAAAAAAGCCTTCGTCTTAGATGCACAGCAATAAAATGCGCCCTGAATCGGCACCCTGTTGTCATTATCGTACTCCTGATTATTTGAGAATATCATCAACTGAGTAAGATTTATAAAACGACGGAAACTGCTATTTCTCATTCGTCTATTAATTCTATCTCGCTCAGCTAAAATACCATCGTGATTGTTTGGCTTCTTTACCTCTATAAATGCCAGAGGAAGTCCATTGATAAAGCATGTAATATCTGGTCTGAAATTATCACCAGAGTCTTCGTCTAAACAAGTAAACTCTGTCGTAACATGCCACTCATTGTTACTTGGATTAGAAAAGTCAATAAGTTTAATTCCGTTATTAGATGACAACATCGAATAAAAAGATTTTCCAATGTCATCATTTTTTAGAATACCAACTATTTGGCCCAACAACTGCTCGCAATCCGAATCATTGAGTTCTGGATTCAATCGCTTTACAGAGCGAATAAATACATCTTTTAGGATATTAGTCTTTATATCAAAGTCTGAGATATCATCAAGATATGTGTAGCCCAGCTTGCATAAATGCAACGCAGCTGGAACCTGAACACGAGTATTTTCGTTAAAATTACTGGCCATATGACTATACTACTATGCTATCGACATTTACATGATAATGCTATTACGCAAAATTAAGGAAAATTTGCCAAGTAGAAGTATAAAGAGGTAAGAAAATGTACTTTACGGGGTATTAATTATAGTTTTAGTCATTACACATCTTGGCTATTTCCCATATTTTTCGTAACTTTATAAGAAAAATCATGGGATTATTTGACGAATATAAGAATCATCCTGATAAGGCTGTTAGAGAAAGAGCCAACAATTGGGGTGCAGCAATAGGGTTACAGAATGTAGATGGGCTTAGCGTGTCTGAATTTCTGATTCAACTTGCTCGACAACAAATTGAGGGTAAGATTACGATGGAGGAAGTTACCCAAAGACTCAATGAGCATTACAAGCATAGAAAACTTTATAGTTCTACTTATGAGATTGTTCCTCCTAACTCAGAAATGATCCAACAGATTAAAGAAGAAAACAAACTCAGACGCCCAAAGATGTATGAACAGGATTCAGCCATCTGAAATTCTTGACTGTCGATGTAATAATTTCAGTTGACTATAAAATATTGTCAACTGAACTCGTGAGCCACACTCACGAGTTGAATTATTCTACTTTTGCAAATAGTTATCTCATAATTTTGCCGAATAAGAAAAGTGTATTATATTTACAGTTGCGAAACCGTTGTTTCGGAAATAGACATTTCGGAACTAAAGAAAAAGTGTATGAGATTTTTTGATAGAACAGAGGAGGTTGCGTCACTCAGGCAAGTTCAAGGACTACACGGTATCGCAACGAGGCTTGTCAATGACTGATATGTAATATATTATGGTAGTTGTTAACTTGTTGCATCTGGCCACGCGCGAGGAGCTGCGCCGATGGCTCGAGGAGAATAAAAACTGAAATGATATGATAAAGTCGTTACTGATAGTTGGAACGGGTAGCTTCATCGGGGGTGCCATGAGGTATCTGCTCTCCACGCTGATGAAGAGTGTATGCGGACAGGGATTCCCGTGGGGTACCTTGATGGTCAACCTGTTGGGGTGCTTCCTCTTCGGAATGTTGTTTGCGGTGTTCGGCAAGAGCAGTGCTACGGACAACATGTTGTATCTGCTCCTGACCACGGGTGTCTGTGGCGGGTTTACCACCTTCTCTACGTTTGCCAATGAGAGTGTGCAGATGTTGCAACAGGGCAACACCTGGGGATTCGTGGGCTATGTGGCCACGAGCGTCGTAGCCGGATTGGCACTCATCGCCCTGGGCTATGGGGTGGCAAGGGGATGGTGATCTTGAGGGGTGCTATAGCTCGTTGATCACTTGCTGGAGCTTTTCCAGGAAACTAGCCGCGTGCCCGCCATCCATCTGTACGTGGTGAAACTGGAGCGATAGGGGCAATGTGGTGCGGAGCCAATTGCGGCGATACCTGCCCCACATGACCATGGGGTTGCTGAACTTGTCGGTATATTGGTTTACGATGCTATCGAGCTCCGTCGCTATCATGGCCGATGTCCCCACGATCATACAATCCTCAAGGAACGAACTCTTGCATTGCGTGGCGGCCTGCGTTGTGAGGCGGTTGTATTCGTTGGCAAATTGCCTGATATCATCGGTGTATGCAATATCGCACGAGTTGATTCCCCCTTTACAGTTGTTTACAATCACGTTGATGGCAAGGCTATCATATTGGAAGAGTTTGTCCTTCTCGGGCAAGATGTAGAACTCTTCGATGTGGCTTGCGGCCTTACCTATGCACCAACATAGCAGGGCGTTGAATTTGACACCGCGACGCTTGCTTGCCCTGAGCACGTTGGTTACATTGAATGTTTTTGTCAATGTGACCATGGGCATCGGAGAGGTCATCCAAAGGTCGAAGGCTTCGGCACGTGTGGTCTCTTGTGGGGCGATTTCTCTTTTCATATGAGTATATTGTCGTTATTATTTCTCTAACTTCCAACCGCAATCTCCGTGGTATATCATCTGACGGGTCATGCCGCCATCGATGCAGATGTTCTCGCCTGTGATGAAGCCAGCCTTGTCGCTACAGAGGAAGAGCACCATATGAGCAATGTCCATGGGGTTGCCCACGCGGCCGGCAGGTTGTTGCGTGGCATCGGGACCTTCGTATACGGTGTAGGCCGTGTCTATCCATCCGGGGGAGATGGAGTTGACCCTCGCCCGCCCCGCCAGGCTCACGGCCAAGGCGTGCGTGAGGGCGGCAATGCCCCCCTTGGCGGCCGTGTAGCTCTCTGTCTGCGGCTGGCTCATGCGGTCGCGCGAGGAGGAGATGTTGATGATGGATGCGCCCTCAGCCAAGTGCTCCTTCAGCAATTTCACCAGATAGAAGGGGGCGGTGACGCCCACGCTCAGGGCATACTGGAACTCCTCGTAGGAGCACTCGTCGATGCCCCGCATCAGGGGCAGGGCGTTGTTGACGATGACATCCACCCGGGCATGCTGGCCCAGCACCTCGGCGGCAAAGGCCTCCAGCACCTCTTGCCTGGCGATGTCGCCCACGAAGTGGTCGCCCTCCTGCTTGTCAATCACATACACTACGGCTCCCTGCTTGCGGAACTCATCGGCAATGCATCGGCCAATGCCACTGGCACCGCCGGTCACGATGACTACTTTGTCTTTGAATGTATCGGTTTGCATAATCATTCACTCTTTTATATCATCAACATCATGCGCCCCTCGGCCTTGACGAAAGTATCGGGATAACGACAAACGACCGCATACACCTGATTGGAGGTGACGGGCTGCCCATCCTTGCGGACATGCAGGCGGTGGCGGTTGATCATCTCGGCAATCTGCTCGGTGCGCATCCCTCTATTTTGATGTACAAGGCAGTAGAGTATGGCTTCTTCAATTTTCATCGCTCAAAGTTACATGTTTCTATCGAAAGTTGAGTTATTATGCATCAAAAAGTTGTATCTTTGCCGGAAGACTTATACACTAACCAGTCAAAAGAAGTATGTATCAGAAATTCATCATCACCGGAGAGGGTGTGCTGCGCTTCGGCAATGTGTACCAACACCGCGACTTACTGCACTGGGACGAGGAGTGCCCCTATGGCGGCGGATTGTGGAAGGTCGATGAGGGCCGCCGAGCCGTGCTCCTCTACGGCCGCTCCTTTGTCTTCGGCCCTCCCAGCTTTGAGGATGTGAGGCGCATCGAATGGGGTGGGGTGGGAGGTGCTCCGCTCCCCTTGTTCTTTCTCCCGCACTGGCCCTCAGAGGAGAGCATGGTGCCCGTCTATGCCCATCGGTGATGGTGGGCGTAGACAGGCATTAGATGGTCTATGAGGTGGGTAGAGACGATTTATTCGCTCTTGATGTCGTGCCAGTCGCTGAGCAGGTCAGCCACGATGAAGCTACTGCCACCCACATAGATGAAGTCCTCCTTGTCGGCTTCGGTGAGGGCCGCGCGAGTGGCTTCGGCCACGGTAGGGTAGGTGGTGCCGAGAAGGCCATGCTTGGAGGCCAAGGCTTGTAGCTCATGGCAGGGGAGGGCACGGGCTACGCTGGCTTGGGTGAAGTAGTAGGTGGCGTGTCGGGGCATGAGGGCGAGCACGGCATTGATGTCTTTGTCGTTGACCATGCCGAAGACGATGCGTAGCTCGCGGCAAGGCTGGGCAAGGAGTTGTGGCACGATGTACTGGAAGCCTCCGATGTTGTGGCCCGTGTCGCAGATGAGGCGAGGGGTGTCGTTGAGCTGTTGCCAGCGTCCCATGAGTCCTGTGAGTTGGCACACATGGGCAAAGCCTTCGTGTACGGCCTCTCTGCTGATGTTGTAGCCAGCATCTATCAGCACGCCGATGGCGTGGAGCAGGGTGTTTACATTCTTCTCTTGACAGTAGCCTCGTAGCTGGGCCCTGAGGTGTCCGCAGGGGGTGGCATAGTAGATGTCGTGATCGGTGTCGCTCTCCTTCTTAATGTATAGAGGTGTGTCTTGAGCAAAGGTGATGGGGGCCTGCTTGGATGCTGCCTCGGCCTCGAACACGGGGCGAGTCTCCTCATTGTGCTCACCTATGATAACAGGTGTGTGGGGCTTGATGATGCCTGCCTTCTCGGATGCAATCTTGGCAAGTGTGTCGCCGAGGAAGCCTACGTGGTCGAAACTGATATTGGTGATGATCGTGAGGTCGGGCGAGATGATGTTGGTGCAGTCGAGACGTCCTCCAAGGCCTACCTCGATGACGGCCACATCGACCTCCTGCTGGGCAAAGTAGTGGAAGGCCATGGCCGTGGTGAGCTCGAAGAAGGAGGGATGGAGCGGCTCGAAGAATGAGCGGTGATGCGCTACGAAGTCGATGACAAACTGCTCGTCAATCATCTGTCCATTCACCCTGATACGCTCACGGAAGTCGACCAGATGGGGCGAGGTGTAGAGCCCTACCTTGTAGCCTGCTGATTGCAACACGGCGGCAAGCGTGTGTGAGCACGAGCCCTTGCCATTGGTGCCTGCTACATGCAGAGTGCGAAACTTGCGGTGGGGATGCCCGAAATGGGTGTCTAGAGCATGGGTGTTGCTAAGCCCCTCTTTGTAGGCTCCCTGGCCAATGTTTTGGAATAGGGGAGCACTGTTGTATAGGTAGGTGATGGTCTCTTGGTAGGTCATCGGGAAATGTCGTTTATCATTTGAAGAACAAAGGGTAAAGGCGCGCCTTTACCCTTCAGGGAGAATCAATCGAATAGGTTCTTGAACTTGCGGAAGATCTTTTCTTTCAGACTTTCGTTGGGGCGGAAGTTGTCAGACTTTTGGAACTTCTCCATCGCGTTCTTCTCATCGCGGCTCAGTGCCTCGGGGATGTAGACGCTGATGTTGACCAAGAGGTCGCCCGTGCCGTAGCCATTGACGTTGGGTAGGCCCTTGCCGCGCAGGCGCAACACCTTACCAGGTTGGGTGCCTGGCTCGATCTTGACACGCACCTTGCTATCGATGGTGGGGATGTCGGCCGTGCCGCCAAGTGCTGCGGTGGGAATGTCGAGCAAGAGGTTGTAGATGAGATCGTTCTCGTCGCGTATGAGCTCTGCGTGGGGCTCCTCTTCGATGAGGATGAGCAGGTCGCCTGGCACGCCATTGCGCTTGCCTGCATTGCCCTTTCCGCTCATCGAGAGCTGCATGCCTTCCATTACGCCTGCGGGGATCTTTACCGTTACGATCTCCTCGGCATAGACGATGCCCTCGCCACTACAATGGGGACACTTGTTCTTGATGATCTTGCCCTCGCCGTTGCATCGGGGACACACGCTCTGCGTCTGCATCATGCCGAAGATGCTTTGCTGGGTGCGGGTCACCGAACCTGTGCCATGGCATTCGGGACAGGTCTCTGTGCCTGAGCCAGCCTCGGCCCCCGTGCCTTTACAATGGTCGCAGGGAACATATTTCTTCAGTTTGAGCTTCTTCTCCACGCCCTCGGCTATCTCCTTGAGGCTGAGCTTGACCTTGATGCGGAGGTCTGAGCCACGGAAGCGACGCGCTTGTTGACGGCCACCACCGCCACCGAAGCCTCCGAATCCGCCAAAGCCTCCATGACCACCGAAGATGTCGCCAAACATCGAGAAGATGTCGTCCATAGACATGCCCTGTCCGCCATAGCCTCCACCAGCGGCTCCGCCCATACCGGCATGGCCGAACTGGTCGTAGCGAGCGCGCTTGTTGTCGTCGCTCAGTACCTCGTAGGCCTCGGCTGCCTCCTTGAACTTGTCTTCGGCCTCCTTGTCGCCCGGGTTGCGGTCGGGGTGGTACTTGATGGCCATCTTCTTATATGCCTTCTTGATCTCGTCGGCCGACGCTTTCTTGTCGACTCCAAGGACCTCGTAGTAATCTCTCTTTTCCATCGTGTTTTTTATCTGAATTGAAAAATGTTTGTGTGTTTATTCTCAATTGTTAATTTTCAATTCTCAATTTCTTATTGTCCTACGGCAACTTTGGCGTGACGTATCACCTTGTCTCCAAGCTTGTATCCCTGTTGTACACAATCGAGAATCTTGCCCTTGAGTTCTTCCGTGGGGGCGGGGATGAGGGCTATGGCCTCGTGGTAGTCGGTGTCGAAGTCCTGACCATCGGTCTCTATTTTCTCAAGGCCTTGCTGGGTGAGGATGTTCTTGAACTTCTGCACGATGAGTTTGAATCCCTCGATGCACGCTTCTGCATCAGCACCCTTCTCCATGTTTTCCAATGCGCGGTCCATGTCGTCTACTACGGGGAGCTCTGCTACCATGAGTCGCTCAGCTGCACTCTTGATGAGGTCGGCCTTCTCCTTGATGGTACGCTTGCGGTAGTTGTCAAACTCGGCTGCTTGGCGCAAGTACTTGTCTTGCAACTCAGCGTTCTTAGTTTCTGCTTCGGCAAGCTGCAACTTCAGTTGGTCTACCTCGCTGAGGGGCTCCTCGGGTTGTTGCTCCTCGGTATTTTCTACTTCGTTCTCAACGGCGGCCTCTGAAGCTATGTTCAACTCCTCATCGGTCATCTTCTTTTCTTCTTGTGTACTCATATCTTTATCTATTTTTTTTACTTTGGTAGGACTTTGCTCCTCGACGAACGGTTCTTGAGGTTTTCTCGGTTCGCCCTATGGCAAAAAGTGTGACACTATGTCATTAATTCGCATAACAAATAATGTGCCGTTGCTGTTTGTTGTGACAGAACTTTAAGCGACTCCCTCCCTTTTGCTGACAAGAGGTGTCATTTTGGCGCAGGGTGGGGATTTCTCTAAGAAAAAACATTCGCCCCAGAGACAATGCTTGAGGCGAATGATGCTATAATCTCAATAGAGATGTATGGGCTATTCTCGCTCGATGTAGGCTACGGCATCGCCCTTGAAGACGGTGCTTCCCTGCGGTGCCGTCACCTCGGCAAGACGACCTGCGTATCCGGCGTAGACTGGCTCCATCTGTCCCCAGCGGGTGGTGATGTGGCAGAGCAGTTCGCCAGCCTTGTAGCTGCGTCCTACGTTGGGTGCTGCTGAGGGGCCTTCGACAGATATCTCCCACACGACCTGTCCGCTCTCGGGAGCTGTCACGGCATCGGCCTTGGCGTGCTTGAGCGCCTGGAGCTGCTCGGGGGTGACACCAGTGCCGCCCAGTGCTGCATCTTTGGCTTTCTGAAGGTCGGTCTCGAAGCGCTGCTTGGCAACACCCGAACGATAGTCGCGATATTGGCGGTCGTGCATGGCAAACTCGAAGAGCTCTTCGTCATCTGCTCCAGTCTCCCAGCCCAGCTCCTTCATCTCCTTGCGATAGGTGTCGAGCGCATCGGGGTAGTAGCTCTGTGGGTCAGCATCGGTGAACTCGCGACCTTGGCTCTTGGCGAGCTCAATGATTTCGGGAGCGAGAGGCCCAGGTAGGCGACCACACTTGCCGAGGATCATGTCCCAAGCGTTGTTGTCAATCATAGAGAAGCGCTCCTCACCCTTGACCTGCTGCATGAGGTTCATGAGGGCAATGTTCTTCACATACTGGCTATAGGGAGTCACGAGTGGGGGATAGCCCAGCTTGGGCCATACGTACTCGACCTCATCGAAGAGCATGATGACCAGCTCATCGAGGCTGAGCTGAGGCTTGCCTTGGCCCTTGAGCATGAGGTTGATACCCGAGTGTACGCCCTTGAGGTCGGCCATCATCGAACCCATCATGCCACCAGGGAGTCCGCACTTGAGCAATAGCGACGACATGTGTTTGTTGGTGGGGTCCATGAAGTAGCCGAGGAAGTCGTCCATAAACTCCTGCGTCATACTGCGAGCCTTCATGTAGGCGTTCATGTTGATGTCTGCAACCTGGAATCCTGCATCCTTGAGCATGGCTTGCACAGAGATAATGTCCGGATGAACCTTTCCCCACGACAAGGGCTCGATGGCGGTGTCGATGATGTCGGCACCATTCTCACATACCTCAAGGATTGAGGCCATGGAGAGGCCTGGGCCAGAGTGCCCGTGGTATTGGATGATGACCTCGGGATGGCGTGTCTTGATGTTCTTGACCAGTCGGCCCAGCATCTTGGGACGCCCGATACCAGCCATGTCCTTCAGTGCGATCTCTTGTGCACCAGCCGCGATGAGTTGTTCGGCAAGGTCGGTGTAGTACTCCACCGTGTGTACGGGAGAGTGTGTGATGCAGAGCGCAGCCTGTGGTATCATGCCTGCCTCGAGTGCATACTTGATGGAGGGGATGATGTTGCGGGGGTCATTGAGTCCGCAGAAGATGCGGGTGATGTCTGTTCCTTGCGCCTTCTTCACCTTGTACATCAGTTTGCGCACGTCGGCAGGTACGGGGAACATGCGTAGGCCATTGAGTGCTCGGTCGAGCATGTGGGTTTGTATGCCAGCTTCGTTGAAGGTCTTGGTGAAGGTGCGCACCGCGGTGTTGGGGTTTTCGCCATAGAGTAGGTTGACCTGCTCGAAGGCACCGCCATTGGTCTCTACGCGAGCAAAACATCCCATCTCTACGATGACTGGGGCGATGCGGGCGAGTTGGTCGGCACGAGGTTGGTATTTGCCCGAAGACTGGAACATGTCTCGGTACAGAAGGCTGAATTTAATCTCCTTTTTCATGATGTGTTTTGGTTAGTTTTAAAGTCTAAGGGCAAAGGTAGTACAAGGCTATCGAAAAAGCAAGAGTTCGTGGTTGAATTTTTCCTTCCCCCTAGTGCTGCTTTTAACAAGAAATGAAATGATAGGTTTGCCGTTGGGTGATGTTTTCTCTTTCGAAGCATAGAAAATGAGGGGAGCGAAGAGTTTCCGAACGGCGTCACGTCCTGTACTCTTCGCTCCCCTACAATCTGTTTATTGGGGGCTATATCCCCTTTTTATTTCTTGTTGCTCTTGAAGTAGGAGCCCAATGATAGCAGCCATGCAACTACGATGCTCACGATCATGCCGATGGCACCGAAGAGCAGGAAGTTGGCGTCGGTGTTCTCGCTCATCCAGAACACCACGGCTTCACCTGCCACGAAGCCAGCCAGAGCAGCATTGCCCTTGACGCGCTTCATGAACACGGCGATGAAGAACAGTCCGCCCAAGCCACTGGTGAGCAAGCCCAGCGCCTCGTTGAAGAAGTCGAGGAACGACTGGATGTTCCATGTGGCCATGAACAACGCGAGCATAAGTCCCACCAAGCCGCTCACTACCGATGCCCATCGGGCCACGACCACGAGTTGTGAGTCTGTAGTGCGGCGGAAGCGCTGCCAGAAGTCGATAGAGAAGGCCGTAGCCACACTATTGATGTTGCTCGAGATGGTACTCATCGTAGCTGCAAAGATGGCGGCAATGAGTGCTCCAGCCACACCTGCGGGCATCTGGCTCATCATGAAGAAGGGGAAGATGGCGTCGCTCTGTCCCATGGTGACGTCGAGCTCTGCAGGGTGGGTCTTGTAGAAGGTGTAGAGGCCTGTGCCAATCATATAGAACGCCACTGATACGAACACGCTCATCACGCCATTGACCAAGATGCCTCGTCCTGCAGACTTCTCATCAGGCGTGGTGAGGTAGCGCTGGATGACGGTCTGATCCGAGGTGTAGGAGATGAGGTTGTTGGCCAATCCGCCGATGATAATCACCCACCAGGTGGCTTGTGACCACGAGTTGCTGAAGTCGAAGAGGCGTAGCTTGTCGTTCTCCAAAGCGATATCGATGCAACCCGCTACTCCGCCTTCGGTGTTTACTGCAAGATATATCACGGCAAAGATAGCTCCGAAGACGAGAATCAAGCCCTGCACCACGTCGCCCCAGATGACCGCCTCGACACCACCCATGGTGCAGTAGATGATGGTCACCAAGCCCATGAGCACGATGCACAGGTAGATGTCGATGCCCGTCACGGCGGTGAGCGCCAAAGAGGGGAGGTAGAGCACGATGGCCATGCGCACAATCATGAAGATGCTGAACAGTGCCGATGCCAAGAGGCGTGTGAAGGTGTTGAAGCGCTGCTCCAAGATCTCATAGGCACTGGTCACGTTGAGCTTGCGGAAGTAGGGTAGGTAATACTTGATGACGGGGAAGCTCACGAGCAGGATCATCCATAGCATGGGGTAGTAGGTCCAGTCAGTGGTGTAGGCCTTGGCAGGGATGGTCATGTAGGTGATGGCCGAGAGCATGGTGGCATAGATGCTGATGCCCGCTGCCCACCAGGGGATGCGGCCGCCGCCCTTGAAGAAGTCGTCGGCACCATTCTCCTTGCGCATGAAATAGAATCCCATGAGCAGCATGCCTATAAGGTACAAGGCGAGCACGGTCCAGTTGAGCCATCCGAAGCGCTTCTCGTTGGTCACCTCTATGTGGCTGACATCCTTGCTGCGTATGCCAGGCATCAGTTCGCCACCGCTATAGCTCCAGCCCTTGCCACTTACCTCGGCGGTGAGGCAAGCACCTGCACGGGCCAAGAGGCTATCGCCAGGGAGCAGACCCCACGAGTCGGTGATGGTGTGATAGGTGAGCACATCGCTGCGGAAGCGGTACCACTCGGGCTGATGGCGCAGGTAGAGGCTATCCTGCTTGCCCTCGATGGCGCTGAGGAAGATGTCGTGGTCGACACCGCCGAAGAAGAGCACGTGGCTGTAGCCTGAGGTGGCGCAGGTGCTACCCACGATGGCCTGTGAAGAATTCTGAATTTCCTCCGGATGGCAGTCTTCGTTATCGTTTTCGTTGACTACCGCAGGGGCGGTACGCTTCCACTGGGTGGCGTTACCCTTCTTGAGCTCTGCGATGGTCATGTACACTCCATCGGTGTAGACCTTGGCCTCTTGACTCTCGGTCTTGGGCTGATAGCCACCGAAGATGAATAGGGCAAAGCCCTTGGCCGTGTTCTGTATGGCCACGCAGGGTTGCAATCGACACTCGTCGGGGAGGGTAGCGGCTATGGTCCATGCCTTGGCGTCGCCAGGGTAGGGGAGTGCGTACACCTCTGTGTTGGGTGTGCCGTTGCTTTGACCTCCAGCTACCCATATCATGCCGTCGTGATAGGCAGCAGCAAAGTTGTCCAGAGGCTTGGTCAATGAGGCGAGGGGTGTCGCAGAGCCATCTGTAGCGCTATGAAACACGCACTCGCTGTATGAGCGTGTGGCATCCATGCCACCGATGTAGATCACGCCTCCTGGCACCTGCACACTGGCACCATAGGCGATGGGGTAGTATACCTTCTGTCCACCATCGGCACAGGGCACGTCGGGGAAGTTGCAGCCTCCGTAGATGCTGAGCGAGCCATTGAGCCATCCGGCATAGTGCCCCGACACGGCATTGTCCAGAGGTGTTGTGGGCGTTACGGTGACACGATTCTGCGCCATGCTGAGCAGGGAGCAGAGGAGGGCTATTGATAAGTATAGGGTTCGTTTCATAGGTCTTCTTCTTACTTTGTCAACTCCTTGCACAATTCGTACGACTTGATCATCATGCGAGGGATGTGGAAGGGACCCTTGAAGATGTTACCCTTGGCAGGCTGAGCCACGGTGCCGTCGCGATGCAGGTAGCCATACCACTCGCCATACTCCGCGTCGGGGAAGTGGGCATAGGTCCACTCGCTGATCTGGCGGTGCATCTCGATATACTTTTCGTCACCTGTGGCCTCATAGGCGTAGAGTGTGGCGATGATGGCCTCGGTCTGTGGCCACCAGAACTTCATGTCCTGTGAGTAGTCCTGAGGAGGCAGACCACGGCAGTCGCGGAAGTTGATGATGCCGCCATACTGCTCGTCCCATCCCCACTGCCATGACCAGTCGAGTATCTGGAGTGCACGCTCGGTGATCTCCCTGTCCCATCCGCGGTGCTTGGCCTCCTCGAGCATGAACCATGCCGTCTCGATGCAGTGTCCGGGGTTGATGAGGCGGCCATTGATGGTGTCGATAAACTCTCCGTTGGGGCCTACCATCTCGAGCAGCGCCTTGAACTCGGGCTTCACGAAGTCCTTGAGCGACTCCAGCGACTCGTCGATCTGCTCGTCGAGCACGGGGTCACTGATCACTTCGCGGATGCGTGAGGCGGTGTTGATAAGGATCATCACGATGGAGTGTCCCTTGGCCTGTAGGGTGTCGAGGTACTTGGGCTCGAGGCAGCCGGGTGTGGCGATGAAGCGGCGTATGTCCTTGAACAGGCTGAGTGCCTTCTCTGCATAGGTCATGTCGCCCGATGCCTTGGCATACTCGGCCATGGCGATGGCTGCAAACGACTCGGAGAAGACGTAGCGGCGCTTGCGCAGGGGACGGCCATCGGCAGTCACCTCAAAGTACATGCGTCCGTCGGTGTCGAAGCAGTGTGCCTCGATGAAGTCGATGGTGCTCTTGGCGGCCGCCAGCCACTCGGGGTTCTGCTCGATGGTGTTGTAGGCAAACGATGCCACGAAGGCGAAGCGTCCCTGGAACCACACCGACTTGGTGGTGTCGATGAGCGAGCCGTCGCGGTCGACGCAGGTGTAGATACCTCCGTTCACGCGGTCGAGTCCATACTTGAGCCAGAAGGGCATGATGTTTTCGGTGAGGTCGGCACGATAGCGCTCGGCCCAGCTGTTGAGATAGTCTTTCATAGAAGAGTGTGTTTGTTTATATTTCTGTTTTTTTTGCAAATATACACTCTTTTGGATTATTGTGCAATAAATATATAAAAAAGGAATCTGCCGGCGAAATCACTTCGGCGGCAGAAGAAAAGAAATGGCATTATAAAGAAAACAGAACAAGAAAAGTGTCAGAAGCTAAACTGTGTCATCACGCTCACCCGCTGTGCCCAGCGTCCCTCGCCATCTTGGTTTTGGCGTTTGCCGAGGTTATACTCGCCTCCTACCTGGATGCGTGGCGTGATGTTCCAGAAGAGGTTGAGCGCGCTGTACAGTCCGTATCGGTACTCCGTCGGGTTAGGAGTATGGTCGGGCAGGTAGCGCAATTGGCCGACGGTGAGTCCCGCGAAGAGGTTGGGCGTGAAGTGGTACTGCGCCGCTCCATACCATCCGAAGAGTCGGGGAGCATACATTGTGCCCGCATCGTCGGGGTTGTTCACGAGGTCATAGTTGCCCATGATGAGATCCCCCGTGAGGCTGCTGATGCCGCGGCCATAGTTGCCCATGAGGTAGAGCGTGAGGGGCTTGCAGGGGCGCATCACCGAGCTGAGCTGCACTCCCCAGCCTATCTCGTTGTGGTTTTGTGCGGTCACCAGGTTGCGGTAGGGGAGCACGCGTAGGATACCTGCCAGGCGGACGTGCTGGTTGGGTGCCCACTCATATTGGCTGAAGGCTGCCAGGTTGGGCATCCAGTCGGGGATGGCCTGCGTGGTGGTGCCATTGGCTCCGACGAACGATTGGGGCATCTCCACCGAGCCAGCTACGATCCAGTCTTTGCGCAGGTTGTGCATCCAGCGCACCAGCACGGCGGTAGTGCTCACGTAGGCGTTGGGACCCTGCCCGTCCACGAGGAGAGGCTCAGCCAATGGGTCGCTGAAGGTGGAGTGGGCGTAGCCGATGGTCCAGTCGTTCAGCGTAGCATAGGCCTTCTTGAGGAGGAAGTCGCGTTGGTTGTACCCGTCGAAGTTGGCCTCGATGTAGAGCTGATAGTCGCCCACCCTGGTGTTGGTGCCCAGCACGCGGAAGTAGAGAGCCGTCCCTGCAGGTGTCGAGCCCAGCCACTTCTCTCGGAGAGGGTTCTTGGGTATGGCGATGTTGTAGGGGATGAATCCGTTGTTGGGCATCGCACCATTCCAGTCGTACCATCCTCTCATGCGCACCACGCCACCGAGGCCCATCACGAAGTTGGCGTCGCGGCTCATGAAGAGGAAGTAGGGCGAGCGGGGGTTCTGTGCATTACGGAACTGGTCGTAGTAGAAGATGTCGAGCAGCGCCCGCTCATCCATCGGTGAGGGCTTCTCTCCCTCGCCGAGGTATTCGATGCGGTGCGTGTTCTTGAGCGAGTCGATGTATTGTTCCACGCGGCTCTGCGGACGGTTCTGTGCCGAGCCCGAAGCGATGGCAAGCAGTGCTGCTGCCATTAGTGCGGTAGTCTTGGTAGTCATAGGGTCTATGGTTTGATGAACGACATTGGTAACACCCCGATGGCCAAAAATGTTTTCCTTTTCGCTCGCTTTGCCGTACCTTGCCTTCGGCTAGCTACTCTGCGCTCGCTGAGAAAATTTTCAAAGCGGGCTTTGCCTTTTCGCTCGCTTTGCCGTACCTTTGCACCCGAAAGAAAAGTATATGCTGAATACCCTGCATCGCTATCGCGCCGACTATCGCAACCTCATCGCGCTGGCCCTACCCATTATCATAGGTCAGCTCGGTGGCATCATCACAGGTCTTGCCGACACGCTCATGGTGGGCTGGCACAGCACCGAGGAGCTGGCGGCATCGTCGTTTGTCAACAATGTCATCAATGCCTTCATCATCACCGGCACGGGCTTCTCGTTTGGCTTGACTCCCCTTGTCGGGGGCGAGCTGGCGCGGCGCAGGCACTGGGCTGTGGGCCGATGGCTGCGCAACAGCCTCGTGGCCAACCTCACCACCGCAGCCCTCACCGTGGGCATACTGACCATCATCTACCTCAACCTCGACCACATGGGGCAGCCCGAGGAGCTGCTCCCCCTCATCCGCCCCTACTTTGCCATCATCATGGTGTCGCTGGTGCTCCTGATGGCCATCAACGCCTTCCGTCAGTTTGTGGAGGCCATCTCCGACCCCAAGGTGTCGATGTGGATTCTCATCGTGGGCAATGCCTTCAACATCGTGGGTAACTATCTCCTCATCTATGGCAAGTGTGGCCTACCCGAGCTGGGGCTCTATGGTGCGGGCATCAGCACGCTCCTCTCGCGCATCCTCATGCTCGTGCTCTTCGTGGCGGTGTTTGCCGTCAAGCGTCGCTACGCCCCCTACCGCTTAGGCTTCTTGGCTTCGCGGGCCGACGTCACTTCATGGCGCAGGCTTAATGCCTTGGGCTGGCCCATCGGCTTGCAGCAGGGGCTCGAGGCTGGCACCTTCTGCCTCACCGCCATCATGGTAGGCTGGCTGGGTAGCATGTCATTGGCAGCTCATCAGATCGTGCTCACCATCTCCACCTTCAGCTACACCACCTTCCTCGGCATAGGAGCTGCCGTGGCCATCCGCACGGGCTATTTCAGGGGAGCTGGTGACTGGGCACAGGTGCGCAAGGTCACCGTCGCGGGGCTCCACATCGGCTTCGTCACAGCAGTGGCCGTATGCCTCATCCTGTGGGCGGTGCAGGGCGATATCAGCAGCCTCTTCACCTCCGACTCCGAGGTGGCGGCCATCGTCATCAGCCTGTTTCCCATCGTCATCCTGTATCAGTTCTTCGATTGCGGACAAATCATTCTTGCCAATGCCCTGCGCGGCTTGTCCGATGTGAAGATTATCATGTGGGTATCGCTCGTCACCAACTTCCTCATCGCCATCCCCTCGGGCTATCTCCTCGGCTTCCCCTGCGGCTGGGGCATCCGTGGTGTGTGGATGGCCTATCCCATCGGGTTCTTCTTCTCTGTCGTGCTCCTGGGGCGCCGTGCATGGCGAATGATGCGAAGTGAGACGCATTAGGAGAGTTAAAAAAGATTTTTCTGCCGAACATATCACGCAATCCCTTGTTGTTGGGTAAGATTTTTTTATGTCAAACTTAACAACAAAGGAGATTACTGATATGACAGCACCATTGGAAGGTATCAAGGTCATCGACTGGACTCAAGTGCAGTCGGGACCCTCGTGCACACAGATGTTGGCGTGGCTCGGCGCCGATGTGATCAAGATTGAGCGTGTAGGTCTGGGCGACCCTACGCGCACCGAGCTCCTCGACTATCCCGACATGGATAGCCTCTACTACCTGCAGCTCAACTGCAACAAGCGCTCCATCGAGCTCAACATGAAGACGCCCGAGGGCAAGGAGATCCTGACCAAGTTGCTCAAGACGGCCGACATCTTCGTCGAGAATCTCCACCCCGGAGCCGTGGCCAAGCTGGGCTTCTCGTGGGAAGAGGTACACAAGATCAATCCGCGCGTCATCTATGGCACCATCAAGGGCTTCAACGACGATTCCCCCTTCGCCTCGGTCAAGGCCTTCGAGCCTGTAGCCCAGTGTGCGGGCGGTGCGGCCGCCACTACGGGCTGGTGGAAGGGCGACTACAACATCCCCACCCAGTCGGGTGCCGCCCTGGGCGACAGCAACACGGGCATGCACCTGCTCATCGGTCTCTTGGCTGCGCTCATGCAGCGCGAGAAGACGGGCGAGGGCTGCTTCGTGGAGCAGTCGATGCAGGATGCCGTCATCAACCTCTGCCGCGTGAAGCTGCGCGACCAGCTCATTCTCGAGCACACGGGCGTGCTCAAGCACTTCCCTCAGTACCCCAACGGTACATTCGGTAACACCGTGCCCCGTGGCGGCAATGTCGAGGGCGGACAGGTCATGGGCTGGTGTTACCGCTGCAAGGGATGGGAGACCGACCCGGGTGCCTTCGTCTACATCGTCCTTCAGAATGAGGAGAAGCCCTTCGCCGCGGCCGCCACGGCCATCGGCCATCCCGAGTGGGCCACCGACCCCAAGTACAACACCCCCGAGGCACGCAACAAGATCAAGGAGGAGATATACGCCGCCGTAGAGGCCTACACCATCACCCGCGAGAAGATGGAGATCGTCGAGACGCTCGGCAAGGCAGGCGTGCCCTGCGGCCCCGTGCTCACGATGAAGGAGATTGCCGAGGACGAGTCGCTCCGCAAGTGTGGCACCATCGTCGAGGTGGACCAGCCCGGACGTGGCAAGTTCCTCACCATCGGCTGTCCACCCAAGTTCTCGAGCTACAAGCCCGAGGTGAAGCCCGCGCCCGCACTCGGAGAGCACACCGACGAGGTGCTCCGCGAGATTGGCTACACCCCCGAGGAGATTGCCGCATTGCGCAAGAAGCAGATCATCTGCAAAACTGCTTGATTAACTATCAGAGTTCTCAGAGTTCTCGGAGCTCTCCGAGTCCTCCGAGTCTCGGAGAACTCCTAATTCCTAAGTCCTAATTTCTAATTCCCAATTCAATGAACTCCCTCCCCTCCGCCCCCCTCACCGACGGCATGCACCTCATGGTCGATGCCCTCAAGCGCAATGGTGTAGACACCATCTTCGGTGTCGTGGGCATCCCTGTCACCGACCTCGCCCGCCACGCACAGGAGGTGGGCATCCGCTACATCGGGTTTCGTCACGAGCAGTCGGCGGGCAATGCCGCCGCTGTGAGTGGCTACCTCACCCAGAAGCCCGGCATCTGCCTCACCGTGTCGGCCCCCGGCTTCCTCAACGGCCTCACCGCGCTAGCCTGTGCCACGCAGAACGGCTTCCCCATGATACAGATCAGCGGCTCCAGCGACCGCAACATTATTGACCTCGCACAGGGCGACTACGAGGGCCTCGACCAGATGAACATCGCCAAGCCCTTCGTCAAGGCCGCCTACCGCATCAATCGCCCCGAGGACATCGCCGTGGGCGTGGCGCGTGCCATCCGCGCTGCCGTGTCGGGCCGCCCCGGAGGTGTGTACCTCGACATCACCACCGCCATGCTCAGCACCACGATGGATGCCGAGGCGGCTGAGGCCACGCTCTTCACCCCCGTCGACCCCGCTCCCAAGCAGTACCCCTGCTCGGGCTCGGTCAAGCGTGCCCTGAAACTCCTTGCCTCGGCCAAGAAACCGCTCATCATCCTCGGCAAGGGAGCCGCCTATGCACAGGCCGAGGAGCAGGTGCGCACCTTCGTGGAGAGCACGGGCATCCCCTTCCTCCCCATGTCGATGGCCAAGGGACTCCTCCCCGACGACCATCCCCAGTGTGCCGCCTCAGCGCGTAGCCTCGTGCTCGGCCAGGCCGATGTGGTGATGCTCATCGGTGCCCGTCTCAACTGGCTGCTCACTCATGGCAAGGGCAAGAAGTGGAACCCCGCGGTGCAGTTCGTCCAGCTCGACATCGAGCCCGAGGAGATGGACAGCAACCGCCCCATCGCCGCCCCCGTGGTGGGCGACATCGTCTCCTCACTGGAGGTGATGATTGCCAAGATGGACAACTTCTCCATCCATTGTCCCCAGGAGTGGCTCGATGCCATCGATGCCACGCGTAAGGTCAATATGGCCAAAATGCAGGTGAAACTCACCACCGTGACATCGCCCATGAACTACTTTGGTGCCCTCCGCGCGGTGAACGATGTGATGCAGGGCTACAAGGACATCTACCTCGTCAATGAAGGGGCCAATACGCTCGACGACACGCGTAATGTCATCAATATGTACCATCCCCGCCTGCGTCTTGATACGGGCACCTGGGGTGTTATGGGCATCGGCATGGGCTATGCCATCGGTGCGGCCGTCACGGGCGGCAAGCAGGTGCTCGCCATCGAGGGCGATAGTGCCTTCGGCTTTAGCGGCATGGAGATTGAGACCATCTGCCGTTACCAGCTGCCCGTCACCATCGTGGTCTTCAATAACGACGGCATCTACCGCGGCAACGACCCCAACCTCAGTGGTGGCCCCGACCCGTCGCCCACATCGCTCACTCCCGGTGCTCGCTACGACAAGATGATAGAGGCCTTCGGTGGCGTGGCCTACCATGCCACCACGACGGGCGAGCTGCGCAATGCCCTCTCCGCGGCCCTCGCCTCGCGCAAGCCCTCGCTCATCAACTGCGTCATCGACCCCGCCGTGGGCACCGAGAGCGGACACATCGGGAATCTGAATCCGAAAAGTGTGGTGGGGTCCTTACAGAAGTGATTGTTAAACCCCATTAGTCGGAGTTCTCTGAGCACTCTGAGTCCTCGGAGTTCTCCGATTAACCTAGAAAATAAGAAAGCTTATGTTCACCATCCTCATCAAAGACATCCTCCCCATCTTCGTCATCATGGCGCTGGGGTACGCCTCGGGCAAGCGCGGTGTGTTCACCGCTGCCAATGCGCAGATCTTCAATAAGCTCGTGCTCACCTATGCCCTGCCTGCGGCCCTGTTTGTCTCCATCGTCAAGGCCGACCGCGCCATGCTCTTCGACGACGCCAAGCTGCTCATCATCAGCCTCGTCGTGCTCGTGGGCCTGTTTCTCCTGTCGTACCTCTCCACGTACAAGATTTTTAAGCACACCCGTAGCGAGGCTGCCGTGAGCGCCCTCATCACCGGTTCGCCCACCATCGGCTTCCTCGGCTTTGCCGTGCTCGAGCCCATCTATGGCAGCACCGCCGCCACGGGCCTCGTCGTGGCTATCGTCTCCATCGTGGTCAATGCCGTGAGCATCCCCATCGGCATGGCCCTGCTCAATGCGGGCTCCAGCGCCGCGGGCAAGGTGCAGGACGGTGCCAAGAAGGGCAACCCTGTGCTCGAAGCCCTCAAGGCCCCCGTCTGCTGGGCTCCCATCCTGGCCGTTATCTTGGTATTGTGCGGCATCAAGTTCCCCACGATCCTCGACCCCAACTTTGAGCTCATCGCCAAGGCCAACTCGGGTGTCGCCGTGTTTGCCGCGGGCCTCACCCTCTCGGGGTTGAAGTTCCAGCTCGACAAGGAGGTCATCTACAACACCTGCTTCAAGCTCCTCCTCATGCCTGCCGTGCTGCTCATCGTAGGTCTCATCTTCAAGATGGACCCCACGAAGCTGCAGATGATGGTGCTTGCCGGTGCCCTGCCTCCCGCCTTCTCGGGCATCATCATTGGCAGCCGCTACCAGCAATATGTGCGCACTGGCACCTCCACGCTCGCCTTCAGCATCCTGATGTTCGTGCTCGCCGCTCCCCTGTGGATATGGATTACCCGCCTCGTGGCATAGGGGGCTGCTCAGCATAGAGTCGGATAAGAAAAGCACCGCCCTGCTTCACAGCAGAGCGGTGCCTTAATTCCTGTACTATGCTAGGGTCACAGCACCACCTTGCGTCCGTTCCTTATGTATATACCGCGTGTGGGGTTCGCTACGGGGCGGCCCAAGAGGTCGTAGTAGGGGGCATCGGCCTCTGGATTATCGATGTCGGTTACCGAACCAACATCGTTAATCGTGACTTCTAATGGGTATGGTTCGATTACATCAATTCTTTTTATCTCATCGGAAAAACGAGGAATCATGAAGTCTACGTGATGGTAATCAAAACAATTTGCAGTTGCTCCATCGTGAAATATGAGTTCGATGTTATTTCCTCTGGCGATGGCAACACAATATAGTCCACCACCACAGTTTGAACTATAGTAACCAGTAATGCGTATGGAGTCAGTGCCTATAGTAGCTGTTAGCCCATCGGCATCAGCAGTGTTGTTGAGGTCGACATTTGCATCTGTCACATAGTCTCCTTCATATTCGTATCCTTTCAGGTTGATTCTTTCTTTACTCCATGCTGTGGCGCGGCCAAACATGTCGATACTGCGTGAGTAGATGTGTATGATGTTGCTTGACGGACAGGCGAGGGAGACGTTGAACAGGCATTCTCCATAGGCGCTACACTGCATCTCGCCCGAGTAGAGTTCTGTCCCTTCGGTGTCTGTAATCCTCAATTCCATAGTGTAGCGCATCCAAGCCGGAGCACGACTGTAGATGTCCTTGTTCTCCCCCTCGCCAATACGTACAGGGATGTCCTTGCGTGGACGTGCGTGGACTACAACATTCACATTGCCATTTGTGTCATTGTCCATGTCGGTCTCCACTTCAATCTCCGTAGAGCTGTTTACGGTCACCTCGTTCTCAGGCGAGATATAGCCCTTCACGAAGTCTTCTATGGTCACCAGTTGTGAGTAGGTCCATTGGATGTCGTCCTCAATATATGCCGCGAGGTCGGGTACTACGTAGGTGATGCGGTATGTGGTGTCGGCATAGTTGGATATGCTGCTCTTGTCTATTGATGGAGCGTTGCCGTTGAATACGATGCACAGGTCACCGAAGGGATTCTCTTCTGCTTGCTCATCGTCAAGCATCATGATGTCGGTAAAGGCATCGGGCATGATGCAGTTGAGCCGCTCGGTGAAGTAGAGTACTTGTCCTTGGCGGAACGTGGCGCCCGAGAAGGCATTGGGGCCAATGGTGTCTACATCAAAGTAGATGACCGTCTTGTCGTTCCATCGTGCAAAGTCTGTAGAGTCGGTCACCGCTTCACTTTCATTAATGGTATAGCGATACAGATAGGTGTCGCCGTAGTAGATGCCGTAGCCACGTTTGGTTGTTGGGCGAGATGGGTCGGACTTTTCTTCCTCTCTCTGATATAGCATCGTGTCACCTTGCTTTACATAGAGCAGATAACCTATTTTACCCGTCGAATAAAAGCTGGGGGAGCTCACAATATCACCATTGGCAAATAAGCCCAGTTCTTCGTAGAAGGTCTCTATATGTCCAGAGGTAAGGTAATGCTCATAGTTGGTTGATGAGTCAGGAGAGCCAATGTTTACATTGTATTTCCCCACCTGTACATCTACTCCCTTATACGTACGGCTTACCCCGTTACAAATGATGGTCGTGTCGCTGTGCCCAATAACTTTTACAAAGCTATGTTCGTAGAAAATGGTGTCTCCGATGTTGGCATTGTAGTCGAACCATAGGTATTCTTCTTTGTCATATTCCTTGCGGTAGACCTTGCCGTTCTCTTCACGTAGGAATCCCTGCGTAAGTTCTAACCTTGACGGGTCATTCCATCCCGCTTGTTGCCACTCCTTTGTATACGTGTGTCCATTTATGATTGTGTCTCCACTCAATTTGTACACTACATCTCGTGTTTCCTGTGCCACTAAACTTCGGAATGCCCACTCCTTGCCCTCGGTGACGAGATAGGTTTTCAAAGAATCGGATTGCGCTATGACGCATTGGAGAACACATGATGAAAGTAGCAAACTAAAAATCCTCTTTTTCATAGTACAAAATTTATTTCTTTTCATTATTGAGAGCAAATATAGACATTATATGGTAAAAAACAACGCAATTGGGTATTGCAAAAGTATTGCAAAGTGAGAAATGCCGATGAAATGGGCGAAAACAGCATTCTCTTGAAGACGTTGCTTCGCTAGGAATAGCTTGGTACAAGTATAGATGCTAACCCCGCGTTTGCGCTATCCGAACACGAAGTGGTAGAGTTCTTCTGTCATTTTGGCTTTCATGCGGGTCTTGCGCGAGCGCAAGGCGTTCTCCGAGATGGCTGTGCAGAGTGAGGCTGTGCGTATGGAGCATCCGAGGAGTGTGAGTATCACCAGATGGAGGTCACTGGTGGTGAGCGCAGGGCACTGGGTGCGGAAGTCGATCATAACATCGGCAAAGCTGTCGATGAGCACCTGCTGCAGCTCGGTGCGTTCCTTCAGCGAGAGTGTCTCGGCGGAGTGCTCCAACTGGCTGATGCGAGTGCGCCAAGGGGTGTGGGCAAACACTTCGCGGCAGTAGTCGATACGCTGGCGGCGCAGGGTCATGAGGCGCTCGGGATTGGGCTCAGAGGAGGCACTGTCGGCATCGTCGGCCATGGCGGTGAGGGCTAGCATCTCGGCACGGTTTTGTGCCAACTGCTTCTGCAGGCGTATGTAGCTGGCCTTGCGGCGACTGTCGATGGCGGCAAACAGCACCACGAGCAGCAGCGTGAGGGTGACGACGATGATGGAGGTCAGGAGTACGAAGCGGACATGGCGGTGGCGCAGCAGGCGGTCGTGCATGGCTATCTGGTGCTCGCCACGTACGCGCTCCACCTCGGCACGGCTTTGCATGCGGGCAATGGAGTCGAGCAACACGGTGTGGTGAGCGACATAGGAGGAGATGGAGTCTGTGATGCCTGCAGCAAGGTCCAGCTCTATCAGTTTGTAATAGGTGTTGCAATCAGCATATACATCGCGACTGGGGATAAGCGAGCGGAGGAAGTAGTGGCGTGCCGAGTCGGTCTGCCCGAGGGCGAGGAAGATGTCGCCCTTGACGCTGTAGTCAGGCCCCAGACGATGCTCGTCGGGCTCTGAAGCGATGTGGCGGTTGACATACTCCAGAGCTTCATCGTACTGCCGGGTGTGATAGCAGGCAATCTTGGCCAGTTGGAAGCAGGCATTGTCGGCCACGAGGCGTGGCGTGGCAGGATTGTCGACGAGAGTGCGGAAGCGTTGTTCGGCCTCGTCCCACTCCTCCATATATAAGTAGGTAAGGGCTATCTGATAGTCGGCATTAGCCGCATCGGCAGGCTTGCCTCGCAGGAGCATCGAGGCGCGGAAGGAACGGAAGGCATCGAGGCTCTCGGCAAACATGTTGCGGTTGCGGTAGTGGCGGCCCATATTCTGCTGACACAGGGCATATTGGCGCACCGTGGTGTCGGGGAAGAGCGCCAACGCCTGCATGTAAGCCCCGACTGCTTCGGCATCGCGCTCCATCTCGGTGTAGGTGCAGCCCAAGTAGTAGTGGGCCATGGCAGCGCGGTAGCCAGTCTTTTCGTTGCCATAGTAGGCCGTAGCGGCAAGGATGAGCGAGTCGGAGGTCAGCGGCACATAGCACTGGTAGTCGGCCTGTGTGGAGAGCAGTGAATAGAGGGCGCGGGCCTCGCCGCGCAGTGTGGCGTAGTCGATGCTGTCGAGCATATACCAAGCTTGCTCGGGGGCGTCATCAATCACATGGGCTATCTCCTCCAAGCGGTGGAGAGCCCCATTATCGCGGCAACTCCCGAGAAGGAGCAGGCAAGCCAGAAGTGTCCATAGGTTTCCGATACGGTAGGTGCGCATAGTTTCCTCATTTATTGATTTCGGTGGCAAATATAGACATTTCGTCCCGAAAAGCATGGGAAATGGATATTGCAAAAGTATTGCAATGTATGTAATATATCATGCCTTTTTGTGTACAAATTTGTGTACAATTTCCGGACAGTCTTCTTTGTCTGTCAGCGGATTATGTCATCAAATGTGTACGAATGTTTTCGGGTATATGTTTTTGCGTCAATCTCGCCCGAAGTGACCTGGGGTGGGGCGGAAGCAGCCCTTGATGCGGGGCACGCGCTCCATCTCGCCATGGATCACATAGTCGTTGAGCTTGGCATACGAGGTGCTCGGGGCATAGTGGCTGATGCGGGCAAACTCGCGCACGCTGATGTCGTCGTGTGTCTCGAAGTATTCGTAGAGCGCATCGGCCAACTCGGGGGCAGCGAGGGGTTGGCGCACCTTGCCCTCCACCTGAAACTTTACATCTGTAAGGCGGTCGAGCAGGTGTTTGTCGGGGCGGAAGCGGATGCCGCTGATGCGTACGTCCTTGCCCGTGGGAGGTGTGGGGCCGCTATGACTGCTCAGCTCCATCGTGAGCGAGCCCAACCCGTCGAGCTGCACGCGGTGCCCCTCGCACAGGGCATCGGTGATGGCCGTGCGCAGGGCATCCCACACGAGCTTCACATCGGTGGGCGTGGCGGTGGTGGCGTGACTGATGTCGTGTGCCATCTGTTCGATGTCGACCTTCTGCGGATGGGCTACGCTGACGGCTACACCTTGTATGTCGGTCTCGGTGCCGCAGACAAGGCGGCGACTGGTCAGTTTGCAGTTCACTACTGGGGTATAACCACTCTCGTGATGCACATGCTTCGATTTCTTGATTTTCATAGGACGATAAGAGTTTTTCTATAGTTTCAGAAGTTTTTCTATTCGCGGTCAGAGGTGTTTCTGCTCGCGGTCGGAATGTTTTCTATTCGCGGTCAGAAAGTGTTCTATTCGCGAATAGAAATATTTTTCTCTTTACAGAACAAAGGTAATGAATAGCTCCGAAATATGCAATAGATAGGGTAAAATTAATTGTAATAATGCTGATTCATAGGGTATTGCGTGTGCTAATTTTGTGTATTATCTTTGCGCCATGAAAAGAGAAAACCCCTCTCCCTTCGGGGGGAGGTCTCTCCTTTTGAAATGTATTTATTAACCCTTAAAACAATATTTATTATGGAAAACAACTTACAAACTCTACCCACCTACACCGACGTGCTCCGTGAGACCCAGCAGGAGGAGTTTCCCCTGCTCAGTGAAGTCACCCAAGGGATTGTTGAGGATCCTCTAACCCTGATGAACGCCCACACCGACGATGATGGGGTAGTGGTGCCCTGCGCCTTGCCCGACGCCATGGTGCAGTCATTGCCCCAGATGATGAGCGAGCCCTTGAGCCTGTATGATGATGCCGACATCCGCACCATGCTCCTCATGGCCATGATGCCCACACTCGGCTCAGCCATGAGTAATGTGCGTGTGCGTCACGGCCAGCGACTCTACTCACTCGGCATGCTGAATATCTGCGTAGGCCCCTCGGCCTCGGGTAAGGGGTGCGTGGGCGATGTGGCCAGCCTCATCGATGGCATCAACAAGATCATCTGCGAGGAGAGCGCCCAGGCCATGGCAGACTACCGCAAGCGACACAAGCGTTACACACGCCGCAATAATCAATTGAACTTTGCCGCCAAAGGTGACATTGAGCACTTGGTGGATGTCAATGACATTGCCGAGGAGGTCGATGAACCCCAAGCCCCCTTGCGCCGCATGCATAAGCTCCCTGCCAAGACCACCGCGGCCAACCTCTATCGCCTCATCTATGCTAATGGAGACAACATCTCCTACCTGCATATCCCCGAGCTGGCCGAGCTGACGGCCGCCAACAAGGGTTCGTTCGGCGACTTCATGTACATCCTCCTTGCCGCGCAGAATGAGGAGCAGCTCCACACGGGGCGCAAGACCGATGATGAAGACTACCTCATCGAGCATACACGCCTCGCCATGGCCGCTACGGGCACCATGTCGTCGGTGCGCGAGTTTATCCCTAACCTCGAGGACGGACTCTCCACCCGCTTCCTCTACCACAACCTGCCTGCCAAGAGTACCGTGCGTGGCGAGATGGACGAGGCCACGGCCGAGGCCTTCCGCGATGTGTATGGTCATCATCAGGGTGTGCTCACCGAGATATGGAAGGAACTGCGTCAGTTTGAGGGCAAGATGGATGAGGAGCTTCCGCGCCTCGTCATCTCTGATCAGCAGCGATTGTATATCGATGAGTATTACCGCCAGCTGGTGTCGTTCGTGGCGTTGGCCCTGCCCGACAGGGACCTGCGTGCCCCCATCCTTCGTAGTCGCCTCAACCTCTACCGTATGCTGATGATCATTGCCGTGCTGCGCCGCTATGAGGAGTTGGGCACAGTAGAGGGTATGTTTGCCGAGAAGCGCTTCACCGTGTCGGAGGCCGACCTCAAGTGGGGCCTCGCCTATATCTTCTATTGCATGATGCAGACCTCCACCATCTATGACCGCCTGCGCCGTGAGGAGAAGGAGGAGCCCAAGCGTGTATACCTGAGTGCCTTGGCTTTCCTGCAGATGCTACCCAAGCAATTCACCACCGCCGAGGCGCTGCGCCTGGGCGAAGAACTGGGCCTCAAGCAGAATGGCATCGCCAAGAAGATCTCCCGTCTTGTCAAGGAGCGCTACATCGTCAAGGTACGCCAAGGCGTGTTCGTGAAGAGCTCGAAAATTGAAAGGGAGCGGTGGAAAAAGGAATGTACACTTTTAGCAGCATAACCCGCTGACTCTCATAGAAACTAAGCCAATGATTTGTACACAAATTTGTACACCTATCGTACAGAAAAGGTACACTTTCTTGGCTTGATTGTCTCGTTAGTTCATTCTATTCTATTCGTGGGCAATTCGTGGGCAATTTACGGGAGTTCGTGTCTAGAAAATAAAAAACACGAAGCTTTAGGTCGACGTCCGAGGCGTCAGCCTTGGTTGCAAAGCTGAGGTGTCAGCCTTGGCTGTAAAGCCTTAGGGGCTGAATTCTATTGCCATGTAATTAGCCACGAATTTTAAGGAATTATTGTTTTTATTCCCATCCCAAATCTTCAGTACTTCGGCTAATCATCCCTTTAGCATAGCCTCTATCTACTTTGCGCACAATATGGTTTTCGTCGAGATAGAAGAACACGGGGACACCGCGGCTAGTGCCAATGTAGGCATTCAGCACAGTATCTTCACCAAGTAGCATCGGGTAGGTTATCTTGTGATGGGCGGCATAGTCGCGCAGGCTTTGCGCACTCTTCCCCCACGATTCTATGGAAACGACGTTGAACCGCTTGCTCATCTCCACCAGTTCGGGATAGGATTGGATGCAAGGGCCACAGCCGAGGCCTGTGAGATTGATGATGGTAGGCTTGCCTCGCAGACTCTCCAGTGTCACGGCCTTGCCGTCTATATCTTTCAATGTCCATTCGGGAGCAGCCTTGCCAAGAAGCAGTTCATCGTCACTCGCCTCCTTCTCGGTATCTCTCTTGCCTACATAATGAACCTTGTACCCTCCATGCAAGCGAACAAAGTCCATAGCTACGATGGGGTTGCTGGCCGATGCGTCCTCGCTCCATTCCGTATTGTAGCAAGTCACTTCATTGATGTTATGGCTCATCTCGCGCAGATATCGATAAGGCATCGTATCGGCCTTGCGAATCCACAGCGTATAATAAGAGTAGGCATCCTCCTCGCTGAGGTCATAGGGGTTGTGGGGCATCTTGTAGGCACGACCGAAGAACTCCACCTGCCTGTCTTCATAGATGGAGAGTTTGTAGATGTAGTCCTCTTCTGTCTCCTCCACATCCACATGGATGCTGTCCGAGGTGTTCTGCATATATCGGATGAGGCTCTTCACGTAGTTATAGAAGGGCGGGGTATACGGACGAAATGGCAACGAAAGGCTCTTCGTGTCCAAGAAGTCCTTGACTACAGTACGCTTCTCCTCGTGGTGGAACGTTACGGAGTTCGTCCCATCGTATGCACTGAGGAGACTGCCATCCTCCATATAATGCAAGACCGAAGCCCCGATGGTCGTATCTTGTGGATTGTCTTGCTCTATATATCTACAATGCCGGATGTCGGCCCACTCCTTCTCGTAAGGAGCCTTCACCTTCTCTTCTATCTCGTACCCAGCAACCTTGATTCGTTCAACCTTTTCCAAAGCAGCGTTGAGGACATCCTCGGGCTGTTGCTTCTTCGATGTACACGCCCCCAGCAGCACCGCCACGGCAAGGAAGAGGAATAGTTTGGTCGATTTCATCGTTTTTTATGTTGTATGTTATTCTATCTATATGACGGAGAAAAGCCCCGAAAGGTTACAAACAGTCGAAAATATCTATTTCTCTTCTGCCTCACCGAGCCGTTCGGTAGGTTGCTGCGCCTCGAAGAATCTCTTGGCCGAGAGGGGCGACACGACATCGCGCCCCGTCTTTAACTCCAGTTGCTCACGTGCCACACGAGCAACCTCGCCACCCTCGGCTGCACATTGCATATTCTCTTCAAGGTTTTGCGGGTCTTTGGCTTTGGTGATACTTGTGGTGGAAAGTTCGGCAAGCATATTGAGTACCAACTCTTCGTTGGTCATGTTATCGCGCAGGTTTTCCTTTTTCAATCCCTTGTAGCGCTTATACTCCTTGGCTGTTTTGCCAGCCCATGCTTGGTAGATGATGTCGGTGAGCGTAGCATATTGCACGCCCTCCTCCACATTGTGTTGCCGCCATTGGTCAGTAAGGTCTTTGCGTATCTCGATGCTCTTGAGGCGTTGGTTTATCCAGTTGTCCGAGTAGCCCAACCGCTTGTAGTCCGCCATTGCCTGGTGTATGCTCAGCTCTGGGTCTTGCATCTGGTCTATGCGCTCGGCTGCCACCTGAGCCATCCACCGCTTAAACGGTTCGGCTTTGGGCGATGGTATGGACTGTATGATACGGAAAAGTTGCTCGGTATCAGCAACATCGGTAAGACGCATCTTGCCGTCTGCTGCACGAAGTTTCAACTGGTGACAATTTGTCACCGTTTCATTTCCTTCTTCTTTAAGGCGTTGTTTTAGTTTGTTCCAGTATTTTCGAGCCGTCAGCGCATCTTTGCTGTCTGTCAGCACATCCACAACATCTACAATGGAGAAATACCATTTCTCCTGCTCATCGTCCCATGCGGTGCGCACGCGCTTCTCTTCGAATAACTTTATCGCTTCTTTCGTTCCCATACCAAGGTGATTTTATTGCAGCAAAGTTAGCAATTTAATTTAATAACCGCATAGAAATAGGCGATTTCGTTGTATTGGTTGTTTATGTTGTTGCACGAATTTTATTTATGGCTAATTTATGGGCAATTTACGGGAATTTATGTTGAAAAAAGGGAACACGAAACGAAGTTCGCCACCCGCAGGGGCTGAAGTCAATTGCCATGGATGAATCACGGATTGGCCACGACGATCTTTTCCGTTACCTCCTCAGCTCCTCTTTCAGCGTGCTCACCATCTTGCTGTGGTCGCGCAGGTCGTTGCGAAGGGCGTAGTTGCCCTCCTTGTCGACAAGCACGTAGGAGGGGATGCCCGTGATGCCTAACTTATTCTTGGTGAGGTATCGCCATTGGGCATCATTCACGCGATAGTGGATGCCCTGGATGTGGGGAATGCTCTCGGCATATACGTTCGAGGGGGAGGTCTCGCCTGCGATATACACCCACACGAGGTCTTCGCTGGCGAGCTCGCCCGTCTTGTAAGGCTCGTTCTCCTTGATGGCACTGTGGCAAGGGCCGCACCAGGTGTTCCAGAAATCTATCAGCACCACCTTGCCCTTGTGCGGAGCGATGATGTGCTCAAATAGTGCTTCGGGAGCTATGCCCTCGACGTCCTTGATGTCGTTGTCGAGCTTGGCCAGTGCCGCCGTGGTCTCTCGCTGCACGTCGGCCACCACTTCGGCATAGAATCCAGGCTTGAGCAGTCCCCTACGCAGTGCCTCTATGTTGGCATCCTTCAGTCGGTATCCGCGTGCTGCAGATACGGCATTGTGCGTGACGTAGAGCTCAAACAGTTCGGGGATCTTCCCATAGTCCAACTTCTGTGTGCATTTGGCTATCCGGTAAGGCTCCTTGGTGAGCAGGAGGTGTGGGCTATCCACATCGACTAGGCCATAGATCCGCTCGTAATGCTTGGACTTCAATGGTTCAAGTGCAGCAGCTTCCTCCTCGGACAGGACATAACGTCGGAGATCGTTTTCGAGAATGCCCAAGCAATCGACAAAGGTGCCTCTCTTGGCAATCTCCTTCTGCCAAGCGTGGCAGGGGTAGTTGTCTACAAAGTTGCATAGGGCTTGGTAGTTATCTATCAAGCGGTCGGTATATTCGTCAGCGGTGATGTTTTCAAACAAGTTTCTTGATATGCCGAGCGAGTCGGGCAGGTTCCAATCTACTGACGGCAGATTGTTGAGGGCGTCGTAGCGGCTACCCTTGGTCCAACAACCCTTTATGGAGGGTACTCCTACGGGCTCGTCATAGTTGTACATCAAGTCCTTGTTGATGTGGGCAAGGTTGACGTAGAGGTCTATGCTGTCGCCTGGAGCAAAGAAGAAGTGCTCGTGTCCTTTGCCGTTGATGACGATGTACGAGCTGCCCGTACCGTACTGGCGGAAGGAGACCGTGCCCTCTCCCGTCTTGGGGTCGAGGAGCACATCTACGCTGCGTTGCCCCTCGAATGTCGTGTTCACAGGCAGTGTCATGTACCTCACCAATCCCTCGCGATAGCCGAGCAGATGGATGTCGATGGTGACATCGCCTATCTCGTAGGCATATTGGGGCATCTCGCCCTCGGCCTCAGGTATCTGTTGTAACGCTTCGGGCAATCCTGCCGGTCTGTTGGCATCGCGCTCCCCTGTGAGGTCTACATCGAAGATGCGCCAATCGTTCTTGGCATCACTCTCGATGTAGTCGAACGATGTGCAGCCTTTAGGAAGTGGCTCGAACAGGAGGGTGAAGCACGAGTCGCCATCCGCGGGCATATAGAGTTCCTCATCTATCTCCACATCTCTGCTGCCAAGTAACCTGTATTCCACACCTTGCGCAACAAGGTGGGTGTATGAGGGCACTCTGATCCATTCGTTCGGGCGACTGAATCCGCGCACGGTGAGCACCGTGGCCGTATCGGTGAGCTCCACTTTCTCACGGACGATGCTGGTAGTGTTTGCCGCGCCTTCCAAGG
>JAFZFN010000016.1 GCA_017555875.1 Bacteroidaceae bacterium
ACATCACAAGATCGCTTCTTGTACTACTTGTCTGTATGGAAAATATTTTCAAAGAACTCTTTCTTCAACCATCTCAAGGGGTGTCCCTCTCGATTGCGGATGCAAAGGTAGATACTTTCTGCAAACTGACCAAACATTCCAGGAACTTTTTTTCAAGATTTTTTAACGAGATTTCCCAATACGCTGATTTTCAAAGGGAGTCATGAGATGGGAATTTTCGAGAGGATAGGAAAATTGGCATTTAAATGTTGCAAAACATGATTTTTGGGACTATAAGAAGCACGTAGGCATTCCTGCCCTATATGTAAAAGTTCATAAATAGGTTGGCATTGGCAGGAGGAGAACTGAAAGTGGAAAGTTACCACTTATTTACGCCGCCTCGCGCAACCCCACCCCGAACAGGCGGCGATTGCGGATACGCACTTGAGGAGCACCCATCTGCTTGAGGTAGTAGCCGAAGTTGTGACGGTCGATACCCTCGAGGGCTGTGGGCGAGAGCTCGTACAGGTAGTCGTAGACCTCGGCGGCCGACCATAGGGCCTCGATCTTCCCTTCTCCCGAGTCGACCTCGGGCACGGCACACACCTCGAAGTGATGGTGCAGCAAGTCCCATACCCCACAACGGGCAGAGTAGGCAGCATTGTGGGCTTCGAGCAAGCGGGTCTCCTCCTCATCGAACCAGCATCGCTCACCCGCATCGAGTGCGGCCATGGCCTCGGCATAGAGTTGCTCATAGTCGAGGGGCGTGTCCACATCGATGGCGTGGGCCAGCTCCACACAGATGAAGCGACGGCTACCCGTCTCGTCGTTGAGCAGATAGCGACGGTTGCTGGTGGCGATGAACGAGGCCATGCGCTCCTTTTCCTCCATCTGGGAGTGGTAGGCACGCTTCATCGAGACGGCCGAGAGCTGCACGAGGTTCTTGAACATGGGCATACGTCGGCCTGCAAAGCGGTCCACCTCATCCACATTGATGAGCATGTAGGCCGTCATGCGGCGCAGGCAGGTATCCTCTTGGGCGAGGTTGAAGGTGTCGGAGAAGAACATCCTCAACCGGGGAGGTACCAGCATCTTGGCAAACTGACTCTTGCCCCACCCTTGCTGACGACTGATCAGTATGGGACAGACGCTATTGCCATAGCTCCCCATGCGCCCCATGGCTTGGGCTACCATAGCGACAAACCACTTGCGCAACCAGCCGAGGAGCTGCTCGTCATCGGTGATGCGACGGAAGAGGGCGTCGATGTGGGCACCACCATCCCACTGGGGCAGGTGCTCCAGGTAGTCACACACGGGGTGATAGCGCTTCACCAGCTCCCCACCCTGCACGGCCGCCTTCACCATGTAGGGCTTAGAGACCCCGATACCCGCGCGGTTCATCTCCATCATGAGTCGATAGATGAGCTCCTCGTCGAGCTTTACCCAATGCTCCTCACCTCGACGGGAGAGCTCATAGTGCTGCGAGAGGCGGTTGAGCCTCACCTCGTAGCGATCTCCTACAAACTCCTCCATGCGGATCAGCATGGTGTCGGCAGGCGAGCTGCCCTTCCCCATCATCGAAGCACCACACTGCAATCCATTCTCTTTTCTCTTGAACGCAGCCGTTACTCTACTTCGCAACCACGTCATCACTGTTACTAAAAATTTTCTCATAAGCACATCCTTATATTATATATAGGTGTAAAAGTCATACAAAACCCCAATCACTCCCTCAGGAAACGGCTTTCACTTCGCGAAGGAATGAGCACTTTCTCACCCTCCCCAGAGGCGAAAGCACCACAAAGTTACAACATTTCACAAGCCATGTCAAGACCCTAAACACCCTGAAAATCTGATATTTTTATCGCTACGTTTTGCAAATTTCAGAGCCTTTTATTACCTTTGCCAAACAAAGAGAAAAGCTCACGCCACCGCGGTGGCGCGTAGGTATCACCGCGGTGGCACATAACAACCACCGCGGTGAAAGTTGGACGCCACCGCGGTGGCGTTTACAAATATTACAAAGTGTTTATTATCAATACTATACGGAAATTTAAAAAATATTGAAAAAAAATGAGCAAGCAGAAAAGAGGAGGAGCCATACGCTGCCTCACACACCGCACCTACCTACGCAAGGGGAGCAACAAGACAAGCGTACAGGGCATACGCGTAGACATCATGGGAAGCCAGAAGGTAGAGCTGGACGAGATTGCCGAGCGCATCGGTCACTCCAATAGCGCCACGGATGCCGACGTGCTGGCCGTGTGGAAGGCGATGGAGTTTGAGATCAAGCGTGCCTTGGAAGATGGACACCGCGTAGCACTTGGAGGGCTCGGCACACTACGCCTCGAGGTGGGGGCCAAGGCAGGAAAGAGCACCGCCCGCAACATCACGAGCAGGGACATCGAGGTAAAGGGCATCACCTTCACCCCAGCGAAGAAGTTTATCGCGTCCTTCAAGGAGCTCACCTTCGAGTGTGACGGCATCACGAGCCACCCACTCAGCGCTTCTCGCACCGAGGAGGCACTAGCCGAATACTTCGCCAGCCACCAATACATGAGCGTACGTGACTATGCCACCCTGTGTCATTGCAGCACGAGCACGGCCCGACGCCGCATAGCAGAGATGCTGGAGGAGGGCAAGCTGGTACGTAGCGGGATAGCGCGAGGAATCTATAAATTGAAAATTGAAAATTGAGAATTGAAAATTCGTGCAAGCGGGCACGAACTTTCCCCTTTCCACTTGCCCCGTGCCAATGCCAACCTATTTATGAACTTTTGTAACCTGAAAAAGGGCTATTCGCGCGAGGAGTAAACAACAGAAAAGGGCGTATTCATCGGTACTTTTCACAAAAAAGGCTAGCGCAGCCTTCCCCAGCCACGCTCTGCCACATAGATACCGACCAAGATGAGCACGGTGCCCAAGAGAGCTATCGGAGTGAAGGGCTCACCCAGTATAGTTACAGAGCAGGCCAACGACACCAAGGGTTGCGTGTACATATAGTTTGACGCACGGATAGTACCAATCTTCTCCAGCACGAGGTTCCACGAGTAGAAGCAGAGCATCGAAGCCACCACGGAGAGGAACAGGATGTTACCCGTCACGACGGGGATGGCGAGCTTGTCGAGATGCAATCCACCACCCATGCCGCAAGCGATGAAGGGCAGCATGGTGAGGATGCCATAGAAGAAGATCTTGCGGGTGACAAACCATGTCGAGTAACGCCCGTCAAACCTGCGGATGACCACGCTGTAGACCGCCCAGGCCAGTGCGGCCACGAGAGCGAGGGCATCGCCCAAGGGGTGTATCTTGAGCACAGTGCCGTTGAGCACCACGAAGCCCACGCCGAGTAGTGCCACCACGGAGCCTACGATGAGCTTATGCGTGAGCCGCTCCTTATAGCACAGGCTGGTGAGCAGCACCGTAAGCACAGGGGTGGTGCACACGATGAGAGCCACGTTGGAGGTGATGGAGTAGTCGAGCGCCGTGTTCTCGGCCAAGAAGTAGAGCGTCCCGCCCATGAAACCGGCTACAGCCAGGAAGACCTCATCACGCCAAGTGTCGGCCCACACCTTACGCGAGCAGAGCCACGTCAGAGCATAGGCAATGATGAAACGATAAAACATGATCTCGGGCGGTGTGAGACCATGATTGAGCAGCACCTTGGTGGATGCAAACGTGGTGCCCCACACCAGTATGGTGGCCAGTGCCAATAGGTGATAGCCCAACAGGGGACGAGTAGCTGACATACCTTTTATATATATTATTATTCTCCCGACAAAGATAGCGCAAAAATCTTGACCTATTATATTGCGGTGTAATAAAAAAACACTATCTTCGCACCGAAAACCAAGACACATACCTTCGTATGGGTCAACTATTAGGGGTGCTTGCCCGTTAAAAGGCAGGCTGAGATTATACCCTTTGAACCTGCTAACGTAATTGTAGAGAGGAAAATATGAACACAGAACATCTCAAGAGAGACCTTGCGCTCGTTCGCGCACAGAGTCCGTTGGTACACAACATCACCAACTATGTAGCAATGAATTTTTCGGCCAACGCCCTGCTGGCTATCGGTGCATCACCCGTCATGGCTCATGCCGTGGAGGAGATGGACGACATGGTCAGTATCGCCTCGGCCCTAGTAATCAACATCGGCACACTCGACGCTGAGTGGGTACGCGGCATGCTCCGTGCAGGCCGTGCGGCACACCGCTTGGGCAAGCCCATCGTGCTCGACCCCGTGGGAGCTGGCGCCACTCCCTACCGCACACAGACGGCATGGGAGATCATCCGCGAGTGTCAGCCCACGATCATCCGTGGCAATGCCTCAGAGATCATGGCACTGGTCAACTCCGACATCAAGAGCAAGGGGGTCGACAGCAGCCAGAGCTCCGACGATGCCGTGGAGGCAGCCCGCCAGCTGGCCCAGTCGACAGGTGCCGTAGTGGTCATCAGCGGTGCCACCGACTACATCACCGACGGCACACGCACCGAGACCGTCACCTACGGCTCGCCCCTGATGACCCGCGTGACGGCTATGGGCTGCACAGCCTCATCCATGGTGGGTGCCTTTGCGGGCATCAACCCCGACCCCTTCGAGGCCTCACTGCATGCCATGATGGTGATGGGAATTTGTGGCGAGCGCGCCGTAGCAAAAAATGATTCGCCAGGCTCGCTGATGATAAACTTTTTAGATGAGTTATATGAATTTTGATCTTTCCTTATACTTAGTCACCGACCGACCTTTAGCGCAGGGTCGCGACATAAGTTGGATAGTGCGTGAGGCCGTTGCGGGCGGTGTCACCATGGTGCAACTACGCGAAAAGGATTGCTCTACGGGCGAGTTCATAACACTGGCCAAAGAGCTAAAATCCGTCTTGCACCCCCTAGGCATACCCCTCATCATCAACGATCGCATCGACGTGGCCTTAGCGGTCGATGCCGACGGAGTACACATCGGGCAGAGCGACATGCCCTACGAGACGGCTCGCGCATTGCTCGGCAAAGATAAGATTATCGGCCTCTCCGTAGAGACAATGGACGAGGTCATCGTGGCCAATGCACTCGATGTAGACTACATAGGCATCTCACCCGTCTATGCCACACCGACGAAGACCAACACGCTCACCCCCTTTGGACTAGAGGGCGTTGCCGAGGTGCTTCGCCTTACTCGTCATCGCTGCGTAGCCATCGGTGGCATGAGCCGCGACACCATCGGTGATGTCATAGCCCGAGGCGTAGAGGGCGCGGCCGTAGTGTCGGCCATCGTTGCTGCCGAGTCGCCACGTTGTGCATCAGAGGAGTTGGCAGCCATCATACGAAAACAACGGACCCACCTAAATCCTCCCTGTGAGGGAGGACTTAAGTTTCCAGCTTGCACAGCCCCCTCCCTCACAGGGAGGGACGGGGTGGGTCTTGTTCTCACCATCGCCGGCAGCGACTCGGGAGGCGGAGCCGGCATACAGGCCGACATCAAGAGCATCTCGGCCAACGGCTGCTTTGCCGCCTCGGCCATCACCGCCATCACGGCACAAAACACGCTCGGAGTGAATGCCGTGGAGGGACTCTCCATAGACATCATCGAGGGACAGATCGAAGCCGTGCTCAGCGACATCGGCACCGACAGCATCAAGATAGGCATGCTCCACTCTGCCGAGGTGGTGCAATGTGTCGCTCGCATGCTACGCAAGTATAATATAAAGGATGTGGTGCTCGACCCCGTCATGGTCTCCACCTCAGGTCACAAGCTCATCGAGGACGACGCCATCGAGGTGATGCGCACCGAGCTCATGCCCCTGGCTCGCGTCATCACCCCCAACATCCCCGAAGCGGAGATACTACTCGGCGAGCACATCGACAACCAGAGCGCCCTCCCCCAAGCAGCACGTCGACTAGCCGAGAAGTATCATGTATCGGTACTGCTCAAGGCGGGACACCTCGTCAACGACGAGCTCATCGACATCTTCTACAACCGCGAGACCGACGAGGTCATCTACCTCAGTGCCAAACGTATAGACACGCCCAACACCCACGGCACAGGCTGCACCCTCTCGAGTGCTCTTGCCGCACAGTTGGCCAAAGGACTGCCGCTCACCGAGGCTGTTCGCGCTGCCAAGACCTACATCAATGAGGCCATTATCCATGGGGCCAACTACACGATTGGTCATGGACACGGTCCTGTGAGTCACTTCTATTGCCTCAGAAAAATGTAAGTAAACTTAACTATTCCGTTGAGTTTCATCCTCGCTCAGCGATAAAAGAGTAAACAATTTTATCACATTCGCTCGTCGAAACTTGCTTTTTCGTTCGGCTTGCACTATTTTTAACACGTTGAAAATGGGCTACGCCTCAGAAATGTTCAAATAAATTTGACAATTCGTTCGGCTTGCACTATTTTTGCAAGATAATCTTTGTCAGTATGGCTAAAGAAACGAGCAAAAATATACTAAACAGCATACAATACCCTGACGATCTGCGCCGTCTGAAGCTCAACCAGCTACCCCAGCTATGCGACGAGCTACGCCAGTTCGTCATCAACGAGCTGTCACAAAACCCGGGGCACTTCGGGTCCACACTGGGTGTGATAGAGCTGACCGTGGCGTTGCACTACGTGTACAACACCCCCAACGACCGCCTCGTGTGGGACGTGGGACATCAGGCCTATGCCCACAAGATACTCACTGGCCGACGCGAGCAGTTCCACACCAACCGCAAGTTTAAGGGAATCAAGCCCTTCCCCTCACCCGAGGAGAGCGAGTATGACAGCTTCACCTGCGGACACGCCTCCAACTCCATCTCTGCCGCCCTCGGCATGGCCGTAGCAGCCAAGAAGTTGGGCGAGGACCGCCGTCGTGTGGTAGCCATCATTGGCGACGGAGCCATGAGTGGCGGCCTGGCCTTCGAGGGCCTCAACAACGTGTCGGAGAGCGACAACGACATGCTCATCGTGCTCAACGACAACAAGATGTCCATAGACCGCTCGGTAGGCGGATTCAAGAAATACCTGCTCAGCATCACCACGACCCCCAGCTACAACAAGTGGCGCTACCGCCTGGCTAGGGTGTTGGGCAAGCTGGGCCTGATGAAGGATGGAGGACGCGAGCGCCTCATCCGCTTCAACAATAGCGTGAAGAGCCTGCTCACCAAGCAGCAAAACATCTTCGAGGGCATGAACATCCGCTACTTCGGCCCCGTCGACGGACACGATGTCATCGAGCTCGTGCGTGCCCTGCGTACCATAAAGGACATGCGAGGCCCCAAGATGCTCCACATCCACACCACCAAGGGCAAGGGCTTTGCTCCTGCCGAGGAGGTCCCTGCCGAGTGGCATGCACCCGGCCTCTTCGATGCCGAGACGGGCGAGCGCTTCGAGTCGAGCGAGGAGGGCAAGCCTCCCCGCTTCCAGGACGTCTTCGGACACACCCTGCTCGAGCTGGCACAACACAACAAGAAGATTGTAGGTGTCACCCCCGCCATGCCCACAGGCTGCTCACTCAACATCATGATGGAGAAGATGCCATGCCGATGCTTCGATGTGGGCATCGCCGAGGGACATGCCGTGACCTTCTCGGGAGGCATGGCCAAGGATGGGCTGATCCCCTTCTGCAATGTCTACTCCTCGTTCCTGCAGCGCGCCTACGACAACATCATCCACGACGTGGCCATATCGCGCCTGAACGTGGTGCTGTGCATCGACCGCGGTGGACTGGTGGGCGAAGATGGACCCACACACCATGGCGCCTTCGACCTCGCCTTCTTGCGCACGATACCCAACCTCACCATCGCAGCACCCTATGACGAGCACGAGCTGCGCCGCCTCATGTATACCGCCCAGCTACCCGACATGGGCCCCTTCGCCATCCGCTACCCTCGTGGCCGTGGCAAGCTGGTCGACTGGCGCTGCCCCCTCGAGGCTGTCGAGGTAGGACGTGGGCGCAAGCTACACGACGGTGATGACATCGCCATACTCAGCATCGGCTCCATAGGCAACCTGGCAGCCGAGGCCATAGCCACGGCAGAGAGCAAGGGCATCAGCGTGGCCCACTACGACATGCGCTTCCTCAAGCCCCTCGACGAGGAGATTCTCCACGAGGTGGGGCGTAAGTATAAGCACATCATCACCCTCGAGAATGGCACCATCAAAGGCGGACTGGGCAGCGCCGTGCTCGAGTTCATGGCTGAGCACGGCTACAAGCCCGACGTACACCTCATGGGCTTGCCCGACCAGTTCATCGAGCATGGCTCCGTGCCCGAGCTGTGTCGCCTCTGCGAGATCGACGCCGAGAGCATCGTGAGGGAGATCGTGAATAGATGTGAATGATGAATGGTGAGGTTCCTCCGAGCACTCCGAGCACTCCGAGAACTTCGAGAACTGTAATAAAATAAAAGACTTCCACACAATGAGAATCATCATCGCCGGTGCTGGTGCCGTGGGCACACACCTTGCCAAGATGCTCTCCGATGAGCGACACGACATCGTACTGATGGATCCCGTGGAGGAGCGCCTGACCAACCTGGAGTCGAACTTCGACCTCATGACCATGGAGGCACGCCCCACCTCTATCAGCAGCCTCAAGGAGGCTGGCGTGGCCGATGCCGACCTCTTCGTGGCCGTAACCCCCGAGGAGAGCATCAACCTCACCTCATGCATACTGGCCCACTCGCTCGGTGCCAAGAAGACCGTAGCCCGCATCGACAACTATGAGTATCTGCAGCCCAAGAACAAGGAGTTCTTCAAGAACCTGGGTGTAGACTCGCTCATCTACCCCGAGATGTTGGCAGCCAAGGAGATTGCCGACGGACTCCACCTCAGCTGGATACGCCAATGGTGGGAGTTCAATGGCGGTGCACTGGTCATGCTGGGTGTCAAGCTACGCGAGAATGCACAGATACTCAACACCCCCATCTATCAGATTCCCAAGGAGCAGCCCTACCACATCGTCACCATCAAGCGTTTGGGTGAGACCATCATCCCCAGCGGCTCCGACGAGCTGAAGGCGGGCGACATCGTCTACTTCATGACCTCGAAGCGTGCCCTACCCTACATCCGCAAGATCACAGGCAAGGAGGAGCACTCGACCATACACAACGTGATGATCATGGGCGGTAGCCGCATCGCCATGCGTGCCACGCAGCTCGTGAGCGATGCCATGAGCGTGAAGGTCATCGACAACGACATCAACCGCTGCCACTGGCTTGCCGACCTGGTGGACGACAACGTCATGATCATCAATGGTGACGGACGCGACTATGAGCTCCTCGAGGAGGAGGGCATCAGCAAGGTCGATGCCTTCGTGGCGCTCACCGACAACTCGGAGACCAACATCCTCGCCTGCCTGTCGGCCAAGCGCATGGGAGTCTTCAAGACCATCGCCGAGGTAGAGAACATCGACTACATCAGCATGGCCGAGAGCCTCGACATCGGCGCCGTCATCAACAAGAAGAAGATAGCAGCCAGCTACATCTACCAGCTGCTGCTCGATGCCGACGTCGAGAATGTCAAGTGCCTCACCTTCGCCAATGCCGACGTGGCCGAGTTTATCGTCAAGGAGGGAGCACGCGTGACCCGCTCACTGGTCAAGGACCTCACACTGCCCAAAGGGGTCACCATCGGTGGACTGGTGCGAGGCGACGAGGGTATCCTCGTGACGGGATTCACGCAGATTCAGCCAGGCGACCACGTCGTGGTATTCTGCCTCTCATCCATGATCAAGCGAGTGGAGAAGTTCTTCAACTAGACGAACACACAGATACATTAGGAGCGATAGACCATCGCTCCTATTATATATTAGGTGTTTTTAAAGCTATATTATCTCCAAAAAGATAGTACAATCCCCAGAATATGGATAGAAAATAGGCCCTACGACACAAGTAAATCGGCATTATCTTCGATAAATGAAAAAAAAGCAGTAATTTCGCACCCGATTTCAGGCGCCCTTGTAGTTCAATGGATAGAACGCGCCCCTCCTAAGGGTGAGATATGAGTTCGATTCTCATCGGGGGTACTGAACAAATTGAAAATTGAACCGACGACAAACCGAAAGCAATCAAGTTCACTTGAATTGCTGAGGTGCGAAGGAGGAAAAGACTGCGTAGCAGGATTAAAATTAACCGACGACAAACCGAAAGCGACAATTCACAATTCACAATTCATAATTAAAAAAAACACATGTTTACCAATTTCTTCGGTTCACACTTGGTAGAGAACTACCATAAGTGGAAAAAAGCAAAGAAGGATGCAGGGGTCAACAATCCCTTGGCCAAGACCTTCAAGTTGTTGTTTGTTATTGCTGTGACAGCCACCCTTTGGTTGTTGCCCACCTCAGCTTTCGGCATCGAGGGCCTCACCGTAGTGGAGCAGCGCATCATCGGCGTGTTCGTGTTCGCCACCCTGATGTGGGTGCTCGAGGCCATCCCCGCATGGAGCACCTCGCTCATCGTAGTAGCACTGCTATTATTCTCTGTGTCAGACAGTTCACTGAAGTTCCTCAACGAAGGCTACAACGCAGCTGAGTTGGGCACCATCCTCAAGTATCAGGACATCCTCCACTGCTTTGCCGACCCCATCATCATGCTCTTCATCGGTGGTTTCATGTTGGCTATTGCTGCCACCAAGTATGGCCTCGATGCTAAGATCGCTAAGGTGCTGCTCAAGCCCTTCGGCAATCAGTCACGCTTCGTGATGCTCGGCTTCATCACCGTCACAGGACTCTTCTCAGCCTTCATCAGCAACACCGCCACTGCAGCTATGATGCTTGCCTTCTTGGCTCCCGTGCTCAAGGCGCTCCCCGCTGATGGTAAGGGTAAGATTGGTCTTGCGCTCTCTATCCCCGTAGCAGCCAACATCGGTGGTATGGCTACTCCTATCGGCACACCTCCCAATGGTATCGTGCTCAAGTACCTCGAAACCATGGATATGGGTATGGGCTTCGGTGAGTGGGTTATCTTCATGGGCCCCATCACCATCGCATTGCTCCTCATCTCATGGGTCGTATTGCTCTGGCTCTTCCCCTTCAAGCAGAAGACCATCGAGCTCGACATCCCCGACAACTCACAGAAGGGCTGGCGCACCACAGTGGTGTATATCACCTTCTTCGCTACCATCCTCTTCTGGTTGTTCGATAAGAACCTCGGTGTGAAGACCAACGCCGTAGCTATGCTCCCCGTAGCCGTGTTCTGTGCTACAGGCATCATCACCAAGCGCGACCTCGAGCAGATCAGCTGGTCGGTGCTCTGGATGGTAGCCGGTGGCTTCGCTCTCGGTGTAGCGCTCAACAAGTCAGGCTTGGCACAGCACATGGTAGAGGCTATTCCCTTCGCCTCATGGTCACCCCTGCTCGTCATCATCGGCTCAGGCCTCCTCTGCTATGCTATGGCTAACTTCATCTCTCACACTGCTACCGCAGCACTCCTCGTGCCCATCCTCGCAGTAGTAGGTGGCAGCATGACTGCCGAGCTCGCTCCTGTAGGCGGTGTGGTAACCTTGCTCGTAGGTGTGGCTATCGCATCTTCAGTAGGTATGGTGCTCCCCATCAGCACACCTCCCAATGCTTTGGCACACGCCACTGGCCTCATCGAGCAGAAGGATATGGTCAAGGTGGGTCTCATCGTAGGTGCTGTGAGCTTGCTCCTCGGCTACGGCGTGCTCATCGTGTTGGGTACCAACGGCTGGTTGTAATCGCTACATAGACATACTAATGCAGAGGGTGTGCCGCGCGGCACACCCTCTGTGTTTTGTCTGTTTATCGCTCCTGATTCGAATACCCTCCGATATTTTTGGTACTATCGGCACTTTTCGCTATTTTTGCACGCGTATTGTAGCTTGGTGTGAACTATGCTCACCCCAGCACTGCGATACACGAAAGAAAACTCCTGTAGTAGAACCGATAAACAGATAAGGTCATGATGACAACAACCAACCCGAACACAGCGTTCAAGACAACAGACAACACACACCGTCACAACCATACCATACTACACCACATAGGCCGTCGCCTCCTCTTGCTCACCACCTTGCTCGCGATGGCGGTGGGGATGAAGGCGCAGACCCCCACAACGGTTCCTGATGGAGTGTACAAGATTTTTTGGCAATCAAATGGACGTGGATATTTGACATACCATAACAATTACTCCACATCCCCACAGCTGGCGGGCGTCACCCTTAGCGGTTGCCAAAACTTACACTACGATTTGGGAGATGCAGGCATCCAACTCTCTTGGTACCTCTACACGTCTCCTCACACGAAAAAAAGCTATCTATTTGAGGCGACTACAGGAAAATTCATAACCATTAACCTCGGACAAACAGTTGGTAATGGTAAGCAATGCGTATTGTCAGACGACGTTACAGCTCAAGCGCAATTTGACTTGAAGGCTACCACTAACATAACGGGTAGTTATATGCTGAGCTATGAAGGGTATAATTTCTGTAGCGGTTGCGGTAGCCCCAAGGGAAATGATCCCGTACGCTTTGCAACCGATGGGCCGACCGATGGTGGTATACCTTTTGTATTTGTCTCTGAGGGAGCATCAATTACAGATGGTGTTAAGAATGCAGCCATTGCAAAGATTGATGCATTTGAGATACAGACAACCACCTTCCTCCCCTTGGATGGCAGAGCCTACACCTTCACCAACATAATGGGAAACGATGCCAAAACCAAGCGATACATGAATTACACCAGCGGCCAAAAAATCTCAGTAACAACGGACGAGAGTCAAGCATCAGTGTTTGTTTGTCGAAAGATACGAGATGGAGTATACGCCTTTGTCACCACAGACGGCAAGGTGCTGACATGGGTCGGAAACAATGAAGGTGAAGCCTATAAGGACGCTGGGCAAGAGACATCACTCGGATACTCCAACAATTATGCCACCGAGTACAACGGCCATACCGACTGGAATGAGATTACTATAAAGCAAGTTGAAAATGAAGAGACTATTGGTCAACTTCGCATGGTGGCAAGACGAAACAGTACCAGTGTATCATCCTTTATCGTTTCTAATGCCAACCGATTCGACCAATCGAACGACAGCTACTATTTCAATCAAAACTATTCTTCTGTTTGGCAAATCACCGAAGTCACAAGCTACACTACTAACGATGCACAAAACCTTGCTCTTGCCAAGATTAGCGCAAAAGAGGCAGTAAAGCACACCAAGGTTCCCGGTACGAAAGTATGCCAATACACCTACACCATTACAAGCGGACAGACAACCGAAGCTGCTGCCATAAACGCGGCCATCGACGAAGCCACTACACTCGCAGAGGTGAACGCCATCATGTCACCCACTATCAACCAGCCACAACCACGCAAGCAATACCGTATCAAGGGCTACACGAGCGGCAACTACATTGATGGTGTAAACCTTCGCTCTGGCTACGCCAATCAGCTAGGCATGAAGTCCAATGCACAATGCCACTATGAGGGAACCGTATTCTACCTCGACGAGCACTACCACCTATTTAACCTGGGAGCAAACTCCTATGTGCAGAATACATACAACATAGGTGGCACAGATGCATCTGCAAGCGTGTGGACCTTTGAGGAGTCAGCAAATACGCCTGGCTGTATCACCTTGACATCTACATCTGCAACAGGAGGGCTTCACGACTATACCACTTATGTGGGAGCTTGTGGGACTATCTGCACTGGCACCACACATGACTTCATCTTGGAGGAGGTGACCATCGAAACCCCACAACCCATGTTCGTATTCAATCTTGAATACACCGAGGCAACCATCACTTGTAGCACCAAGGAAGGTGTCATCTACTACACCACCGATGGTTCTGACCCGACGACCTCTTCCACAAAAATAGAACTGACGGTAGGCAACACAGTCACATTCACTAGCGGACAAAACATAAAGGCCTATGCCCACCGCACGGGATGCGAGCGATCAGATGTAATCGTAATGACAATCCCCACGGGAATGATAGAGGTGACATCAATCGACCAAATCGAAGAATTCGGCTACTACGTGCTGACGCAAAACATTGATGCCAGCAGCCACACCTCATTGGCTAACTTCTCGGGAATCCTTGACGGAGGATTCTACACCATCAGCGGTCTCACCCAGCCCCTCTTCACCCAAGCCGCTAACGCTACTATCAAGAACGTGGTGCTGAAAGAGGCCAACATCACAGACAACACCGACAACACGGGAGCCATTGCAGGAACGGCATCGGGAGTAACCCACATCTACAACTGCGGAGTGCTGAGCGGCAGCATCAGCGGTAATGGCAACGTAGGAGGTATAGCTGGAAAGATAGAAGGAAGCGCACGCGTAATCAACTGCTACAGCTTTGCCGATATCACTGGAGGTGCAACGAAGGCGGGTATCGTAGGGTACAATAGTGAAATATCAAATGCAGGGCGCCTATACACCTTGGTGATAAGCTGCATGTTCTATGGCAACATCACCGACGGAGGAAACGTATACCCCATCTACGGAGGAGAGAAAATTTCAAACATGGGTGATGCAGGTACAGGTAATGGTATCAACAACTATAACTACTACCGCCACGAAGCCGACCTAACCCCAACGGGAGATTACAACTGCGCATTGGCAGCCGAGGAGCGCTACCTGAGACGCTTCGAGTTCTACCGCCACGTGCTCAACTCGCAACGCAAGCTCAACGCATTCTACATCACAGGCAACGTCAATGACTATGAGCGAATAGCCAAGTGGGTGCTTGATACCGATGTGGCCCCCTACCCCATATTGAAGCCATGGGGGAAGTATGCCTCGGCCATCAACAAGAAGGTAAAGGATGAGAAGAAACTGGGCACGCTATACGTAACCATCCAAGGAAAGGATGCTACAGGAAGCGACCTCTCTAGCAAAACAATTTCACTCGACATCACCGACATCGATGCCAACAGCTACGATTACAACTATTATAAGGTGCAACTGCCCTATTACAATGACCACTTCACCGACAACTACACCAACAACAAGGTAGTGACAGGCTGGAAGATTGTCAACGTTGGAGGCGTTACTACAAGCGACATCACCACAACAGGAGACGCACGATATAACTTTGCCGACCGCAAAAGTAAAGGAAAGGATGTTGGACGCATATTGGCACAGGGCGGCTACTTCAATGTACCCGAAGGGGTAACCTCTATCACCATCGAGCCCTATTGGGGCAAGGCCATATACCTTTCAGATAGTTACTATGATGTAATATACGAAGTAAATAGTGATGGACTATATATAGGTCGTCCGTTTACCCCTGCTGGGGAAACAGCAGATTTATATGTTCCCAATAAGAACTACCAAGGTACCGACCAACCAGTGCTCCATTCTATGGGGAGCGTTTGGGCCAAACTTACATCTTCAGCAACTACTACGGTATACGACAATGCCATTGTGCTCGTAGGAAACTACCACTCGTTCGACGAGAGTTGGTCGTATAGCACCATACCCTTTACCATCATGTCCATTGACGAGAACCGTGACAACGAGCCCGACTATAGCCTCTATTTCAAGACATCAGTACGTCCTCAGGTTAATCCAATACGTTTCGACTTCCTCAATCACGTAAATCTAGGTATGGCGGCAAAAGTCGATGGCAGGGAAGATACACCGGGCATTGCCATCTTCAGACCCAAAGGTTGGTTTGAAGTAACGGAGACCGCTTTGGCCATCTACACGGAATTCGAATACGACGAAAATGGCGGAGGCAAGACCTCATCACCGCTGATTCTAAATGGAGGCATCTACGAGCAGTTCTGTTCGGCTCTCTATGGAACTACAGCCAACAGAACACCGTACATCATCGTTGGCGGAAACTGTTATTTCAAGGCATATACCCCTGGATGCCAAAGCGGTGCCACAACACAAACCTACTTTGCGCCAGTATCCATTCTTGGTGGAGAGTACGAAGAGTTTTACCTTTCGGGAGTTCGTCCTGAAGTAGTGCCTGTAGAACAAAATGTCCTCTGCTATGGCAATGGAGGCAAGATTGGCACATTTGCCGGTGCTGGACAAGAACAGATAAACGGGAACGTCATCATCAAACTTGACCATATGCTCATCGATGAGTTCTATGGAGGTGGCATCAACGAAAAGAAACCCATTTTGGGTAATATCGACGTAACCATTAACAATAGTAATGTAGGCTCATATTGCGGTGGTCCCAAGTTCGGCGACATGGCAGATAAGATGACCGTAACCACCAATGCAAAAAACACCACCTTTGGAAGTTTCTTTGGAGCAGGATATGGAGGCACCAGTTTATATCGCTACAAAAATCATGATGCCAACGGACAGACTATCTACAACTCGAGCTGGTTAAATTCCTATACGGATAATAGAGGTAAATACTATAACACAAACAGTGATGACCGAGGCATCATGGTCGACTATGAGACCGAGCACTTCTGCTATGCCGGAGGTGGTAGTGTGAATGCACGCTTCTACACCTACTATGCCGCACTCTCAGTAGCCAAGGTTAAGAATGTGACCTCAACATTGATAGGATGTACCATCATTGGAGACCTCTATGGTGGAGGAAATTTGGGTAAGGCGGATGGTGACCTCACCACCACACTTGAAAACTGCACCGTAGGGGGCAGTGTCTACGCGGGAGGTTTCTCTGCAGCAATCCCCACTTGCGAAGTGATGCCTATGACACCCCCGACATACTCTACTTACAATACGAGCACAGGTGTTTTCACACCTACGCAATATCCTCCATCCGAGACCTTTACTTGGGCACAGGCTGGTGCAGCATTGGTTCATGGAAATTCGTACATAGACGACACGGAGAAGTTGATTTACACCAAGGCCGTAGACTTATCAGACTTGGGTACGGTAGAAGGTAACACCACCATCAAGATCAAAGGCAACTCACATATCCACGGTTCAGTATTCGGTGGCGGTAATGCCTCAAAGGTAAAAGGCAACACTCGCGTATACATCCAAGGTGGTACCATCGACGGCAACGTCTTCGGTGCGGGTAACCAAGCTGAGGTGACAGGTAAGACCGAAGTGATCATCGGTGGTGAATAGCAAATTAATCAGTAATGCCAGGTAGCCTCACCGACAAGGGAGGCTTGTAAAATAGAGTGCTGAGCGTGTATGATAAGAGTACACGCCCAGCACTTTTTCTATAGCTGTAGCAATTTTTCTGCTCGCGAGCGGAATGTTTTCTGACCGCGAACAGAACAATTTCTGCTCGCGAATAGAAAGCTTTCTCATCGCGAGCAGAAAACATATTGTTTAGCCATGACTTACATATTCGTGGCATTTAGTGGTTAAAATCGTCTCCACCAACGACACCAAGAGATGATATTGAGGATTATTCCACACGAAGAAGTGCACCTGTAGCGGGGTCGAGGAGCACCTTGGCATTCTTCTTCGTGGTGAAGAGCGTCGCAGAGAGGGTCTCTGTGCGGCCCAGCTGTGCCATGTTGTGCTGCTCGGTGATGAGCTCCTGCGTATTGGTGTAGACCTTCACCTCGGCTTTGATGGGGATATTGTAGACCAGGCCATCCTGTAGGTTCTCGTCCTGCTTCTTGGCCTTGGCGCGCTTGCCCTTCTTAGAGGTTGCAGCCTCATCTACTACCTCGACCATGGGCTCGGGGAGGGTCTGCTTAGCCTTCACATCGATATATATAGGTGCACCGGCGAGGTCATCGCCATGGAGCAAGCCGAGCTTGCGTGAGAAACGGGCAAAGACGACACGACTGATCTCACCTGAGGGGATCACCTGATAGGTCTCGGTGAAGGACTCGGTGCGGATGCTCCCGACAAAGAGCTGCGTGAGCGCCTGCTCCTGCTCGTCGAGTCCGGCAAGGATGATCTGTAGCGACTCGGCATCCTTGGGCATATGCTCGTTCTGACCACGGATGATGAGGTTGCGGCTCTCGCGGATACCATAAATCTCTTTGGCTACGATCTCGGCCAGCTTGGCCTTGGAGCCTGTCATGAGCATCTCCTCGGTCATGTAGGAGCGGGGCGAGAGGCTCTGGGTCTCCTCGTCGGCTACAGGCACAGCCAGGGGCTGCTCAGCCTCGGGGACGGGCATATTGATTGCATGCAGGATGCAGTCCTCGGTCATCGTGACCAGGGGAGCCACGGTGTTGGGGGCAAAGAGGATGTGGAAGAGCTTGTTCTCGTCGGGGACAGCCTCGGTGGCTATCGTGGCCGACTGGAGGGTGTAGTAGGACTCGGATTTGCTGGAGATGCCCGCAATGCGCAGGTAGCGATCGGCATACTGGCATAGCTCACCGGGGGTGTAGGTGGTCTTGGTCACCGTGACACTGACGTTGAGCACCGTCTTAGGGAGATAGTAGACAGCGCCATCGGTAGAGAGACCGGGCTTGTAGGTGGTGATGGTGGTCTGTGCCATTGCGGTGAGGCCACAGAGTAGCATCAGGGCAGAAGCAAGGAGCTGCTTGGGCTGAACGATTGATTTCATCGTAGATGTTGCGTTTTAGTTACGTTTTCAAGGTGTAAAGGTAAGGCTTTTTTCTTGTATGTTCTACACTTTCGCATTTTTTCACTCTTTTTTCCCCTTATATTGAAAAAACTAGGGTCAACGTAGCGCCCAATCAGTGGAAAATATGTACTTTTGTAACGACTATGCGGGGTAAGGCCCTGGTAGTTCCTAAAAAGGACAACAAAGCACTAAACAGATAAAGACTATGTTAAACATCGTAATTTTTGGCGCTCCTGGTTCAGGTAAAGGAACCTACAGCGCACGCCTTGTCGAGGCATTCGAGTTGGACCACATCTCAACGGGTGACGTACTCCGCAACGAGATCAAGAACGGCACTGAGCTGGGCAAGATCGCTCAGAGCTACATCGACCACGGTAACCTCATCCCCGACGAACTGATGATTGATATCCTCGCCCACAAGTATGACAGCTTCAAGGGCAGCAAGGGTGTGATCTTCGACGGATTCCCCCGCACCATAGCACAGGCAGAGGCACTGAAGAAGATGCTCGAGGAGCGTGGCGAGAAGATCTCGGCCATGATCAACCTTGAGGTGAGCGAAGACATTCTGATGGCCCGCCTGCTGCGCCGTGCTACACTCGAAGGTCGCGCCGACGACAACGAGGAGACCATCAAGAAGCGCTTTGCCGTGTACCACAGCCAGACGGCTCCGCTCATCGAGTGGTTCAAGGAGCAGGGCGTATTCAAGGGATTCACCTACACCGACGAGATTGGCCTCGAGGGCATGGTGAAGAACATCAATGAATACGTCAGCACTATCGTATAAACAATAACAAGGACTCAACCTGTGGCAGAAACCAATTTCGTCGATTACGTAAAGATCTATTGTCGCTCGGGCAAGGGCGGCCGAGGCAGCACACACATGCGCCGTGTGAAGTATAACCCCAACGGAGGACCCGACGGGGGCAACGGAGGACGCGGAGGACACATCATCCTACGCGGCAACCGTAACTACTGGACACTGCTCCACCTGCGCTATGACCGCCACGCCTTTGCTGGACATGGTGGCAACGGATCGAAGAACAAGAGTAGCGGCAAGGATGGCGAGGACAAGATCATAGAGGTGCCTTGCGGAACGGTAGTCTACAACGCCGAGACTGGTGCCTACCTCTGCGACATCACCGAACATGGTCAGGAGGTCATCCTGCTGCGTGGTGGTAGAGGCGGACTGGGCAACTTTAACTTTGCCACTCCCACACGACAGGCTCCCCGTTTTGCACAGCCTGGAGAGCCCATGCAGGAGCTCACCGTCATCATGGAGCTGAAGCTGCTGGCCGACGTGGGTCTCGTGGGATTCCCCAACGCAGGAAAGTCGACCCTGCTCGCTGCCGTGTCGGCCGCTAAGCCAAAGATTGCCAACTATCCGTTTACCACACTGGAGCCCAACTTGGGCATCGTGTCGTACCGCGACGGGAAGTCGTTCGTGATGGCCGACATCCCCGGTATCATCGAGGGAGCTAGTGCCGGCAAGGGACTCGGCCTACGATTCCTACGCCACATCGAGCGCAACTCACTGCTCCTCTTCATGGTGCCTGGCGATGCGGAGGACATACGCAAGGAGTATGACATCCTGCTCAATGAGCTGGCGACCTTCAACCCCGACATGCTGGAGAAGCAGCGCGTGCTGGCTATCACCAAGTGTGACCTGCTCGACGATGAACTCATCGAGATGCTGGAAGAGACACTTCCCGAGGGTATACCCCACGTGTTCATCTCCTCGGTGACAGGACTGGGCGTGTCGGTACTGAAAGATATCCTGTGGAACGAACTCAACAAGGAGAACATACAGACCGAGCTGAGCAAGGAGAGCCTCGTGCATCGCGCCAAGGACATGAACAAGCTGCAAGATGAGCTGCGTGCCATGGGACAGGACGACGACATCACCGTCGAATATGAAGACATCGACGAGATGGAAGACTTCGAGTACGAGTTTGATGACGACTTTGAACTGGACGGAGAGGAGGAGTAACATGAACGGAGACGAAATTTTCACCAAAGGAATCATGTTCAAGAAGGTGGCCTCGGACCGTCCTAAAGAGGAGAAGGTGAAGACCAAGGCCAAGAAGAAAGCCTACATCACAGGACAGCACCACTCGGCATCGGCCAAGATGAAAGCCGAGATACGCCGCAAACGTGCTAACCGACACAAAGGGAAATAACAAGAACACATATTCTAAGACGAGAGGGAGCCCACATAGGCTCCCTCTCGACATTTCATTAGATGACGGTTATTTCTTAAGCTTCACCTCACGTACTGCTGCGCCCAACGTCCACCTTACGATATAAGTACCACTGGGAAGCTCCATCAGCGACTGACGCTCCGAGGCCTTGAACGTATAGAGCAGACGGCCTCCGACGGTGTAGACCTGAACACTGACCTTGGCTAACACCACCATGTCATCGGAGACAAAGCGGAGAGTCTGCGACTCCTTGTCATAGGCCACAGCATAGTCAATGTTGTCCATATAGGAGTGAGGAGTGATACCCGACTCGATGATGGGCTGGGTAGCTTTGACTAGCGTCCAACGGATATTCTCACCCCTATCCTCAGCGTTGCCTACACATGGCTGACCAGCGTTGACATCCCCATCGCTTGCTCCGAGATAACCCAATGCACCATGAAGAGTGAACGACGATGAGGACACCTGAGTGGCGACAAACTGTCCCCACTCGTCGCGAGGAGTTTCCGTGAAAGCCAGGGCATCATCGATGACCGACACATAAAGTCCGTTTGTATATATATTATAGGTATTAGAGACTCCTTCTACGGGAATAAGCATAAAGCGTTGCGAAGCATCTGTAGAGTCTGGAGCAGCAAACACCAAGCCATCTGACGTCGAAAGATTATAACCAGAGAGATGAGACAAATAATACTCGGCATCGGTGTCGGGAGCATTCAGCAGATGAAGCCTATCTATCCCCTCGGAGAGGCAGCTTATCATTTCCTCACACTCATCGACAGAGGTGTAGACATAGGTCATCGCCTCCTCGACCAACGCAGTCAAAGCATCTACATTGTCTTGCGAATGCTGCATGGGAGCATCACCGATCCAGACTGAAGGTAGCGAAGACAACTCTGCTTGGGCTTGAGCTATCATAGCTTCCAAGGCGGCCTTCACATCAGACAGTTCATCGGCATACTCCTCGATGAGCCACTCTGCACGCTCCAACTCACGAGATGACGACTCGCTCTTGTTGGCATAGACCATTGCCCCGTCTCCCAAGTCGTTGGTTCCCATAAGTCCGGCTATCGTACGCAGATAGTAGCATCCATTACCTACGGTGACATTCAAGGTAGACCAACCACTCTGTGAGGGAGACTGACGGCCAAGCATCACACTGCTCTCGCTGGCTCCTAAGGAGACATAATAGCCTTCGGCGGATCTTAAGAACACGTCGTTACCATCCCCTTCGCGCTCGAACGTGTAGAGCTGACCATCATCAATAATGTTTTCGGACATGACAAAGACTCCATCACCCGTCATCGTCAACAGATTGCCCGAGGACTTGTGGCGAATCACATATTTCTGTCCCGAGGGAGGCAACTGCTGGGCTCTCGCCACAGCAAGCTGCTCGGCAAGGTTCACATTGGTCAGGATGTAGTCATCAGACACGGTGGATTCGAAAATCTTCGCATCGGCAACCATCTGGCGTAGCAGTGCTATCTGGGTATCGGAATAGCAGAACGGAGCTGCGCCCACCTGGTAGTCGGACACACCAGACAGGAAGGCTTCGGCCTCGGCAATCGTCGCTGCAAGAGCCTCCTTGACCTCGTCGGGGATATAATCGGCAATCATCTCCTCAGGAGTGATGCGCCACTGACGATTGCTGCTCACCGAGTTGCGGTCATCGTTGGTGTAGCTGAGGATATTGTTTCCGTCAGAGGCGCCACCACCCGAGTTATTGATGGCATGATTGGTGTACACATTGATAATGTTGTAATTATCGTTTTCGTTCACAGTCACAAACTGCCATAGCTGACGGGCATCCGAAGCATCGGCTATGGCCACATTGAGCGGGGTACCCACAGATGATGAGGGGGAAGGATCATTGAAGGCCATGCCGGTAGCCTTATTGATGAGCTGATAGTAATCGCCCACTGGCACAATCTGCCACAGCTGGGTGTCACGCCCATACTGAGGCGACCAGATCACCACATTGGCCCCATTATCAGCAATGTCAAGCACCTTGTTGGTCCCCTTATTATAGATACGGTAATAGTAGCCGTCAGTGAGTTCAAACGAGAGCAATGGCTCTGAGGGTTTGTCCTCTCCGCTTCCAGCATTGGCACGCTCAGCAAAGCGAGTGGTCAGGAAGTCCATATGCTCCCCTATGAAACGCTTCAGCTGATCGATGTAGTCGGCATAGGTAGAGTAGAGATATATCTCGTTGTATGTCCTGGAAGAGATGGAGTACTTATTATAATTTTTCTGCTGCGAACGATCGAGGTGGATTGCCATGCTATCGATGTACTGGTACAGATACTCCTCCAAACCCTCATCGAGCTTCTGTCTCCATGCATCGTTCACCGCATTGTTGAACCAAGGGTCTTGCAACATCCGCTTTACCCACACCTTGGTGAGGTCATCGGCAAAGGCTGCATCAATCATGTCGCGATAGGTGACGTCGCCGACACGATTACAGTTGTTGTAGGCGATATCATAGTCCCATAATGGGCCGAAATAAAGCTTGGGGTCGTCGCGATCCTTATATAAATAGGTACTCCAGAAGCCATCGACATTGGCACTCAGTTCGGTCGCAAGATACCAACTGATAAGGGTGGTAGAGTCGACGATAGCACGATAGCCCTCCTCTGGATGGGCAAAAGTGGCACTGAAGAGCGTGGATTCAAAGTCGTTGAGGTAATTCTTTATGTAATTGCGCTGGGCCGTATTGATAACATCCTCATCAGGTGACTTGACGGAGACAATCAAATTTTTGTTCGTACGAAAATAGACTGTCTCACTCGTACCAAATCCATCGACCTCGACCAGATAGCCTCCAGTAATGTTCGAATCGTCGGTAGCGACATCCTCTTGCTCATAAATCTCGACACGTTTGTTATCGACATTCACCTGGTCGGAGACTTGATAATTGCCCAGATAGGTGCCGTTGAGATAGAGATCCACAAAATGCGCTGCGGGGCTGAAAGGCTGCCCCAAGAAGTCGCCCATGGTAAAGGTGACCGCATTGCGAAGCAATGACTTGTCGCCATGGTTGGCAAGGAGCGTCCAACTCTTGTTCTTCGCATATCCCTTACCTAAGAACTTGGTAGACTCATTAAACTTGATGCGATAGGGTTTCTTGGCCAATCCCCATGTAGAATTGCCACGGCCACGGATTTGCAGCGAGTCGTACTGAACGATGTTGGCTCCATCAACATAGGTCATGGTGGCGTAGACATAGGTCGTCTTACTAGTCACTGACCTATTTCCGAAGGTCTCGATATATATCGTAGGGATATTGGTCAACTGGGCATACTGCGCCATACTTATCAATGTTGCCAGACAGAAGGCCAAGCCGGTGAGTAGTCTCTTCATGGGGATGTCGGTTTATCTCGTTACACTATGTAAGGCACAAAGTAACACTATTTTATCGGAATGCACAAATATCACTCGAAGAATTTGGGAACACAACGCTTTCATAGCGTTCTTCAGGCACAAACTTTAAGAATAGAAAAAGCGAGGGGAGCAGCTTTCGCTGCTCCCCTCTACCCTATTATTTTCAGATTGTCGTTACTTCACAATAACCTTGAAGGCCTTGTCGCCCAACACTACGATATAGATACCCTTATCGAGTACGATATCCTGATTGCCGCTAACGCTTACAACCTTTGACTGCTGACCCACTACATTGTGAATCTTCACAAGTCCTGCATAGCCACGTACGGTGACACCTGACTCTGAAGCTATGACCTCAGCTTTAGCCTCGACAGCTTCAACTCCTGAGCCATCTTTCACTACACGATATACACATGACACGCTCTCACTCAACAAACGAACACCCTCCTGAGCAGCAATCTTGATAGTGTAGTATCCATCGGCCTCAGGCTTCCATTCGATAACGCCATCCTGCACCTTAGCTGAAGACTCGGTAGGCTCTGTGCCATCGAGGGTGTAGTACACGTTGTGCCATTCGGGAGCCACTACTGCAATCTTGGCTGTATCGCCCAAGATGATTGCATCCTTACCAGCCTCGGCTGAGAAAGAGGGAGCTGCTGTTACTGCCTCTGCAGAATGGGTTACCTTACGATAAGCAACGTAGGGTTCCAAATCCTTATTGATGGTGATACTACCGAATTTGCCGCTCTCGCCATAGTTCTTCATGGTCAACTCCACGCGATCCTCATAGACATAAACAATCATGGCTTGTACGATCTTTGAATTGTTGGGACCTACACTGCCGTCAATTGTATTACTATAGTAACGCATTGAACCCATGAAAGCAGAGAAGAAGCTCTTGGTAGCGGGCTCAACTATCTTCTCATTGATGGTCCACAATACAGAAGACTCACCGGGAGTAAAGGTGATGACACCGTCAGCGATAGTAACCTCTGCACCATTCATTCGCTGATCGGTAGCGTTACCCTCCTTATGCAAAGCATCGGTAAGAGCATAATATTCACCATTCTTAATACCCACCAGCAGATAGGTCTTGCCTACGGTAATCTCTGTCACCTGCTTGGCTGTAAGGGTCTCGGCATCGGGATTCTCAACCTCAAAGGCAAGAATCTGAGAAGAGACATTCGCACCATCCTTGTTGCCTGAGAAGCGTCCATTTGATCCACAATAGAGATAAGGATTAGAGGTAGGAGCCTTGGTCAAGCTAAAGGTGAAAGCACCTTCAGTAACAGTAGAAGCAGTAATAGTAACATCAGAAGATTGCTTGTTCACGGGAGCCAGATTGACCTCGTTGAAGCCGAGGAACTTGCCTGTATTGTAGTTCTGGATGTAATATACCATGCCGTTCTCTTCCTCTTCGCTCACCTCAACCTGCTCAATAGTCCAGACGGGTGAAATGGTGCTACTCTGAGTAAAGTTGACCTGATCGCCAGGCACCTCATCAGAAACCTTCACGCCATTCAATCTCAAGTCAGCACCTGAGCCGTACGATTCGTTGGTCAGCATCCAATATCCTCCCTTTGATGACAAAGCGACAAATACATAAGAAGCTCCATCTTCAATGGTCTCTACACGAGTAGCTATTCCGCTCTGTGCCTTGGCATCTTCTACCTTATACACGTAAAGGCTAGAGTTTGCTGACAATGCCGCATTTCCAGAGAAACGACCAGCAGTACCACTCTGTGTATAGCGTAGTCCGCCCTTACCATCAGGATAAGAGATTGAATATGTTCCATCAACCAAAGAAGAGGGCTCGATAGTTGCCACAGCAGCAGCTGATGTTGTGGTGAGATTAGCTGAGGGGTCAAAGTTGAGGTACTTGCCACTGGCTGCATTCTTCACATAGAAAGCTGTAGGTGAAGCCTCTCCTTCTGCAGAAGGATCGACCCACTTCTCACCATAGCTATTATATACAGTCACACGTTGCTCGGTCTTCGAACGGATGTAAGCGGAATCCTTACCATGGTCGTGACCATAAAGCATGATCAAGTTAGGATACTTGGCCAAAACCTCTTTCAGATAGTCTGCTGAAGCACCAGAGATTCCCTTATTCGCAGCACTGAGGCTATTAGAGTCAGAGAAAGGAATGTGAATAAGAAAGAACACTGTTTTTGCGGGATCCTCAGCACAAATCTGCGCCAACTTTGCTTCGCACCACTCAACAGACTCCATCGAATAGTAGTAGTCCCAAGCATTTGCAAAAAGTCGCTTACCTGTATTCAGCACAACGAAATCGAAGCCCTTGACAACATAGTGATAAGCCGCCAGTAGGCGTGTTGTCCCTGCCGAACCATTATCAGCAATCTCATAGAAGGCATCACCCTCGGGTAACTCACCGATGTCGGTCTTCATCGGTATAGAGTAGTAATCACCTGCATTGTAGCCCTTAGGCAAGTTGTCAAAGTTGGCAACCTCATACTCATGGTTTCCGTTGACATAAATCACTGGAGTCTTTCCACCCTCGGGGAATGCTGCACGTGTTGCTTCTACTAGAAGTTCACGCATGCGGATATAGTTCTCCAAGGGAATAGTGACATCACTGAGATAGTCACCGCCAAGTACAATAAGGTCGAGGTCTTCCTCAGCCTTCATTGCTTCTAACGTATTGGTAACAGTACCACGCAAACGTATCTCATCGACCTTACCGCTGATGAGAGTTTGCTGTGAATGCAAATCAGACAGACAGCCGATGGTGAGTATCGGTTTCTCCTGTGCAAACACGGTGTTTACAACAAACATGGCCATCAAGGCCAAAAGAGTAAAACATTTTTTCATAATAGTAAACTTTATATTGTTTAACATGATGGAGTTTCAGTGCATTTCTGAATGTTTCGGTGTGTTTCCAAACGCAAAGGTAATAAAATTCTCAAACGAACAATTTTTATATAAAAAAAACTTACGCTTCACAGAACAAAATATCTTCAAAAGGTTCTTTAACTCCAAAAAAGAAGCGGAGGACACCTGTGGTATCCTCCGCTATCGTTAAGCAAACCTATCCTTATTATTCGATAGGAGCATTAAAATCTATCACTGTACGACGATTAGCCATAGTACGCTCATAGTCCTCGCGTGAACCTACAACAATCTTCTCGAACTCGCGCTGACCTGTACCAGCGGGGATGAGGTGACCGCAAATAACGTTCTCCTTCATACCCTCGAGACGGTCGCTCTTGCCGTTGATAGCAGCGTCGTTGAGCACCTTGGTTGTCTCCTGGAACGAAGCAGCTGACATGAAGCTTGAGGTCTGCAATGCTGCACGTGTGATACCCTGAAGAATCTGAGTAGATGTTGCGGGCACTGCATCGCGCACTTGCACGAGCTTGAGGTCGCGACGCTTGAGTGAACTGTTCTCATCGCGGAGCTTGCGAGCGGTTACAATCTGACCTGCTGCGAGGTTCTCTGAGTCACCAGCATCAACAACTACCTTCTTACCCCAGATGCGATCGTTCTCCTCCATGAAGTCGAGCTTATCAACAATCTGAGCCTCGAGGAAGCGTGTATCACCAGCCTCTTCAATTTGTACCTTACGCATCATCTGACGTACGATAATCTCGAAGTGCTTATCATTGATCTTTACACCCTGCAAACGGTATACGTCCTGTACCTCGTTAACGATGTACTCCTGTACTGCGGTGGGACCCTTGATAGCAAGGATGTCCTGCGGAGTGATGGCACCATCAGAGAGCGGTGTACCAGCACGAACGTAGTCGTTCTCCTGTACGAGAATCTGCTTAGAGAGCGAGATGAGATACTTCTTCACATCACCAGTCTTAGAGGTGACAATAACCTCGCGGTTACCACGCTTAACCTTACCCATGGTGATCTCACCATCGATTTCGGATACAACAGCGGGGTTCGACGGATTACGTGCCTCGAAGAGCTCGGTAACACGGGGAAGACCACCGGTGATATCACCAGCCTTACCCTGAGCACGAGGAATCTTAACGAGAACCTCACCGGCCTTGAGCAACTGGCCATCCTCAATAACTACGTGACCACCCACGGGGAGGTTATAGGTACGGATAACCATGCCATCCTCATTCAAGATGTGAGCTGAAGGTATCTTGGTCTTGTCCTTAGACTCGATGATAATTACCTCGCGGAGACCGGTAGCCTCGTCAGAATCAACACGGTAGGTTACACCCTCGATAACTGACTCGAACTGTACGCGACCGCCCATTTCGGTAATGATTACGGCATTGAAGGGGTCCCACTTAGCAATCATTGTACCCTTCTCTACGATGGTCTTGTCAGCAACAAACAAGGTAGAGCCATAAGGCAATGACTGAGTAGAGAGTGTGATATCAGTGTTCTGGTCAACGAAGCGAACTTCACCCAGACGACCTACAACGATCTTCACTGCCTCGCCAGTCTCATCTACTGCGTCAACGGTACGGAGCTCGTCGAACTCTACGCGGCAGTTGTTCTTAGCCACGATAGTAGCGTTAGCTGCGATGTTTGACGCGGTACCACCGGCGTGGAAGGTACGAAGTGTAAGCTGTGTACCAGGCTCACCGATTGACTGTGCTGCGATAACGCCGACAGCCTCACCCTTCTCAACCATACGGCTAGTAGCCAAGTTGCGGCCATAACACTTAGCACAAACACCCTTCTTAGACTCACAGGTGAGCACTGAACGGATCTCAACGCTCTCGATGGGAGAGTCTTCGATCTTCTTTGCAATATCTTCAGTAATCTCCTGACCACCGGCAACAAGGAGTTCGCCTGTTGTCGGATGGATGATATCGTGAACAGATACACGACCGAGGATGCGCTCAGAGAGTGACGCGATAACCTCGTCGTTGTTCTTCAAAGCGGTGCATACAAGACCACGGAGTGTACCACAATCCTCTTCATTGATAATAACGTCGTGTGATACGTCTACAAGACGACGTGTCAAGTAACCAGCGTCGGCAGTCTTCAAGGCGGTATCGGCAAGACCCTTACGAGCACCGTGGGTAGAGATAAAGTACTCCAACACCGAGAGGCCCTCCTTAAAGTTCGAAAGAATCGGGTTCTCAATAATCTGACCACCTTCAGCACCTGCTTTCTGGGGCTTAGCCATAAGACCACGCATACCAGAGAGCTGACGAATCTGCTCCTTACTACCACGGGCACCTGAATCCAACATCATGTATACTGAGTTGAAGCCTTGATCGTCGGTAGAGATAGTCTTCATCAAGATGCGAGAGAGGTCGTCATTAACGTGAGTCCACACATCGATAACCTTGTTGTAACGCTCGTTGTCGGTGATGAAACCCATGTTATATTCGTTCATAATCTCCTCAACCTCTTCGTTACCCTTAGCTACGAGCTGCTCCTTCTCCTCAGGGATGATGATATCACCCAAGTTGAACGACAAACCACCCTGGAACGCCATCTTGTAACCGAGGTCCTTGATACCATCAAGGAACTCAGCTGCACGAGCCACACCCACAGTCTTGATAACGTTACTAATGATGTCGCGCAACGACTTCTTAGAGATGATAGTGTTGAGGAAGCCGCATTCTACGGGAACAATCTCATTGACGATAACGCGACCAACAGAGGTCTCGCGCATCATCTTCACGATGTTGCCATTCTCGTCAAGGTCATCAACCAGCACCTTTACAGGAGCGTGGATGTCTACCTTACCCTCATTGTAGGCGATGAGCGCCTCCTCGGGACCGTAGAATGTGAGTCCATGACCCTTAGCACCCTCGCGGAGCTTGGTGATGTAGTACAAACCGAGTACCATATCCTGAGCAGGCACGGTGATAGGTGCACCATTAGCTGGGTTAAGGATGTTATGTGACTGAAGCATCAACATCTGTGCTTCAAGGATTGCTTCGTTGCTCAAGGGCAAGTGAACAGCCATCTGGTCACCGTCGAAGTCAGCGTTGAACGCGGTACATGCCAACGGATGCAACTGGATAGCCTTACCCTCAATCATCTTAGGCTGGAAAGCCTGAATACCGAGACGGTGAAGTGTCGGAGCACGGTTGAGGAGCACTGGATGGCCCTTCATAACGTACTCGAGGATATCCCAAATGATGGGGTCCTTACGGTCTACAATCTTCTTTGCAGACTTCACGGTCTTCACGATACCGCGCTCAATGAGCTTACGGATGATGAATGGTTTGTAGAGCTCAGCAGCCATCAACTTAGGCAGACCGCACTCACCCATCTTCAACTCAGGGCCTACGACGATAACCGAACGCGCAGAGTAGTCGACACGCTTACCAAGAAGGTTCTGACGGAAACGTCCCTGCTTACCCTTCAAAGAGTCAGAGAGTGACTTCAACGGACGGTTAGCCTCAGACTTCACTGCGCTAGCCTTGCGTGAGTTATCGAAGAGTGAGTCTACAGCCTCCTGGAGCATACGCTTCTCGTTGCGGAGAATCACCTCGGGAGCTTTGATTTCGATAAGACGTTTCAGACGGTTGTTACGAATGATAACACGACGATAGAGGTCGTTCAAATCTGACGTTGCGAAACGGCCACCATCCAGAGGTACCAATGGACGCAACTCAGGAGGAGTCACGGGAATGATGTTCAAGATCATCCACTCGGGGCGGTTGCGATGCTTAGAAGCACGGAACGACTCAACAACCTGAAGACGCTTCAATGCATCGTTCTTACGCTGCTGAGAAGAGTCGCTGTTAGCGCGGTTACGCAACTCGTATGAGAGCGCATCGAGGTCGAGGCCTGCGAGCAAATCCTGAACAGCCTCGGCACCCATCTTAGCAATAAACTTATTGGGATCGGTATCATCAAGATACTGGTTGTCCTGAGGGAGCTTGTCAAGCAAGTCGAGGTATTCCTCCTCAGAGAGCAACTGGAGTTTTTCGATACCCTCCTCGGCAGCGATACCGGGCTGGATAACCACGTAACGCTCGTAGTAGATGATAGCATCCAAGCTCTTGGTGGGCAAGCCCAGCAAATAACCGATCTTGTTGGGAAGTGAACGGAAGTACCAGATGTGAGCTACGGGCACAACCAACTGGATGTGTCCCATACGCTCACGACGTACCTTCTTCTCAGTCACCTCAACACCGCAACGGTCGCAGACGATACCTTTATAACGGATACGTTTGTACTTACCGCAATGGCACTCATAGTCCTTCACGGGACCGAAGATGCGCTCGCAGAAGAGACCGTCACGCTCGGGTTTGTATGTACGATAGTTGATGGTCTCGGGCTTCAACACCTCGCCACTTGAGTTCTCAAGAATCTCTTCAGGAGAAGCCAAACCTATCGATATCTTCGTGAAATTGTTCTTTATCTTTGTATCTTTTCTAAAAGCCATAATTTTCTAATCTGAAAGATGAAACGTCCTTATTCGAGGGTTACACTCAAGCCCAAACCTCTTAACTCGTGCAACAATACGTTGAGAGATTCCGGTATACCCGGTGTGGGAAGAGGATCACCCTTAACAATGGCTTCGTATGCCTTAGCGCGGCCTACTACGTCATCAGACTTGATGGTGAGAATCTCCTGCAAGATGTGAGCGGCACCAAAGGCCTCGATAGCCCAAACCTCCATCTCTCCAAAACGCTGACCACCGAACTGGGCCTTACCACCGAGAGGCTGCTGTGTGATGAGTGAGTACGGACCGATAGAACGAGCGTGCATCTTATCCTCAACCATGTGACCGAGCTTCAGCATGTAGGTCACACCCACAGTAGCGGGTTGGTCGAAACGTTCACCAGTACCACCATCATACAAATATGTCTTACCATAACGTGGCAGACCAGCCTTGTCAGTCCACTCAGAAAGGTCGTCCAAGCTAGCACCATCGAAGATAGGTGTAGCGAACTTGAGTCCCAACTTCTTACCTGCATGGCCAAGAACAGTCTCAAAGATCTGACCGATGTTCATACGAGAAGGCACACCCAGCGGGTTCAATACGATATCTACAGGAGTACCATCCTCAAGGAACGGCATATCTTCCTGACGCACTACGCGTGATACGATACCCTTGTTACCGTGACGACCGGCCATCTTATCACCGACACCGATCTTACGTTTCTTGGCGATGTAAACCTTAGCCATCTGCATGATGCCTGAAGGCAACTCATCACCGATGGTGATAGCAAACTTCTTACGTTTAACCTCAGCCGCCAATTCCTTGTACTTACGGATGTAGTTGATGATGAGCTGGCTGATCAACTCGTTCTTGTGCTCATCATTGGTCCAACCACTGAGCTGGATAGCGGTATAGTCAAGATCTTGGAGTTCCTTCTTAGTAAACTTGGCTCCCTTGGCAACAACCTCAACCCCAACATAGTCCTTCACACCTTGTGAAACGAGACCATCGGTGAGGGCGAGCAGCTTATCCACGAGAATCTTCTTTAACTCACCAACGCGCTCATCAAACTCCTCGTCAATCTTAGGCATCAATGCCTTGTCAGCGAGCTTAGAGCTACGTGTCTTGATGGCACGTGAGAAGAGCTTCTTGTCGATGACCACACCCTTCAACGAAGGTGACGCCTTGAGTGATGCATCCTTCACATCACCAGCCTTCTCGCCGAAGATAGCACGAAGCAACTTCTCCTCAGGTGAGGGATCAGACTCTCCCTTAGGAGTAATCTTACCGATAAGGATATCGCCAGGCTCTACGGTTGCACCAATACGGATGATACCAGTATCGTCCAAGTCCTTAGTAGCATCTTCACTTACGTTAGGAATATCTGATGTCAATTCCTCCATACCACGCTTGGTCTCACGGACCTCGAGAATGAACTCTTCAACGTGTACAGAGGTAAGGATGTCTTCACGTACAACGCGCTCGTTGAGCACGATAGCATCCTCATAGTTGTAACCCTTCCAAGGCATGTAAGCTACCAAGAGGTTCTTACCCAACGCCAACTCACCCTTCTCGGTTGAGTAACCCTCGGTAAGAATATCACCCTTCTTCACACGCTGACCCTTCTCGCAAATAGGACGAAGGTCAATAGTCATGTTTTGGTTGGTACGCTTGAACTTAGGAATTCTGTACTCCTTCAACGCAGAGTCGAAGCTTACGAACTCCTCTTCCTCAGTACGGTCATATAATATCTTAATAGTAGCAGCATCTACATACTCAACCACACCGTCGCCTTCAGCTACGAGCTGAGTGCGTGAATCCTCGGCAAGCTGTTTCTCGATACCAGTACCTACAATAGGAGCCTCACTGCGCAACAAAGGCACAGCCTGGCGCATCATGTTAGATCCCATCAACGCACGGTTAGCGTCGTCGTGCTCGAGGAACGGAATGAGTGATGCTGCGATAGAAGCAATCTGCTGGGGCGAAACGTCCATCAACTCTACCTGATCGGGATCAACCACAGGATAGTCGGCATCACGACGAGCCTTTACCTTCTTGCGGATGAAACCACCCTTATCATTGAGGGGAGCATTACCCTGAGCGATGATCTTATCTTCCTCTTCCTCTGCTGAGAGGTATACCAAGCCCTCGGGCGAAAGATCTACCTTTGCATTTGCAACCTTACGGTAGGGAGTCTCGATGAAACCGAGGTGGTTAATCTTTGCATAGATACAAAGAGAAGAGATAAGACCGATGTTCGGACCTTCAGGAGTCTCAATAGGACAGAGACGACCATAGTGAGTATAGTGTACGTCACGAACCTCAAAGCCTGCACGTTCACGTGACAGACCGCCAGGACCGAGCGCAGACATACGACGCTTGTGGGTAATCTCAGCAAGCGGGTTGGTCTGGTCCATGAACTGTGAAAGCGCGTTCGTACCGAAGAACGAATTGATAACCGAAGATACTGTCTTAGCGTTAATCAAATCTGTCGGAGTGAACACCTCATTGTCGCGAACGTTCATGCGCTCACGAATAGTGCGTGACATACGAGCCAAACCGATAGCAAACTGGTTTGCCAACTGCTCGCCTACGGTACGTACGCGGCGGTTACTCAAGTGGTCGATATCATCAACGACAGCCTTAGAGTTAATCAACTCGATAAGGTACTTGATAATCTCAATGATATCCTCCTTGGTGAGTACACCAACGCTCATGTCTGTTGTCAGATTGAGCTTTCTGTTGATACGGAAACGTCCTACCTCACCCAAGTCGTAACGCTTATCTGAGAAGAAGAGGTTGTTAATAACCTCACGTGCACTTGCATCATCAGCAGGGTCAGCATTACGCAACTGACGATAGATGTAAAGCACAGCCTCACGCTCTGAGTTACTGGGGTCTTTCTGTAGGGTGTTAAATATAATAGAGAAATCAGAGCGGTTGGCAGCCTCCTTATGCACAAGGATAGTCTCAACGCCCGATTCCAAGATTTCTGCAATAACGTCTTCATCCAATACGGTTTCACGCTCAAAGAGAACCTCGTTACGCTCGATTGACACCACTTCACCAGTATCAGCATCTACGAAGTCCTCGACACGTGTCTTCAAGATTCTTGCCGCCAACTTGCGGTCAAGTACCTTCTTCATATTGGTCTTGTTAACCTTAACCTCCTCTGCCAAATCAAAGATTTCGAGGATGTCCTTATCATTTTCAAAGCCGATGGCGCGCAACAGCGTTGTCACAGGCAACTTCTTCTTACGATCGATGTAAGCATACATCACATTGTTAATGTCTGTAGCAAACTCAATCCAAGAGCCCTTGAACGGAATAATACGAGCTGAATAGAGCTGCGTACCATTAGCATGAACGCTCTGACCGAAGAACACACCAGGTGAACGGTGGAGCTGAGATACAACGACACGCTCAGCACCATTGATGATGAACGTACCCTGCTCGGTCATGTAAGGGATAGGACCCAAGTATACATCTTGTATTACTGTATCGAAGTCCTCATGATCAGGATCGGTACAATACAATTTCAACTTGGCTTTTAAGGGAACACTATATGTCAAACCGCGCTCCAAGCACTCTTCAATTGAGTAATGGGGCGGATCGATATAATAATCCAAGAACTCAAGAACAAAGTTATTACGAGTGTCTGCAATGGGAAAATTCTCAGCAAACACCTTGTAAAGGCCATCGTTCTTGCGTTTTTCGGGAGGAGTGTCTAACTGGAGGAAGTCTTTAAATGACTTCAATTGTACTTCCAAGAAATCCGGACATTCAATCGGATTCTTGATTGAAGCAAAGTTAATTCTCTGGTTTACAGTATTTGAAGACATTGGGTGTTGGATTTTAGAACTTAAATTAAGATTAGGCACAAAAAGGTTAAGAACCCCAAACTAAGGGGATTCTTAACCGTTTACCTGACGAGAGGCGGCAATTACTTAAGTTCTACCTCAGCACCAGCCTCTTCGAGAGCCTTCTTCAAGTTCTCAGCCTCGTCCTTAGCAAGACCTTCCTTAACTACGCTAGGAGCACCGTCTACCAAGTCCTTAGCCTCCTTCAAACCGAGACCGCAAACTTCCTTAACAGCCTTAACTACCTGGAGCTTAGCTGCACCTGCGCTCTTCAATACTACGTCAAAAGAGGTCTTCTCCTCAGCTGCCTCAGCTGCACCAGCAGCGGGACCAGCTGCAACTGCTACTGCTGCAGCAGCGGGCTCGATACCATATTCTTCCTTAAGGATAGTTGCAAGTTCATTAACTTCCTTTACTGTCAAGTTAACAAGTTGTTCTGCAAAAGCTTTCAAATCTGCCATTTTCGTATAATTTTAAAGATTAATTTTTTGAGTTAATTTATTATCTCTCACCGAGTGTCTTGAGAACTCCGTGAATGGTGTTACCACCTGATTGAAGAGCCGAAATAACGTTCTTGGCCGGTGATTGCAAGAGTGCAACGATTTCGGCGATAACTTCGTTCTTGCTCTTGATGCTTGTAAGAGCTGTGAGCTGATTTGCACCCACATAGAAACCTTCCTCAGCATAAGCAGCCTTGAGTACGGGAGTCTCTGCCTTCTTGTCAGCATATTCCTTCAACAGACGTGCAGGAACGTTAGCTGTCTGACAGAAGAAGAGAGCTGTTGTACCCTTCAGCGAACCGTACAAGGGAGAGTAGTCGCCTTCGAGAGACTCGAGAGCTTTCTGGAGGAGAGTGTTCTTCACTACCACCATCTTAACCTCCTGCTTGTAGCACTTTCTTCTGAGCTCGCTTGTAGCAGCAGCATTGAGTGCTGTTACGTCTACGAGGTAGAAGTGAGGATATGCCTGAATGGTTTCAGCCAGTTGAGCTATAATCTGTCCTTTATCTTCCTTCTTCATAACTTTCTTAGTTCATTAATTTTCTTCACATGACTTGGGATCAATCTTGATACCACGGCTCATGGTACTTGAAAGATAAATGCTCTTGATATATGTGCCCTTAGCTGCGCTGGGTTTAAGCTTATTGATAGTAGCAATAAACTCCTTAGCGTTCTCGCGGATAGCTTCAGCAGTAAAAGAAACCTTACCGATAGAAGTATGTACAATACCAGACTTGTCTACCTTAAAGTCAATCTTACCTTGCTTAACCTCCTTAACAGCCTTAGCAACATCCATAGTTACAGTACCACTCTTGGGGTTCGGCATCAAGCCACGAGGACCCAATACGCGACCGAGGGCACCAATCTTACCCATGATAGAGGGCATAGTGATGATAACATCAACGTCTGTCCATCCACCCTTGATCTTCTCAATATATTCATCGAGACCAACATAGTCAGCACCTGCTTCTTTAGCAGCAGCCTCCTGGTCAGAAGTACAGAGTGCAAGCACACGTACTACTTTACCGGTACCATTGGGAAGAGATACTACACCACGAACCATCTGATTTGCCTTACGGGGGTCAACGCCCAAACGTACGTCAATATCAACAGAAGCATCAAACTTGGTGGTAGTGATCTCCTTCACCAAAGCTGCAGCCTCTTTCAAGGTGTATACCTTACCTTCTTCAATCTTGGAAGCGGCCAACTTTTGATTTTTTGTCAGTTTACCCATTCTAGTTGAAGTTTTGTTTAGTTATTACCGGGGAATTCGCCCTTTACACTGATACCCATGCTACGAGCTGTACCAGCAACCATTGTCATAGCAGCCTCTACAGTGAAGCAGTTCAAGTCAACGAGCTTGTCCTGAGCAATCGCACGAATCTGATCCCATGTGAGTTCAGCAATCTTCTTACGGTTAGGCTCAGCAGAACCACTCTTTTGCTTCGTTGCCTCGAGGAGCTGAATAGCTACGGGAGGAGTCTTAATAACGAAGTCGAATGACTTGTCTGAGTAATAAGTAATGATTACAGGCAGAACTTTACCCGCCTTGTCCTGGGTTCTGGCATTGAATTGCTTGCAAAACTCCATGATGTTCAAACCCTTAGAACCCAAAGCGGGACCTACGGGAGGTGATGGATTTGCAGCGCCTCCTTTAATCTGTAATTTGATTATTCCAGCAACTTCTTTAGCCATTGTTGTAAATTTATTGAATTAAAATATACGAAAAATTGTGATGCTACACGTAACTGTTCATCACTCTTTTTCTACCTGCATAAAGTCAAGCTCAATCGGAGACTTACGTCCGAAGATCTTCACCATGACCTTCAACTTCCGTTTCTCTACGTTCACCTCTTCGATTACTCCAGAGAATCCAGAGAAGGGTCCTTCGTTCACCTTAACACTCTCACCCACAGAGAAAGATACAGCAGCGTCTTCAACGCCAACCTCCATCATTTCATCCACAGTACCGAGGATACGGTTTACTTCAGACACTCTAAGAGGAGTAGGATTGTCCAAACCACCCAAGAAACCCAATACATTGGGAATATTGCGGAGGTGATGGGCAATTTCGCCAACCAAGGCTGCTTCCACCAATACATAGCCAGGCAGATAACTTCTCTCTTTCACAACCTTTTTACCGTTGCGAATTTGAACAGTCTTTTCAGTAGGTATCAATACCTGAGACACAAAATCACGAAGGTTAGTGTGAGCAATCTCATAATCGATATACTCCTTAACCTTGTGTTCTTTTCCGCTAATGGCACGTAAAACGTACCATTTCATCTGAACTTCTGACATCGTCTACGTAAAGATTAATGGGGATAGACAAATTCCATTACCATTTGGAAAACCTGGTCCATAGAGAACACTACCAACGCAATAAGAAGGGAAGCTTCTAAAACGACTATCGCGCTGCTAGTAACTTCGGACATCGTAGGCCACGAAACTTTATGTACAAGCTCGTTATATGATTCTTTAATTTTCTTGAGCATAAACTTTTTCTTTTCTAGCACGGGAAGAGAGGCTCGAACTCCCGACACCTGGTTTTGGAGACCAGTGCTCTACCAACTGAGCTATTCCCGTAGATTAGACCCTGCCCAAAGACAGGGCCTAACTTTTATTGGATATCGAATATTAGTCGATGATCTCGGTAATCTGACCAGAACCTACTGTACGACCACCCTCGCGGATTGCAAAACGGAGACCGAGGTTCAAAGCAACGGGATAGATGAGCTCAACCTGAATCTCAACGTTATCACCGGGCATTACCATCTCAGTACCCTCGGGGAGGTGAATCTCACCGGTACAGTCCATTGTACGGAGGTAGAACTGAGGACGATACTTGTTACCGAAAGGAGTGTGACGACCACCCTCTTCCTTCTTCAATACGTAGATTGAAGCCTTGAACTTAGAGTGGGGCTTGATTACACCGGGGTGTGTGATAACCATACCACGCTTGATTTCGTTCTTGTCGATACCACGGAGGAGAAGACCTACGTTGTCACCAGCCTCACCCTGATCGAGGAGCTTACGGAACATCTCAACGCCAGTTACAACTGACTTCTTGTCTTCACCAAGACCAAGGATCTGAACCTCATCACCTACCTTGATTACACCAGTCTCAACACGACCAGTAGCAACAGTACCACGACCAGTGATTGAGAATACGTCCTCAACAGGCATCAAGAAGGGCTTATCCTTATCGCGGGGAGGCTCCTGAATCCATGTATCGCAAGCTTCCATGAGTTCCATCACCTTCTCTTCCCACTCAGCAACGCCGTTCAAAGCACCGAGAGCAGAACCACGGATGATAGGAGTATCCTCTTCGAAATCATAAGAAGTGAGAAGCTCAACCATCTCCATCTCAACGAGCTCGAGCATTTCAGCATCGTCAACCATATCGCACTTGTTCAAGAACACAACGAGACGGGGAACGTTTACCTGACGAGCGAGAAGGATGTGCTCACGAGTCTGAGGCATAGGACCATCAGTAGCAGCACATACGATGATAGCACCGTCCATCTGAGCAGCACCAGTTACCATGTTCTTAACGTAGTCGGCGTGACCCGGGCAGTCTACGTGTGCATAGTGACGGTTAGCTGTTTCGTACTCAACGTGAGCAGTGTTGATAGTGATACCACGCTCTTTCTCCTCGGGAGCGTTGTCGATTGAATCGAAGTCGCGCTTCTCAGAAAGACCGCGGCTAGCCAATACAGTTGTGATGGCTGCAGTAAGAGTAGTCTTACCGTGGTCAACGTGACCGATAGTACCGATGTTTACATGCGGTTTTGAACGTTCAAATTTTTCTTTTGCCATAGCTTTTTGTAACTTAAGTATTTATTAATAAATGTATTTCTACTTATTATACACAAAAAAGAGCTGTTAGCGGGAGTTGAACCCGCGACCTCTTCCTTACCAAGGAAGTGCTCTACCACTGAGCTATAACAGCAACATCAAAAGAGCGGAAGACGGGGCTCAAACCCGCGACCCTCAGCTTGGAAGGCT
>JAFZFN010000017.1 GCA_017555875.1 Bacteroidaceae bacterium
TAGGGCACAAACGAGGGACAAAGTTGTTTCTCAAAATAGCAAAGAAACGAGTAATAAACCACTATGAAATACAAATATCACAATGCTGAATATATGTACATATTGGAGGTTTTCATGTTTGTTGATAGAGATTGTAAGCGATTTACAGTAAAAAAGGGCTTTATTGCATTATAAATCTGTGCACAGACCCTAAATTTCGTCGCATATACGTATCAAACTAGTAAAAACTATCGAAAATTGAACGGAAAATATGTAAAAAGCCCGAATTTTTCGATTAAAATTCAGGCTTTACATTTTCCAGGATGGAAAATTTATTGTACGTCTTCAATTTTTAGATTCAATAGTGCAATATTCTATAATTCAACAAGTTACAATCTACTTGCAAATCGAAAAAATGCCAATTTTTACACGTAAAAATATGTCGTAATATATTGTGTATCAATGCATTGCAAGCGTTACTTTCCGATGCAGAAGTGTTTGAAGATGTTTTGAAGTACGGAGTCGGTGGATACTTCGCCTACGATGTCGGAGAGGTGGTGGATGCATTCGCGGAGGTCTTGTGATACGAAGTCGCCTGAGAGGTTCATGGCGAGGCCGTCTTGCACGCGGCGGATAGCGTCGAGGGCGTGGGTGAGGGCTTCGTAGTGGCGGGCGTTGGTAACGATGACATCGCTCTGCGAGATGTCGGGTAGGGCAGCGGCTTCTACCAGATGGTTCTCGAGGGTATTAAGACCAATGCGGCTCTTGGCGGAAATGAAGAGCTTGGGGGCATCGATATGGGCATAGGCTTGCTCCAATGCGGTACGCTCCTCGGACGATATTTGGTCGCACTTGTTGAAGAGGAGGAGGAGGGGCTTGTCTTTGATTAATTCTGAATTTTGAATTCTGAATTCTGAATTAGTTTCATTTGCGATGCAGGCGTCAATCATCCAGAGGACGATGGAGGCTTGTTGCATCTTTTGATAGGTGCGCTCTATGCCGATACTCTCCACCACATCGGTGGTTTGGCGTATGCCGGCGGTGTCGATGAAGCGGAAGGTGATGCCATGGAGGTTGACGGTGTCTTCGATGACATCGCGTGTGGTGCCATGGATATCGCTTACGATGGCGCGCTCTTCGCCTACGAGGGCGTTGAGCAGGGTTGACTTGCCCACATTGGTTTCGCCGATAATGGCTACGGGAACACCGTTTTTGATGGCATTGCCCACATTGAAGGAGTGGGTGAGGCGGGCGATGACGCGCTCGATGTCGTTGGCTATCTGTGATAGTTCGCTACGGTCGGCAAACTCGAGCTCCTCGTGGTCGCTGAAGTCTAGTTCGAGCTCCATCAGCGAGGTGAGATGCAAAAGCTTGTCGCGCAAGGCTGAGAGCTCTTGGCTAAATCCTCCGCGCAATTGGCTCAAGGCCAAGCGGTGTGTGGCGGCCGAGGTAGAGGCGATGAGGTCGGCTACGGCTTCGGCCTGGCTGAGGTCCATCTTGCCATTGAGGAAGGCCCGCTGGGTGTATTCGCCCGGTGCGGCCAAGCGGCAGCCACTATCGATGAGCAAGCGTAGGGCCTGCTGGAGGATATAGGACGAGCCGTGGCACGAGATCTCTACCGAGTCTTCGCCCGTATAGGAGTGGGGAGCACGGAAGAGGGTGATGAGTACCTCGTCGAGCATAGCACCGTCAGTGCCAATGAGGTGTCCGAAGATGGCTGTGCGTGCCTTACGTTCAGTGAGTGGTGCACCTTGTATGGGACGGAAATGCTTACTGGTGATGCTAATGGCATCGGGACCGCTGACGCGGATGACGCCGATGGCTCCGCCCTGGGCGGTGGCAATGGCGCAGATGGTATCTTGAGTATGGGTGTTCATGAACATCTCTTGTTTTTACAGAAACTATACAAACTTACGGAAAAATTTTGATAAATGGAGTGATGTGGGCAGAGAAACGGGATATTTTTTGTATTTTTGTCGGGATTATTAAGAACAAAGGCAATATATAGATGAGAAAAACTATAGTGCTCTTCGCACTCACAATGGCGACCACTCTATTGGGACAGACGAACGACCACGTGGCCTACATTGACCAATACAAGGATATCGCTATTGAACAGATGCGCAAGTATCATATTCCGGCAAGTATCACCTTGGCACAAGGACTATTGGAATCGGGGGCAGGCAAGAGCGAGCTAGCAAGCAAATCAAACAATCACTTTGGCATCAAATGTCACGCATGGGATGGCAAGCGCACCTATCACGATGATGATGAGGAGGATGAATGTTTTCGTGTATACAAAAGTGCGAAGGACTCATACGAGGACCACTCGATATTTTTGTCTACGGGAGCGAGATATGCCTTTCTGTTCCAATATGCCGTGACCGACTACGTGAATTGGGCTCACGGGCTCAAGCGTGCCGGATATGCCACAAGCCCGACATATGCCGACAAGTTGATTGAGATCATCGAACGCTATGATTTAGACCGATTTGACCAAGAGCAGGGAACCAAGTCGCGCTATCTAGGGCCACACACTCCCTACATTGCCAACGACATCGTGTATATCGTGGCACGTCAGGGTGACACGATGCTCTCCATAGCCGAAGAGTTTGGCATATCAAAACGTAAGCTCATTGCATATAATGATCTGTACCGAGGATACGTACCCGTGAAGGGAGATATCATCTACCTCGCCCGCAAGCACCGCAAAGCACAAAAGCCACACACACAACATGTCGTGACCGACGGGGAGAGCATGTACATGATATCACAAATGTATGGCATTCGCCTCAACCGACTATATAAGATGAACGATGCTACCCCCGACACCTATGCTCCCATGATAGGCGACGTGGTGAAACTAAGATAAACACCCATGCCGAGCGCACGAAGACCTTACTACGACTTTGCCACCTTCCTCGCACAATATTTCGAGGGAAAGGTGCAGAAGATATCCATCCACGCTGGATTCACCTGCCCAAATAGAGACGGCTCGAAAGGCACGGGGGGATGCACGTATTGTAATAACCAAACCTTTAATCCTGAGTATTGTAACCCACACCTAGGTATACGATGCCAACTCGAAGATGGCATCGGCTTCTTCGCACGCAAATACCCCACAATGCGCTACCTAGCCTACTTTCAAGCCTACACCAACACGTATGGCGAATTGGAACAGCTCAAGGCTATGTATGAAGAGGCACTCTCGGTGGATGGTGTAGTGGGAATCGTCATTGGCACACGCCCCGACTGCATGCCCGACACATTGCTTGACTACATCGAAGAACTCTCACACCGGACATTCGTCATGGTGGAATATGGCATCGAAAGCGCCAATGATGACACGCTCAAACGTATTAACCGCGGACACGACTTTGCCACAGCCATCGATGCCATACGCCGCACACATGAGCGAGGCATACTCGTGGGAGGACACCTTATCCTAGGACTCCCTAGAGAGGACCATGACGAGTTGATGCGCCAAGCAGAAGACATCGCTACCCTACCCTTAGACATGGTGAAGCTACACCAACTACAACTCATCCGTGGCACACGCATGGCACGCGAACATGAGCAATGCCCCGAAGAATTCCATCTCTATACAGTGGACGAATACATCGACCTAGCCATCGACTACATCGAGCGCTTACCCGATACAATGGTAGTGGAGCGATTCATATCACAATCACCACGCACTCTACTCATTGCTCCCGATTGGGGCATGAAGAACTATCAGTTCGTTGACCGCCTGCGACGCCGCATGCAAGAGCGCAACACATGGCAAGGAAAACTTTATAATTCCCAGAGCAATAGGCTAAGAAGGAGTCATGAGTAAAAAAACGTAAACTCACGACTATAAAAAATTATTGTCATACTAAAAAAAAGAGAGTTACCCGGCCGGGTAACTCTCTTTTTTAGCATGGCTCAATATGCATTATTCAACGCCAACCATAGACACCTCAATGCTGTTGCCTTGCTTGAGAAGGCTCTTAACAAACTTCTTGAGGTCTTCGGTGGTGATGCTGTTGAGGGTCTTCTCATAGTCCTTAGAACCATCAAAGCCATCGATGGCATAGTTCTGCATGAGGTTAGCCCAATATGAGTTCTCCTTGAGGTTCTCGTTGTACTTCTTCAACATATAGTCGCGCACCTTGTCGAGGTCTTGCTGGCGAGGACCTTCCTCAGCGAACTTATGCAAGAGGTCTACGGCCATACCAGTGAGCTTCTCACGGAGCTCGGGAGAGGTCTGGAACATTACCAACAAACGGAATGACTCATTGGGAACCTTGGTGATGCTACCACTGGTACCTACACCATAGGTGCCACCCTCCTTCTCACGAATCTCTTCGGTGTAGATAATGTCGAGAATCTGGTCGGTGAGGCTCATCATGATGAGGTTCTTGAGGTTGTACTTCACCTTACCGCTATATACGAGGTATACAGTAGCTGAGGGAGTAGCCATCTGCTTCTCAAACACATTCTTGATTTCACCCTTCTGGATATCAAGATTAGCATCTACATACTTTTCCTTCTTGCCACCTGCGGGCAGACCACCGATATACTTCTCGATAAGGGGGATAGCCACGGCCTCGTCGATGGCACCGGTGAAGATGAATGAGAAGTCAGCAGCATTAGCAAAGCGCTCCTTATAGATCTCAAGGATGCGTGCATCGTCAATCTTCTCCACATCGGCAGCCTTCATGTTGATGGCACGGGGATGGTTATTGTAGAGTTCCTTTACGATAGTGTCGCCCAACGCAGTCTGAGGATCGAGTTCCTGGTTCTCGAGCATAGCTTTCTGCTTGTTCTTGAATGAAGCGAATGCTTCGGCATCGAGGCGAGGTGCGGTGAACTGGAGGTAGGTGAGCTGCATGAGAGTCTCGAAGTCCTTCGGTGTGGTGCTACCAATAAGACCTTCTCTATACATATCAACATGAGGTGCTACATGGGCCTTCTTACCTGCGAGCACTTTCTGCAGGTCGGTAGTATTGAAATTGCCAATACCATTGTTCTCAATTACATCAACCACTTGGCTGAGGTTGATAGTTTCGCTCTCATCATAGAGTGCCTGACCACCCTTACTGATAGCGCGCATCATAATCTGGTCGGCCTTGAAATCAGTGCTCTTGAGGTATACGGTAGCACCATTAGAAAGGGTGAGCTGCTTGTAGCCATACTTAGCAGCCTTAACCTTCACTACCTTGCCACCTACGGGCTCCTCAGCAATGAGGGGCTCATCAGACACCTTATCTTCATAAGCGGTGATATCCTCGGCTGCTACTGAAGCGAGCAACTGGGCAATCTCTGCATCGGTAGGATGAGTCAAACCCTCCTTCTCGGGGAGCATAGCCATTACTACAAGGTTAGAGTCGCTCATGAGGCTCTGCACGTAACCATTCACGAGGTCAACGGGCAACATAGGAGCATACTGGCTCATGATGGCATACTCATTCTCGATGCCGGGGATGGGCTCATTGTCGATGAAGTGACGCACATACTCCTTACAGTAGCGCTGGCTCTTTACCTTGGCACGCTCGTTGTAGGCGCTCTCCAAATTGGTGAGGTATTCGGCACGAGCACGCACATACTCTGACTCGGTGAAGCCGTGGCGCTGAGCACGCAACATCTCGCGATAGAGCACAGCCAAAGACTCCTTCACCTGACCCTCCTTGGGGATGATGGCACCATTCACGGCACCCTTGGTCTTGGCAAGGAAGAACTCGTCATCACTGATGAAGCCCTCTACAAAGGGTGCTTCAGGATTCATAGCAAGCTCACCCATACGGCTACGCATCATCTGTGAGAACATAGCCTTGGCATAGTCGATGATGAGGTAGTTCATATCGCTCTTGAACTCAGCGGGAATAGCCTCATGCTTAGCAAAGAGGTATATGATGCCATACTGCTGCTCCTTGTCCTGAGCGATAGCGATGATTGGCTCCTTATTGTCGGCAATGGGATAGTATACACGCTCGGCAGGATTCTCGGGCATGCTGAGGTCAGCAAAGATATCCTTAATCTTAGCTTCAATCTCGTCTACGTTGACATCACCAACGACCACAACAGCCTGTTGGTCGGGACGGTACCACTTCTCATAGTAGGCGCGAAGAGCTGAGTAGGGGAAGTTGTCGATAACCTCCATAGTACCGATAGGCCAACGTTCGCCATAACGGTTACCGGGGTACATCTCGAGTGACACAGCCTCCATCATACGCTGCTGTGCAGTGTTGCGCTGGCGCCACTCCTCGTGGATAACACCACGCTCTTTGTCGATATCCTCGTCCTCAAGCAAGAGACCGCCTGCCCAATCGTGGAGGATCCACAAGCATGAGTCGATGGCACCAGCCACACTCATAGGCACGTTGTCGATGTTGTAGACGGTCTCGTCGATAGAGGTGTAGGCATTGAGGTCGCCACCGAACTTAACGCCGATGCTCTCAAGGTACTTCACCACACCGTTGCCGGGGAACTTCTCTGTACCATTGAAGCACATGTGCTCAAGGAAGTGAGCCAAACCACGCTGGTCATCCTCCTCAAGTACAGAACCCACCTTCTGCGCAATGTAGAAGTTGGCCTGTCCCTCGGGATAGTTATTATGACGGATGTAGTAGGTCAATCCGTTCTCCAATTTACCCACACGGACATTCGGGTCCATGGGGATGGGCGGCATCTGCTGAGCAAATGTCGTCAAGGCGCATGCTACAAACACGAGCATTGCCATGAATCTTTTCATCAGTTTCATTGTCGTTTTGCTTAATAATATGAATAATTCTCTATCTTTTTGACGCAAGATACCAGTAAAAAACTACGTATATCTCGCAAATCTGTGCAAAATTAGCAAAATTTGTATGAAACGAATACGAAATCACGTTTTTTTATTGAAAACACGAGCGGTTTCTTTGTCAAACATTTTGGAAGGCTTGAAAAAAATTTATCTAGAGCTCGAAAAAAAATTGTCACAGGCTTGAAAAAACGCAAATTAGGGACGCGACGAGTGAAAACTTAGAGCCGAGGTTTGGATATCAAAAATATTACAATTAATTTTACAACATAAAACAAAAATTGTATACAAGGAACACGATGAAACGACATATACTTACTGCACTGATTGCCTCTACGTTCCTGTTCACAGGATGCAATGGATGCTCATCACATAAAGCACAACACCCCGACACGACACAATTCATCACGACAGAGGGGACAAAGCTGCTCAAGCAGGGAAAGCCCTACCACTTCGTAGGATGCAACATGTGGTATGCCTCCATATTGGGTTCGACGGGAATGGGAGGTGACCGTGAGCGCCTCTGCAGAGAGCTCGACATGCTCAAGGAACTGGGAGTGACCAACGTACGTATACTCTCAGGCCCCGATGCGGGCAGCGACCTCGCCAACCCCGCCAAGCCCTACCTGCAGGTTGCCCCTGGAGTGCTCAATGACACCATCCTAGAGGGACTGGACTACACCCTTGCAGAACTTGAGAGACGAGACATGGAGGCCGTCATATACCTCAACAATGCGTGGGACTGGAGCGGAGGATATGGATTCTATCTCAAGGAGTGCGGGTATGGCGACTCGCCCAATGCCAACATCGAAGGGGGATATGACCGTTACGTGGATTACTGCTCCGATTTCTCGCGCGACACAGTGGCACAACAACTCTACTACAGATACATCGAACAAATCGTGTCGCGCCGCAACACCATTACGGGCCGTCCCTATAGCGAAGAGCCCTCCATCATGGCCTGGCAGCTATGCAATGAGCCTCGCCCCTTTGCCAAGGACAACAAGGAGCAATTTGCACAATGGATAGCCCATTCGGCCGCACTCATCAAACAGCTCGACCCCAACCATTTGGTATCAACCGGTAGCGAAGGGAGCGTGGGATGTGAAGGAGACATGGAACTGTTTGAACGCATACATCAGGACCCGAACATCGACTATCTCACCATACACATTTGGCCTGTAAACTGGGGATGGGCCTCGCGCACCACCCCAGACGAAGATATCGAGAAGGCTTGTCATAAGAGCAGCCAATACATTGCCCTACACACCGACATGGCCCTACAACTGGGCAAGCCTATGGTGATTGAGGAGTTTGGCTTCTCGCGCCGAGGCAACCAAGCTGGCATAGGTGTCCCGACAGAGAGTCGTGATGCATTCTACCACCATATCTTCGACGAAGTGACACACAGCATCGAGAGTGGCGGCCCCATTGCAGGTAGCAACTTCTGGGGTTGGAGCGGCACAGGACGCCCTAGCGACCGTGAATGGAAGGCGGGAGATGACTACTTGTGTGACCCACCACACGAGCCGCAAGGATGGTACTCAGTGTTTGATTGCGACACTACGACAATAGAAACAATCCGATATGCCGCGGAAAGCATACAGCATATCAGCAAGCCTCAATAGCCTCATGCGGAAGATACTGCTCACATTACTACTGATACTGACTACGCTCAGCACGCAATCGCAACACCTCACGATGAAGGTCAACCCCTTTATCGGGACCACAAACTATGGCACCACACACCCTGGCGCCATCACTCCCAATGGCATGATGTCGGTAGTGCCCTTCAATGTCATGGGATCGGACCTCAACATCTATGACAAAGACTCCCGATGGTGGTCAGCACCATATGAGTACACCAACAAGTACTTTACAGGCTATGCACACGTGTCGCTGAGCGGTGTAGGATGTCCCGAAGCCTCCTCATTGCTTGTAATGCCCACGGCAGGAGAACTCGATGTAGACTACCTCCACTATGGAACAGAGTATACCGACGAAAAGGCATCGCCAGGATACTACTCCAATCATCTGACCAAGTATGGCATCACCACCGAAGTGACGGCTACCCCACGCTCTTCGTGTGAACGCTACACCTTTCCCAAGGGGAGAGGAAACATCATCCTCAACCTCGGACAAGGACTCACCAACGAATGTGGAGCAATGGTGCGTCGCGTAAGCGACACTGAAATTGAAGGCATGAAGCTGATGGGCACCTTCTGCTACACCACACAGGCGGTGTTTCCCATCTATTTCGTCCTACGCATATCACACCATCCGTCAGTTGCTGGAGCATGGAAATACCAGCCCAAGCTACAAGGCATAGAGGCATCATGGATGCCCGACGATGGCACCTACAAACTCTACGACAACTACCACCGAGAGATAGCAGGAGACAACATCGGCTACTACTTCAGCTTTGAGGATCTCGAAGAAAACGAACAGATCGTCGTACAGATGGGCGTATCGTTCGTATCCATAGAGAATGCCCGCATGAACCTCAATGCCGAACAACAAGACAAGGACTTTGACCGCATACACACCGAGGCAGTTGCCCAATGGGAAAAGGACCTAGGACGCATACGCATCGAAGGGGGCACACCCGACCAACAGACCACATTCTACACCGCCCTGTATCATGCGCTCATACACCCCAGCATCATAAGCGATGTCAATGGACAATATCCCAAGATGGAGAGTGGAGAAACGGGACAGGCCGGCTACACGCGCTACTCGGTGTTCTCCTTGTGGGACACATACCGCAACCTACATCCCCTGCTTACCCTCGTATACCCAGAACGCCAAAGCGACATGATCCGCACCCTCATAGACATGTACCGCGAGTGGGGATGGCTACCACGCTGGGAACTCTTTAGCCGAGAGACCTACACCATGGAGGGTGACCCCGCGGCCATTGTCATTGCCGATAGCTGGGTGAAGGGTATAAAAGACTTCGACATCAATACTGCGTACGAAGCTATGCTCAAATCGGCCACGACCTGCGGAAAGCACAACCCCATACGTCCCGATATAGCCCCCTACATCACGCAGGGCTATATCCCTGTCGGATATTTTCAAAACGACCTCTCGGGCGACAACTCCGTATCGCATGCCATAGAGTATTGCATGGCCGACTTTGCCATTGCCCAACTTGCCGATTCGTTGGGAGACAGGCAACGTGCAAAAGAGTTTGCCCAACGCGCAAAAAGCTACCGACGCTATTATAATAAGGAATATGGCACACTGCGCCCCATCACTGCGGATGGTGAGTTCTTGAGCGACTTTGACCCTACTACGGGTAAACATTTCGAAAACGTACCTGGATTTCACGAAGGCTCCGCATGGAACTATACCTTTGCCACACCCCACGACATCGACGGACTCTGCCATCTCATGGGAGGCAAGAGACGCTTCGTCAGCACACTCCAAGAGGTCTTTGACAAGGAGCACTACGACCCGACCAACGAGCCGGACCTAGTGTACCCCTATCTATTCAGTCGGTTCAAAGGAGAGGAGTGGCGTACACAACGCGAGGTGTCGCGCCTACTCGATAAGTATTACCTCAATGCGCCACACGGCATCCCAGGCAATGATGACACAGGGACCATGTCGGCATGGGCCGTATTCTCAATGATGGGGCTTTACCCTGATTGTCCTGCGACACCTTACTACACCATTACCACACCCCAGTTCGACAAAGTGAGCATCACTACCCAACAAGGACACACCACGCTCATAACTCATCGCCCCGACAGTAATAGCCACTATATTGATCATATCAGCCTCAACGGGAAGAGGTGCGGATACCGCATCACCCACCATGACCTAATGGGTGGCACGATTAAGATTACAACGAAAAAACTAGAATAGAAAGAGACAAAGCATGATACAGAAAATCTTTTCATACACCATATCCATACTGCTCGTCCTGCTATGTAGCTGCAACAAGCATACAAGCCAAGAGAACCTCACCCACTATGTAGATCCACTCATCGGCAGCGGAGGACACGGGCATGTATTCGTAGGAGCTAACGTTCCTTTCGGAATGGTACAACTGGGCCCTACAAGCATCAGCCAAGCATGGGATTGGTGTTCGGGGTACCACGAAAGCGAATCCACTGTTATCGGATTCTCCCACACACACCTCAGTGGCACAGGCATAGGTGACATGTTTGACATCACCGTAATGCCCGTAACAGGTGAGCCCACTTATGCACGAGGCAACATCGAAGACCCTCAGAGCGGACTATGGTCCATGGCAGACCGCACACAAGAGATTGCCGAAGCAGGCTACTACGCCGTACCCCTGACACGCTATGGCATACTCGCAGAGCTGACCGCCACACCTCGAGTGGGGATGCATCGATACACATTTCCTCAAGCACGGGATGCAGCCATCATCATTGACCTAGAAAACGGAGGATGCTGGGACCGCACCACAAAGGTCTCCATGCAAGCAGAGGGAAACACACGCATAGTGGGTTACCGATACTCACGAGGATGGGCTGCAAGCCAACAAGTATATTTTGTGGCCGAATTTTCGAAACCTTTCTCCCACTTCTCCAGACACGGCAAAGAAGACATGTATGGCCGCGTCCACTTCACTACCGAACAGGACGAACAAATACTGATGAAGGTGGCTCTATCAGCCGTAAGCATTGATGGAGCGCGAATGGCTTTGGAGACCGAGTTGCGTGGATGGGATTTTGAATCCACGCGCCAAGTTGCACGACAGACATGGGAGAATGAACTGGGACGCATACGTATCGAGACCCCAGACGAAGACACTAAGCACATCTTCTACACGGCCCTATACCACACCATGATGGCTCCAGCCCTCTTCAGCGACATAGATGGGCGTTACCGCGGTGCTGATGGGAACATATACCATAGCGACGTTCCCCACTACACCAATTTCTCTCTGTGGGACACCTACCGTGCCAAGCAACCCCTGATGACCATCGTGCAACCCGAGAAAGCAGGACAATTTGTACTGTCAATGCTCGACATATGTGACCAGCAAGGCGACCTTCCCGTATGGCATCTATGGGGAAACGAGACAAACTGTATGGTTGGTGACCCTGCCATCCCCGTCGTTGCAGATGCCATCGTAAAGGACATCAAAGGTTTTGATCGCGAGCGAGCCTTCGCTGCAATCAAGAAGACCGCGAGCAACGAAGAGAGAGGCAAGCAACTACGCAACACCTACGGCTACATCCCATGCAACCTGATGAACGAAGCCATAGCTTTCGACATGGAATATGCATTGGCCGATGGAGCAGCGGCCAATGCAGCCAAAGCCTTGGGACTAGACGATGATTATGAGCATTTCGCTCAAAAGAGTCATTCCTATCGCACCTACTTCGACAAGCACTCAGGTTTCATACGTGGTGTCGACGATAAAGGAGACTTCACCTCCCCCTTCAATCCCTACTATGTAGCTCACCGCGCCAATGACTATTGTGAGGGAAATGCATGGCAATACACTTGGCTGGTGCCACACGACATGGGGGCATATATCCCCATGTTTGGCAGCAAAGAGAAATGCTTAAGCCGCCTCGACTCCCTCTTTCTTGCACCGTCAACCATTGAGGGCACCCCCTCTCCTGACATATCAGGCATGATTGGCCAATTTGCACATGGCAATGAGCCCAGCCACCACATACCGTATCTATTTTCCATATTAGGACACCCACATAAGACAGCAGATCGTGTACGAGAAATCATGCAGACACAATATCGTCATGCCAAAGATGGCCTTTCAGGCAACGAAGATATGGGACAGATGTCTGCATGGTACATACTCTCCGCCCTAGGTTTCTACGAAGTAGAGCCCGCAAGTGGACGATATTGGTTTGGCTCACCTCTCATTGATCGCGCAGAACTAATGGTCGAAGGCGGAACCTTCACAATAGAGGTTGTAGGAAATAGCTACACTCATCCCTATATCAAGAGCATCAAGCTCAACGGTGAACCCTATACCCTACCCTATATCACGCATGCCGACATTGCCCGAGGGGGTACTATGACCATTGAGATGACAGGCGATATAGCCCAATAAGCCCGACAAACCTTCATCAGAAGACAAAGCCAACAAAGCCACACTCCAACCCTATCCATAACGAAAGAAGCGAGCTGGAATTAATTCCTACTCGCTTCTTTCATTACATTCAGAGGTTTATAAGCATCTGTGGCTTATACCGCCGTCACTTAATTATTTTCAGGACGAAGCTTGCGCACTACGGCACCAGTCTGCCACATCTCGCTCTCGCGGAGTGCGCGAAGTTCCTCCTCGAGTTTCTCACGATAGTCGGGCCTAGAGTTGCTATCAATAGAGATCTGAGCCTCATTACCAGTCTTCACGCTCTCATAGAGCTGCTCCATAACGGGTTTGATGGCATCATGGAACGGGCCCATCCAATCGAGTGCACCACGCTGTGCTGTGGTAGAGCAATTGGCATACATCCAGTCCATACCATTTTTAGCAAAGAGAGGCATGAGCGATTGTGTGAGCTCTTCGACAGTCTCGTTGAAGGCCTCAGAGGGTGTGTGTCCATTCTCGCGAAGCACCTCATACTGAGCAAGCAATAAGCCTTGTATAGCACCCATGAGTGAACCGCGCTCACCAGTAAGGTCTGAGTATACCTCGCGCTTGAAGGTAGTCTCAAACAAATAACCAGAGCCGACACCAATACCGAGTGCGATGCAGCGCTCAAATGCACGTCCTGTAGCATCCTGGAAGATAGCATACGAAGAGTTCAAGCCACGGCCCTCGAGGAACATGGTGCGGAGCGATGTACCAGAACCCTTAGGTGCAATGAGGATAACATCCACATCTGCGGGAGGAATGATACCTGTACGCTCCTTATAGGTAACAGCAAAGCCGTGTGAGAAGTAGAGTGCCTTACCTGGTGTGAGGTGCTTCTTGATGGTAGGCCAGCAAGCAATCTGAGCTGCATCAGAGAGCAATACCTGAATGATGGTAGCTCGTTCACATGCTTCCTCGATGCTGAAGAGTGTCTCACCGGGCACCCACCCATCAGCTACAGCCTTATCATATGTCTTACCTTCGCGCTGACCCACGATTACATTGAATCCATTGTCACGAAGGTTCAGTGATTGTCCAGGACCCTGCACACCATAGCCGATAACGGCAATAGTCTCATTCTTCAACACCTCGCGAGCTTTCTCCAAGGGGAATTCATCTCTGGTAACTACGGTTTCTTCAACACCGCCAAAATTCATTTTAGCCATAATCTTTTCGTTTTAAGTTTATGAGTTTTATTCGTTTTTTAGTTTCTCCAAGTATTCGTTGACATGCTCCGCAGTGTCTCTCGTAACTGCTATTCGACCAGAACTTACGTATTGCAACACACAATCGAAGGCATCCAACTCTGTTCGCAGAGCGATAATCTCGTCAGTCACTCCCGTTTTCTCGACGACGGCATACACGGGATTGGCCTCCATAATGCGTGCTCCGTAGCGACGTATCGTCTTTGATATGAGCGAGTTTTCGAGCAACTTCGGTGTAGAGACCTTGAGCAGCGCCACCTCGAGCATAAAGATTTCGTTGTCGAGGAAATAATGTGCATGAAGCACGTCGACCTTCTTCTCTATTTGCTTGGTCACCTTTATCATGGTGTCCTCATCGCTCCACGTAGTTATGGTGTATCGATGCACCCCCTTGATAGCAGATGCCGAAGCATTGAGACTCTCAATGTTGAGCTGACGACGCGTAAAAACAGCGGTAATCTGATTAAGCAGACCCGCAATGTTCTCCGAATGCACAATAAGAGTATATAATTTCTTCTCCATATCTTTTTACCTTAACCTATACCCTTGTTCAAGAATTTTTCTTTTTGAACAAAAGAGTTCGCAAATGTATATATAAAATCCCGTTAATACTAATAAAATATAATCTTTTTTCGCAAAATTACATAAATTTGCTATCAAGATGATTTTCTCCTTCAACACACCCCTACAGATAAAAGCGGCGAGGGTGTGTCCACAATAGCAGGACACACCCTCGTAAACGGCACCTATGTATGGTGTGTAGTCTATTCCATGTAGATCGTGATACCACCACTCAGCTGGAGCAATGATATTTCACACAGCTTCGTGTTGTACTCAGCTACAAGAATGCGTTCCTCGGCATCGAGAAGACTCTTCTGTGCTTCACGCATCTCGATACCTGACAGATCACCCAATAGATAGCGTTCGTGAGCAATGTCGTAATTCTCTCGGGCAGCAATTACATTTTCCTTTTCGAGAGCGAGCAACATACGGTTGTTCTCATAGGCCTGCCACAAGTCTGCAAGGTCCGTATAGAGTGAGAGAGTGAGGTCATACTGCTCCAGTTCGGCATTCTTCACAGCAATACGTGCATTGCGTTGCTCGCTGCGACGTTTGCCATCGTAGAGGTTGAAACCCACGGTAAGACCTACATCACCACCCCACTGGTTACGTCGGAGAGTTCCCCCAGCTCCATAGTTATTGGTACGGTAGCCATAACCTCCGTTGACCTTGACATAGGGATAGTTGCGAGAGAGCGCACTGCGTAGGTCTATATCGGCAATATTACGATTGTGCTCAGCAATGACCATCGAAGCACAGTGACTTGTCTTCGTCCACAAACTATCAAAGGTAGGGAGTGTGAGCAGCTGTATGTCGTCCTCGGCAGCGGTAAAGTTGACATCCAGACTATCCTGAGCCATGAGTTCATGGAGGCGGATGCGAGAAGAGGCCAACAGTTCGCGTTGCTTGAGACACTGAGCACTATCGGCATTAAAGTCGACACGAGCCTGCAGTAGGTCAAGACGCGAGAGCGAGCCGATCATCCAACGTTCATACACAATACGGAGACGCTCACGCGAAAGTTCTACAGCAGAGACATAGTTATCCAGACGTTGACGCTGCTGAACGAAATTGTAGTATTCGGCAGCGAGGGCAGCCATGTAATCGATGACGGCACGACGTGTCTGAGCAGCCGATATGAGTTCTAACTCACGCAAACGGTCATAGTTGCCTATGGTCTTGAAGCCATCGAAGAGGGTCCATGACAAATCGATACCTGCATCGAAACCATCGTCGTAGACACCACGACTCTTCACCACATCTCCCTCGCGAGGCGTGGTATTGTTACCATAAGCAGAGCCAGAATAGCCAGCCGAGAGGCTCACCGAGGGAAGCAGTCCTGCATTCTCCATCGTAGCATTATTGGCCGCCATCTGTTCCTCGTTGCGGACGATGCGGAGCGAATAGTTCTTGCTCAATCCTTTTTCCAGACACTCCTTCAGGGTCTGTGGACGAACCTCTTTCGAGGTCTGTAGGGTTTCACTGTGCAAGGTGGAAAGAATAGAAGTCGTATCATTCTTCTCTGCAGCAAACGCGGGCATGGCAAACAATGCAACCGCTATATATATATAAAGGTGTTTCATTGTTGTTCCTCCTCTTTTGATAGGTCAGTAGAGATGTAACTATAGATGGCGGGCACCACATACATGGTCATGATGGTCGAGATGAGCATACCGCCCACAACGGCTGTACCCATGGCAATACGTCCGTTGGCTCCCTCACCCGTGGCAAACATCAGGGGCAGCAAGCCGAGCATGGTAGAGGTACTGGTCATCAAGATGGGGCGCAAGCGCTGCACTGAGGCTTCGCGGATGGCGGTCATCTTGTCCTCACCACTCTTCTGGCGCTGGTTGGCAAACTCTACGATAAGAATACCATTCTTGGCCACGAGTCCCACGAGCATAATCATACCAATCTCGGAGTAGATATTCATCGTCTGCTCACCAACAAGCATGAAGATGAGGGCACCGAAGATGGCCAAGGGGATAGTAATCATGATGATGATGGGGTCCTTGAAGCTCTCGAACTGGGCGGCCAGGATGAGGTAGATGAGCAGGAGGGCCAAGCCGAAGGCGAAGAAGAGGCTCGATGAGCTCTCGCGGAACTCCTTGGACTCACCCGACAGGGCGGTGCGGAAGGTATCGTCGAGTACCTCAGCAGCAATCTTATCCATCTCGTCGAGACCATCACCGATAGTCTTACCCTCTGCCAAACCAGCCGATATGGTGGCAGCTACGAAGCGGTTGTAGCGATAAAGCTTGGGAGGCGCGATACCCTCGACGAGCTCCACGAGGTTGTCCATCTGTATCATCTCTCCCGTAGCACTACGCATGTAGATGGACTTGAGGTTCGATGGCGCATTGCGTTGCTGACGGTTGATCTCGCCCACAATCTCATACTGTTTACCATTGAGGTAGAGGTAACCCATACGCTGACCGCTAAGACCATACTGGAGGGTCTGCGCGATGTCGCGGGTATGAACGCCCATGAGGTTGGCCTTCTCACGGTTGATCTCGATGCGCACCTCGGGCTTGCTGAACTTGAGGTTCACGTCTGCCATCTGGAAGACGGGGTTCTCATACACCTTGGCAAGGAACGTGGGAAGCACCTCGGCCAGCTTCTCGATATCGGTAGCCTGCAATACATACTGCACAGGCATACCGCCACGACGGCCACCGAAGGTAGACTGCTGCTGCACGAAGGAACGTGCACCGGTCTTCTTCTGCACCTCACGCGAGAGCTTAGCAGCCACATCCATCTGGCTATAGTCGCGTTCATTGATGTCGGGCAGAGTAATCTGTATGTTACCCGAACCGCTTGATACACGAGCGGTGATGAATTTGGCATCGGGCACGAGCGAGTCGGCCAACTGGTTGATCTCCTCGGTATAGTCGCGCATATACTCGTAGGTGACACCCTCAGGACCCATGGTGCGAATGGTAATCTGCGAACGGTCCTCAAGCGGAGCCATCTCGGCAGGCACCTCACCCCACATCCATACACAGGCACCGAGTGAGATAATCATCACCACAAGGGCCACCATACGGTGACGGAGAATGAAGTTGAGCGAGCGCTCATAGAAGTTATTGAGTCCCACAAAGAAGGGTTCGGTCTTGCGGTAGAACCAACGTTGCTCCTTGCGGCGCTTGAGTATCTTGGTGGCGAGCATGGGCGTCACGGTGAGCGCGGCAAATGACGAGATAATCACCGCACCGGCAATCACCAACGCAAACTCACGGAACAGGCGGCCCGTCATACCATCCATAAAGACGATGGGGAAGAACACGGCCAGCAAGGTGATGGTGGTAGAGATAACGGCAAAGAAGATTTCCTTGGCACCCTCGATACCTGCAGCACGGGGGCGCATACCCTTCTCTATTCGTATATAGATGTTCTCCGTCATCACGATGGCATCGTCGACCACGAGTCCCACGGAGAGCACGATAGCCAACATCGTAAGCACATTGATGGAGAAGCCCAACACATACATGATGAAGAAAGCACCGATAAGCGATACAGGGATGACGATACAGGGCACAAGCGTCACACGCCAGTCGCGCAGGAAGAGGAAGATGATGACAATCACGAGCACGAAGGCCTCGATGATGGTGTCCTTCACCTCGGCGATAGAGGCACGGATGAAGCGGGTGTTATCGAAGCTATACTCATACTTCACATCTTCGGGGAGGTCTTTCTTCATGATTTCCATGCGTTCATACACAGCCTCGGCAATGTTGATGTGGTTGGCACCGGGCTGAGGAATCACTACCACACCCACCATGGGCACACCATTCATCTTCATGTAGCTCTTGATGTCGCGGGCGCTGAGCTCGGCACGACCGATATCGCTGAAGCGAATGATGTGTCCATCCTGCTCCTTGATGACGAGGTTGTTGAACTCCTCGGTGGTGTGCATCAAGCCGAGTGTACGGATAGAGAGCTCTACGGTGTTACCCTCGATACTTCCGGAAGGCAGCTCCACGTTCTCCTTGTCGAGGGCATTCTTCACGTCCATCGGAGTGAGTCCGTAGCCCGACATCTTCACGGGGTCGAGCCAGAGGCGCATACAATACTTCTTCTCACCCCAGATGCTCACGCCGCTCACCTCGGGGATGGTCTGCAGCTGCTCTTTCACGGTGAGGTCGGCAATCTCGCTGAGCTCGAGCAGTGAGCGCTTGTCGCTCTGGATAGCTACCATAAGGATAGGCGACGCATCGGCATCGGCCTTCGACACGGTGGGAGGGTCACAGTCTCTCGGGAGGAAGCGTTGGGCACGCGACACCTTGTCGCGCACGTCATTAGCTGCCGTCTCGAGGTCTACGGAGAGTTCAAACTCTACGGTAATATTACACGAACCCTGCTGGCTCACGCTGGTGAGCGAGCGGATGCCGGGAATACCATTGATATTCTGCTCCAGCGGCTCGGTAATCTGGTTCTCTATAACATCGGCATTGGCACCGGGATAGGAGCACGACACCGAGATGATGGGGTTATCCACCGAGGGATATTCACGCACGCCAAGGCTCATGTAACCAATCGCACCGAAGAGCACGATGATGAGCGTAAACACGGTAGCCAGTACCGGGCGGCGTATACTAAGTTCGGATATATTCATAATGGTTCAAAATGGGGACCTTCCCCAACCCCTCCCTCTATGGAGGGGCTTTGCAGACATCGCAATAGAAAAAAGATAGTACAGTCTGCAGCAGAAGGTCTTTATTTACTTAGTTAGTATTACATCAGTCACCTCCCCATAGGGGGGGGGAGGGGGTCCTCATTTGATTGCGTCCAGCACCACCTTCTGTCCCTCGCGTAGCTGCATGGTACCAGTTGTGATGACGGTGTCGCCCACTTCGAGGCCCTGCACCACTTGCACGAGACCTTCGTTGCGAATACCCTTGGTGATGATGACAGACTCAGCCTTGCCCCCACGGTAGAGGAACACCTTGTCGTGACCCATCTCCGAGATGATGGCCTCGCTCGGTACAGCGATGGCATCGGGATACTCGCGGGTGAGGAGGTTGACGTTGACATAACGTCCCGGTATGAGCAAGCCGTCGGCATTGTCATAGAGTGCACGCACGGTGAAGGTGCGTGTGAGCATATCGACACGCGAGTCTGTGGCATATACCTTGGCTGCACGCTCCTCGAGGTCACCCTCTACGGTAAAGTTGAGACGGGCACCCGCCTTAAGCACACCCGAGTAACGCTCGGGCACCGAAAACTCAATCTTCAGGGGATTCATCTTGGTGAGCTTCACAATGGGTGTTGTAGGCGACACGTAGGCACCGAGGCTCACCTCACGCAATCCGAGCACACCGTCGAACGGAGCACGCAGCTCGCGCTGGGCGATATTGGCCTTCACGCGGTCAATCTCAGCATGAAGTCCAGCAAGGTTGGCCTGTGCCTCCTGAAAGGCTTCCTCACTGACTGCCTCCTTCTCAAGCAAGGCGTTCTGTCGATACATACGGTCTTGGAAGAGCTTCAGCTGAGCCTCCTGCTTGCGCAGTTCGGCCTGTTGGGGCTCGTCATTGATCTTGGCGAGCAGGTCTCCCTTTTTCACATAGGCACCCTCTTGGAAGAGGATCTCCGTCACCTTACCCGAGGTCTCGAATGCAAGGCTCACCTCCTCATCGGGCATCACGTTACCGCTGATAAAGAGCTCGTCGGCCAACAGCACACGTTCCAGCACCACAGCCTGCACATTGAGCGTGCGCCCCAGCTTGGGAGCCTGCGGTTGCTTCACCACCTCATCTTTCAGTTCCTCATTCACCCGAGGCATAAATGCACGTAAGCCCAACCATACAGCCAGACCTGCACCCACGACGCCTACCAGCGTCCATTTCAGTGTTTTGTTCATGAGTTATGTGTTTTATACAGATTAATCTGAAATGAAAAAACTGCTGCGAAATTACAAAATATACGTATATTTACAAAAAAATACTTAATAATAAATAGGTGTTACCCCAAAAGCACTTTGTATTCTTGAGAACGGCGAACTTCAGATGCCGAGCATTCCCCTCGCCATACAGAGACAAATCACCGAGAATAACGTTTTTGCTAAGTGTAGAAGGCACTTTTTGGCGTTTTTCTTTTGATATCTGAAAGATAATGCTTTAATTTGCGTGTTAAAACCAAATTTAAAGCAAATACTATGTCAAACGTATGCAATCCTAACAACGTATCAGGCTTGAATCAAGCCGATTTTCAGAAAGATATCAACGGAAAGAAGACCGACCTCTTCATCCTTACCAACAAGTTGGGCAATGAGGTAGCCTTCACCAACTATGGCGGTGCTCTGCTCACCATCATGATGCCCGACCGTAATGGCAAGTTAGCCAACGTGGTGCAGGGTCACGACTCTATCGACAAGGTGATAGCCTCACCCGAGCCCTTCCTGAGCACACTCATCGGTCGCTATGGCAACCGCATCAAGCATGGTAAGTTCACTCTCGATGGTCAGGAGTACACATTGGCTGTAAACAATGGCCCCAACCACCTCCATGGCGGTCCCACAGGCTATCATGCTCGTGTATGGGATGCCGAGGTGCTCGCCCCCAATAGTGTGAAACTTCACTATGTATCGCCCGATGGCGAGGAGGGATTCCCCGGCACACTTGACATCACTGTGGTCTACACCTTGACCGACGACAATGAGTTCGTTATCGACTACAAGGCTACTACCGACAAGAAGACTATCGTAAACCTCACCCACCACGCCTTCTTCAGCCCCTCGGGTATCGAGAAGGACACCGCTTCGGTGGAGAACAACATCCTCACCCTCAATGCCGATCACTACTGCCCCGTAGATGAGAACTCTATCCCTTACGGCCGCATCGACCACGTAAAGGGCACTCCCATGGACTTCCGCGAACCTCACGTAGTGGGCGACCGTATCGATGCCGACCACGAGCAGACCAAGTATGGCGTAGGCTATGACCACTGCTGGGTGCTCAACAAGCGCGAACCTGGAGAGTTGAGTTTCGCAGCCAAGTGCGTAGAGCCCAATAGCGGACGCGTCATCGAGTGCTACACCACCGAGCCGGGCGTACAGGTCTACACCTCCAACTGGCACAGCGGCTTCGAGGGTGCTCACGGAGCAACCTTCCCCAAGCGCAGCGCCATCTGCTTCGAGGCGCAGCACTTCCCCGACAGCCCCAACAAGACACACTTCCCCTCTGTGGTGCTCAACCCCGGTGAGGTGTACACACAGACTACCGTATACAAGTTCGGAGTGGAGGAGTAATTTCCAAGAAGATAAAAGGAGATAAAGGGAGTTAAATGCCAATAGCTTGTTTGCGCGCAAAGCCTATCGGCCTTTATCTCCCAAAGGAGCGAAGCGACTATCTCCCTTTAAGTACCTTTAACTGCTAAAAAGATTTTTTTTACAAACCTTTTTATAATTAACCAATTTAAAACTTTAAAAACTTATGAGTAATCAAAAGAAACAGTGGGGTGCAATTATCGTCATGATTGCCCTCTTCGCAATGATTGCCTTCGTGACCAACTTGTGTACACCTATGGCAACCATCATCAAGAACCAAGGTCCCATCTCCAACGTGCTCGCACAGATTGGTAACTATGGTAACTTCGTAGCTTACCTCGTGATGGGTATCCCCGCAGGTATGCTCATCGCTAAGTTTGGCTACAAGAAGACCGCCCTCATCGGTCTTGCTGTAGGTGCTGCCGGTATCCTCATCCAGTGGGTAAGCGGCTTGCTCGACGTGGAGCAGAACCTCGGTCTCGTGTTCACCGTTTACCTCATCGGTGCTTTCATTGCAGGTCTTTGCATGTGTATCTTGAACTGTGTGGTTAACCCCATGCTCAACATCCTCGGTGGTGGTGGTAACAGCGGTAACCAGCTCATCCAGATTGGTGGTGTGTTCAACTCATCTGCAGCCGTAGCTTGCTACATCCTCATGGGTGCCCTCATCTCTGACGCTACCAAGGCTAAGATTGCCGACGCTACTCCCGCCCTCATGATTGCCCTTGCCATCTTCGTGGTAGCCTTCATCGTTATCCTCTTCACTAAGATTGAGGAGCCCGAGCAGGCACCCGTACAGCTCAGCATGGTCAAGGAGGCTATGGGTTACCGTCACTTTGCCCTCGGTGCATTGGCTATCTTCCTCTACATGGGTATCGAGGTAGGTGTGCCCAACGCCGTTCAGCAGATGCTCACCTCAGCCCCCTACTCTATCCCCGCAGGTACTGTAGGTATGATTGTTGCTGTATACTGGTTCATGATGCTCATCGGCCGTTTCGTAGGTGCCAGCATCGGTAGCAAGGTATCAAGCCGTGCTATGATCACCACCGTATCTATCGCTACATTGGCACTCGTGCTCTTCGGTATGTATGCTCCTGCCGTTGAGGTTCCCTTCCCTGGTGTTGACTGGGGTAAGCTCGAGCTCATCTGGCAACCCATCCCCATGGGTATCTTCGCCTTCTTGCTCGTTGGTCTCTGCACATCAGTGATGTGGGGTGCTATCTTCAACATGGCTGTTGAGGGTCTCGGCAAGTACACCGCTATTGCATCTGGTATCTTCATGACAATGGTATTCGGTTGTGCCGTGATGATGGGTATCCAGGGCTATGTTGCCGACCTCACCGACTATATGACCAGCTTCTGGGTAATCGTATTCTGTGCTGCATACCTCTTGTTCTATGCACTCGTAGGTTCTAAGCCCGTGAAGAAGTAAGATTTCGCAATGAGAGAATCTGTTTTATCCCCCGATTCGGGAGTAAAGCAGATTCTTCCCTATACAATCATCCAACAACACTTATTAAAAAAGAAAATACTATGGACAAAGAATTTGTAAAAAAACATTTTGCTGAGCGTTTCGGTTGCGAAGGTGTAGCCTACGCTTCTCCCGGTCGTATCAACCTCATCGGTGAGCATACCGACTATAATGGTGGTTTCGTATTCCCCGGTGCAGTAGACAAGGGTATGATCATGGTAATCAAGCCCAACGGTTTGGATAAGGTACGCGCATTCGCTATCGACATCGACCCGAAGGACGAGGCTCCCTATGTAGAGTTCGGCTTGAACGAGGAGGACAAGCCCGCTGAGGCATGGGCATGCTATGTATTCGGTGTATGCCGTGAGATGCAGAAGCGTGGTGTACCCGTGAAGGGCTTCGACACAGCCTTTGCTGGCGACGTGCCCCTCGGCGCAGGTATGTCATCATCAGCTGCTCTCGAGAGCGTATTCGCATTCGCACTCAATGAGATCTATGGCGAAGGCAAGATCGACAAGTTCGAGCTCGCTCGCGTAGGTCAGGCTACAGAGCACAACTACACCGGTTGTAACTGCGGTATCATGGACCAGTTCGCCTCTGTATTCGGTAAGGCAGGTTGCCTCATGCGCCTCGACTGCCGCTCTATGGAGTTCGAGTACTTCCCCTTCGAGCCCAAGGGCTATCGTCTCGTGTTGGTAAACACCAATGTGAAGCACAAGCTCGGTGACGAGTACAACCAGCGTCGTCGCTCTTGCGAGCATGTAGTAGAGGTATTGAAGCCCAACTATCCCGGTATCGAGACTCTCCGCGATGTTACTTGGGAGATGCTCGAGGAGGCTAAGGCCCTCGTTCCTGAGGTAGACTACCGTCGTGCCAAGTATGTTCTCGGTGAGAAGGACCGCGTACTCGCAGTATGTGACGCTCTCGAGAAGGGCGACTACGAGACCGTAGGTGCCAAGATGTACGAGACACACTGGGGCATGAGCAAGGACTACGAAGTAAGCTGCGTAGAGCTCGACTTCCTCGCTGAGCTCGCTAAGGAGTGCGGCGTTACAGGTTGTCGCGTGATGGGTGGCGGCTTCGGAGGTTGCACCATCAACCTCGTTAAGGACGAGTTGTACGATGCATTCACAGCAGCAGCCAAGGAGAAATTCACCGCACAGTTCGGTCACGCTCCCCTCGTATACGATGTAGTCATCGGTGACGGCTCACGCAAGCTCGACTAATCCTCAACCAGATTGTGGAAACACTCCACAAAGACAACAGCGGGTGCGCAGATTGCGTACCCGCTGTTCTGTTTATGACACAAGGCTATTTCATTCGATGACTTGGTAGCTCAGGCCAGAGGGCACGTACGAGATATGTATCAACCTCCCATCGCCCTCCTAGACCAAATGGGTGAAACGTATCTGCCCCGACTACAGCATCTGCTGTATGAGCTTGAACAGCCTACGATTTTTACAACAGACGATTCTGATAATCTTACCGAGATTGTCTGAGTTATGAAGTCGTTCCAGATTCGGGTTGTCAGTTTGGCGAAAAAAAATTGTGACAATATATTTTCCACTATTTCACCACATTATGCATTTGGCAATACAAGTGCCACGTGTTTGTAAGACTCCATAAATATAAAAACAACTTGATTATTGCATATAGGAATTAAGAAAATCCTATAATGAAGTGATGTAAATTGTGCGAAACATAGTCTTTCTGCACGATGTGGCATCACATATTCTTCGCTAATCTAATATTGGGTAATAAAGTAGATATTAATTAGTTCATCAGACATTTCGAGTGATTAACCTAAATTCTACTATAAAACTCTACTTTTCCCCTCCACAACCATGCGAATTTCAAAATAAAAGTTTACTTTTGCATCATCGCATACACTATTATCCTATGGCAAGGCATAATGAATTTGGTCAGATCAGTGAGGATCGCGCTGCGGCGTATCTCATGGCACGAGGCTACACTATAAGGGAGCGCAACTGGCGGCTTGGGCACAAGGAGATAGACATCATCGCGCAAAAGAATGGGGTGCTTGCCTTCATCGAGGTCAAAGCACGAAAAAACGACCACTATGGCGACCCTGCCGAGGCTGTCAACGACAAGAAAATATACAATCTCGTGCAGGCGGCCAATGCCTATGTGCGCTACCACCACCTGGACCTCACCACACGATTTGACATCATCGCCATCACCGGAGAGCCAGGCAATCAAACGGTGGAGCACATCGAGGATGCTTTCTACCCTCCGCTATTCGGATAATAGGCTTTGCTTACCCCTCTATAGTCTCCTACTTCCCTCTCGTTGCCACCTTTGCCTGCTTCTCTGAACGGCGGTTTATCACAAGCAGGAGCAGGAGCACGGTGACGAAGATGATAGTGGAGAGAGGTCGGAGCTCGGGAGTGAGACCGCCCTTGCGAGCATCGGAATAGATAAAAGTCGAGAGGGTCTCGAGACCTATGTTGCCCTTGGTGAAGAGGCTGACGGCGAAATCATCTATAGAGAGGGTGAATGAGAGGATGAAGCCGCTGATGATGCCTGGCTTGATCTCGGGAATGATGACCTTGCGCAGGGCCTGGAAGGGTGTGGCCCCAAGGTCGAGGGCTGCCTCATAGATGTTGGGATTCATGCTCGTGAGGCGCGGCATCACACTGAGGACCACATAGGGGGTACAGAACACCACATGGGCCAAGATGACGGTAGTATAGCCCTGTGATACGCCTAACCACACGAAGAGCAGGAAGAGCGATATACCGGTGATGATGTCGGGATTGATGAGGGGGATGTTGTTGAGAAAGGAGATGGCCTTGCGCGACTTGCTACGCATGTTGTAGATGCCAATAGCAGCGATGCTGCCCAACACCGTGGCGATGGACGAAGCCGAGAGAGCGATCACGATGGTGTTCTGTATGGCGCTCACTAGAGAGCCCGACATTCCTCCGCTGAATAGGTTGGTATAGAGCTTCAGCGAGAAACCAGTCCAGTTTCCCAACACCTTCGTCTCGGTGAATGAGAAGATGGCAATGATGGCAATAGGTGTGTAGAGCAGCGCGAGCAGTAACCACAAATATCCTTTGGCGATTAGTTTTTTCATCTTTATCTATTATTCAGAGTACTCGGAAAACTCTGAGTGCTCTAATTATCAATCGTGAACTGTGAACTTTCAATTCTCAATTTTCAATTTAAATAATTCCCCCATGACTGACCTGCTCATCGTCGTTACCACTCACGATGCTGGTAATGCCAATGATGAGGAGCATCAGCAAGGAGAGGGCTGCACCATAGTTCATGGTGTCGCTCAGCATGATGTTCTCCTGGATGATGGAGCCAAAGAGGCGGATGTCATTCATCGTGAGTAGCTCGGAGATGGCGAAGGTAGATATCGTGGGCAGAAACACCATCATGATGCCACTCACCACACCGGGCAACGAAAGAGGAAGTATCACCTTAAGGAACACACGCAGCTGGTTGGCACCAAGGTCTTGAGCTGCCTCGATGAGACTCTTGTCAATCTTCATCATCGTATTATATATAGGATAGATCATGAAGGGCAAGAAGTCATAGGTGAGACCAAAGAGAAGCGCTCCCTCACCTAGAGGTATGCCCGTAATATCGAAGAGCGACACGGTGGCCAAGGTGCGAATGAGCACGTTGACCCACATGGGCAGGATGAAGAGCAGGACCATCGTCTTGGAACGATTGAACTCCTTGTTGCTCAAGATATACGCAGCAGGATAACCCAGCAGAATGGTGAAGAAGGTCGTGACAATGGCCACCGCAACAGAATAGATGAAGGTGTTGAAGGCCTCGGGTTGATCGACGAACTGCACAAAGTTGGCGATGGTGAAGCCACCGTCGTTGTCCATGAAGGCATACACACCGATGAGCACCAACGGCAACAACACAAACAACACGAGGAACAACGCATAGGGGATGGCCCAAGTGCTGCGACGGGAGAAGATTTTTATGAGTTTGTTCATCTGAATCAGAAATTACAGTTAGACCCCCTCCGCTTCATTTCGCTATTGCATCATTTCGCTCGCCCCACCCTTAAAGAGGGACAATTCTTTCTGAATAGTTTTATCGCGGAGTCTAGTTTTCAACTGTCAATTTTCAATTTTCAATTCTTAATTATCCTAATGTCCTCGGGCATGATGTTGATACCTACCATGTCGCCATCGTCCCACACATCGTTGGTGTCGACGTAGAGGTAGTCATCATCATCGGTCACGATGGTGAGGTGGTAATGGTTGCCCTTGTATAGTATGAGGCGTACATCTCCCTCGAGCGCACCATCTTCCTTGTCGTCGGTGAGATCTATCTTGTCGAAGTCTACCTCGACCTTTACCTGAGCACCCTTATCAAATGAGTGAGGCAAGCATTCGAAGGTGGTGCCCAACAGTTCAATGTGAGTCTCGTCCACAATAGTAGCATCGAAGGTATTGCATGTGCGTTCCTTCTTCATCACATGAATGTCGGCAGGCTTGATAATGAGGCTTACCTCTGTCTCGGGCTCGAAAGCGTTGTAGTCCTGCACCATCAGTTCGTAGCCGTTGGCCAGCTGGACGATCATCTCATAATGTACGCCCTTGAAGATGCATGAGGACACGCGCCCATGGAGCATGGCGTTGGCCGTATCAGTCTTGGCTATGATGTAGATGTCCTCGGGACGTATGACCACGTCGACGGGAGCATTCGCACCGAAGCCCTCGTCTACACACTTGAACTCGGTGTCCATGAAGCGCACCAGACGGTCTTCGATCATTGTGCCATTGAGGATGTTACTCTCACCGATAAAGTCGGCCACGAAGCAGTTCTCTGGCTCGTTGTAGATATCTGTGGGCGTACCAATCTGTTGTATCACACCCTCGCTCATCACCACGATGCGGTCGCTCAAGGTGAGCGCCTCCTCCTGGTCGTGGGTGACGTAGATGAAAGTGATACCCAGGGTCTTGTGCATCTCCTTGAGCTCCATCTGCATGTCCTTGCGCATCTTGAGGTCGAGGGCAGCAAGAGGTTCGTCGAGCAGGAGCACCTGAGGTTGGTTTACGATGGCACGAGCAATGGCCACACGCTGCTGCTGGCCACCCGAGAGCGAGTTCACGTCACGATGCTCGTAGTCGGTCATACCCACCATCTTCAAGGCGCGACGCACCTTGTTCTCGATGATGTTGTCCTTCTCCTTTTTCAGTTTGAGACCGAAAGCAATGTTGTCATATACGTTGAGGTGTGGAAAGAGCGCATAGCGTTGGAACACCGTGTTCATCGGTCGCTGATGCGGTGGCGTCTGGGTGATGTCGGAGCCTTCCAGCAAGATTTCTCCCTCCGAGGCCGTGTCAAAGCCCGATAATATTCGCAGAAGGGTCGTCTTACCACATCCTGAGGGACCGAGGATAGTGACGAACTCTCCCTTTCTGATATGCAAACTCACATCATCCAGCACCTGTTTGTCTCCGAACCATTTAGACACGTGCTTGATATCGATGATGTTACCACCAGGTTCTACTTTCATTTCAGCCAATGCCGTACTTTATTACAAGGTAATACAACATAAAAAATCTTAATTCCTCTAAAAAGTGACGACAAAGATAGTGCAAGCAGAGAGAAATACCAAATTTCAACGAGTGAATGTAAAGAAATACTTGTATTCTTTTTACTGAACGAGGCAGAAATTCAATAAAATTAAATTTATTTAGGAGATGATATAGCAGTTGTCCACCGGCACTAAAATCCCATCAATGGTGTCATCCCGACAAAGCGAAGCGCTGCCGACGCGGAGCATTAGCGTCGGTTGCGACGAAGGGAGGTTTATCTCCCCCGAGGAGCGTGCTTCAGCACTTCTCTCGCGCAGGGACTCTGCCAGGACACTCTGCGAGATTTCTCGATTTGCTCGAAATGACACGAAACGTTTTGGACAACATCTATATTATTGCCTTAATTTGAGTATTTGACTTCACCCCTTCGTCTTCTTCATCTCCAGCCTACCGAATGGTATGCCTATAACTCCAAGAAATTTCTTAGAATCTGTGTCCCTACAGCACCACTCTTCTCGGGGTGAAATTGCGTACCAAAGAAGTTGTTGCGACCAAGTGCCCCACTGAATGTATTGATGTAATGAGTGGTAGCGATGGTGTCTTGACACAGTTCCGGATAGTAGGAATGCACATAGTAGATGTAAGCACCCTCACCAACACCACTGAATAGCGGAGTGCGAAGACCATCAATCTGATTCCAACCCATATGAGGTACCTTCAGTGACGATAGCAAATCATCCTGAATTGTTGTAGGATTAAACCGTCTCACCTTGGTTCGGAAGATGCCCATACCCACGGTATCACCCTCCTCGCTACTCTCACACATAAGCTGTGTGCCCACACATATACCCAACACGGGCTGAGTGAGTGTAGGGATGAAGGTGTCGAGCCCTCGCTCTGAGAGCTTAACCATAGCAGAAGAGGCTTCTCCTACACCTGGGAGAATGACCTTGTCGGCTTTTGACAACACCTCCTTATCGTCGGTGTATACCCAATCCGTACAACCAGTACGAGCTAAGGCATTGATTACCGAACGGATATTGCCCGTGTCATAATTTACTATTGCTATCATAATATCCCTTTGCTACTAGGTAAGTCATAATTGAACGCCTGGCGATGGATGGCCGCACGCAGACTACGCGCAAATGCCTTAAAGACTCCTTCGATGAGGTGGTGATTGTTTTCGCCGCGAGCACTGACGTGGAGATTACAACGCAAAGCGGCAGAAAGAGAGCCAAAGAAATGGCGAAACATCTCAGTGGGAGTGTCGCCCACATACTCGCGAGTGAAGTTCACATCCCAAGCAAAATCGATGCGACCACCCAGATCGAGCAAAACCAAAGCATCACACTCATCCATGGGCAAGGCATAGCCATAACGCTCGATGCCACGCTTGTCACCAAGTGCCTCGCGCAAGGTGTCGCCGAGGGCTATAGCCACATCCTCCATCGTGTGGTGCTCATCGACCTGAAGATCGCCCTTGCATTGTACCTGCAACGAGATGCCTCCATGGTGGACTATCTGATCGAGCATGTGATCGAAAAACTTCAGACCGGTATCAATAGATGAAGGCATACGACCTTCAAGGTCTACAGTAATGGCAATTGCTGTTTCACGCGTATTGCGCACAGTAGAAGCTACTCGTACACCCCGACGAAGATATTCTGCTATCTCCGCCCACGATGTGGTACATAGAGCACAGACCTCCTCGAGCCCCTGCTCCTTGAGTGCCTCGATGGCACCCTCAGAGGACTGCAACAAGATGGCTCGTGCCCCCAAGTTCTTGGCCAGCATAACATCGGTAAGGCGGTCACCGATGACGAAACTTTTACTTAGGTCATAATCCCCACTAAGATAGTCGGTAAACATCCCCGTGCCAGGCTTACGCGTCGGTGCGTACTCCTCGGGCATCGTGGGATCGATGAGGATATCATCAAAACGTATCCCCTCTGAAGCTAGCACCTTGAGCATCATCTCCTGAGGGGGAAGGAAATCGGCCATAGGAAAGCTCGCCGTCCCCAATCCATCTTGGTTACTCGCCATCACAAGCCGATAGCCGAGAGTGCTCAAGACCTTGAGCCCACTGATGGCACCTGGCACAAAGTCAGTCTTTTCAATACTATCGATCTGAAAATCCACTGGAGGTTCCACAAGAATCGTTCCGTCGCGATCTATGATGAGTAAGCGTTTCATTCTATCCTTTTTATTTAGAAGTGCAAACTTACGGAAAAAAAATGAGTTTCATAGGAGATAACATACAAAAAAAGATTCCCACACCACTCGGAGTGCGGGAATCCCTTACTATCTATCTGTACAAGTACATTCTCTACATGTGCAAATCATCTTAATCTTCATTCTGTTGCTTAGACTCGAACTCCTTAACCAGCTTATCCTGTACATCCATAGGAACGAGTTCGTAGCTTGAGAATTGCATATTGAATGATGCACGACCACCAGTCAGTGAGCTGAGAGCGGTAGAGTATGATGACATCTCCTTCAAGGGCACCTTAGCCTCGAGTTTTTCATAACCATTCTCGCTGCTCATACCCATAATCATACCGCGACGGCCCTGAAGGTCACTCATCACATCACCCATCTTATCAGAGGGAACAAGCACCTCTACGTCATAGATAGGCTCAAGGATCTTCGGACCAGCATTCTTGAAGGCCTCGCTGAAGGCGTTACGACCAGCAAGCATGAATGAGATTTCATTAGAGTCTACCGGGTGCATCTTACCATCGTATACGATAACGCGTACGTCACGAGCGTATGAACCTGTAAGAGGACCCTGCTCCAACCGGCTCATGATACCCTTGAGGATAGCAGGCATGAAGCGTGCATCGATGCTACCACCTACGATAGAGTTGATGAACACTAGCTTACCACCCCACTCCAAGGTGTGCTCTTCCTGACCCTTTACGCTGATCTTGAACTCTTGATTACCGAACTTATATACGTCGGGAGTAGACATGCCTTCGTAGTAAGGTTCTACAATGAGGTGTACCTCACCGAACTGACCTGCACCACCAGACTGCTTCTTGTGACGGTAGTCGGCACGAGCAGCCTTAGTGATAGTCTCACGATAAGGAATGCGTGTTTCCTCGAAGCGAATGGGCAGCTTCTCATTGTGCTCGAAACGCCACTTCAAAGTGCGGAGGTGGAATTCACCCTGACCATGAACGATGGTCTGACGCAACTCCTTGCTCTGCTCAACTACCCATGTGGGGTCCTCCTCACGCATACGGTTGAGGATGGTCATCATCTTCTCCATATCGGCCTCGTTCTCAGGACGTATAGCACGAGAGTACTTAGCATTAGGATACTTAATGAAGTCAAACTGCCAATCGCAATCCTTGCCACAGAGGGTATTACCAGTCTTCACGTCCTTCAACTTTACAGTACAACCTATGTCACCTGCAACGAGCTCATCAACCTGGAAGCGATTTGCACCTGCGCAGCAGAAGAGCTGGGCCATACGCTCCTTAGAGCCACGATCCACATTGGTAAGGTCATCACCCTCACGCACCTTACCACTGAGCACCTTGAAGTATTGTACACCACCGATGTGGGGCTCAACTGCGGTCTTGAAGAAATAAAGCGATGTAGGACCGTTGGGGTCGGGAACAACCTCCTCGCCCTTAGTGTTAAGCACAGGAGGCATCTCGCTTACGAAAGGCACTACGTTGCCGAGGAACTCCATCAGACGACGTACTCCCATGTCCTTACCAGCACATACGCAGAATACGGGGAATATACCACGGCTTACCAAACCCTTACGGATACCTTCACGCATCTCGTCCTCGGTGAGTGACTCGGTATCGAAGAACTTCTCCATCAAACCCTCGTCATGCTCGGCAGCAGCCTCCACGAGAGCCTTGTGCCACTCCTTGGCCTTCTCTATCTCCGAAGCAGGAATATCCTCGATTGTAGGAGCACCACCATCGGGACCCCATGAGTACTTCTTCATCAACAGTACGTCGATAAGTTCATGGAAGTCTGGACCTGTCTGAACGGGATATTGTACGGGAACAACCTTTGATCCATAAATACCCTTAAGCTGTTCGAGAATGTTATCATAATCACACTTTTCATTATCGAGCTGGTTAACGAGGAAGATGACGGGCTTACCCAACTGCTCGGTGTAGCGGAAGTGAGTCTGTGTACCTACCTCAGATCCATACTGGCCATTGAGCAACAATATAGTAGTATCGGTCACAGTAATAGCTGACGTAGCCGCACCAACAAAGTCGTCACTTCCTGGGCAATCGATGATATTCAATTTTTTATTATTCCACTCACAACTGAATACGGTAGAGAACACAGAGTAGCCATACTCCTGCTCTACAGGGAAATAGTCACTGACGGTGTTCTTATGGGTAATTCTACCACGACGTTTTATAACTCCACTCTCATAGAGGAGCGCCTCTGTGAGGGTGGTCTTACCTGATCCGTCATTACCGAGAAGGGCAATGTTTTTGATTTCGTTACTTTGATAAACCTTCATAGTATCTTATTTTTTAGTTAAAACAACATAGTTTCTTGCGTTCTGTTACAAGAAACGGTGCGAAGGTAGCAAATATCTATCGTATCCGCAAAAAAACTAGCAATTCGTTTTTATGTTCTGCAACATACAATTTTATAAAACATACAAATTACTAGATTATAAATAATATATAAAGATCAACAAGAGTCTGAAAGACGTCCTAAGAGGAATTTATCCTTGTCTAGACTGAGCTATATTATCCTAGTCTATCCAATCTCAGCCTATCCTAGGTTATCCTAGACAATCCTAAATCCTCCTAAGCCTTCCTAGGCTTTCCTAGGTTATCCTAGATTATCCTAGTCCCATAAACGACGAGAGAGGAGTCATCCTCATTGGACAACTCCTCTCTACTGAAAACGGCGGCTACCTACTCTCCCACAAACGCAGTACCATCGGCGCGGTCGGGCTTAACTTCTCTGTTCGGAATGGGAAGAGGTGGAACCCCGACACTATAACCACCTGAATGCTATTATATAACATACAGACA
>JAFZFN010000018.1 GCA_017555875.1 Bacteroidaceae bacterium
ATATCGTACGCCTGGCGACATCGACATCTGGCTCCACGGAGCACGTAAAGATATATTAAACTATGTGCGCTGCCATGTGCCCGACTGCAAACCGGTGTATCACCATGTGGACTTCCCCGTCATCGAGGGACTGGACATCGAGGTGCACTTCATGCCATCATGGATGAACTCTCCTGTGACAAACCATCGCTTGCAGCGGTGGTTCCGCTCTTTCAATTTTCAATTTTCAAAGTTCGTGCCAACGAGCGAGAGTCAAGCTTGCTTGGACTCTTGCAGCGAGTGCAGCCGAACTTCAACGAAGTTAATTTTCAATTATAAGGAGATTCCATCTCCGAGCCTCGCCTTCAACCGCATATACATCCTCGTACATATCTACCGTCACCTTTTCCACGAAGGCATCGGGCTGCGCCAGTTACTCGACTATTACTTCGTGCTCCACCAAGGCTTCACCGAGGAGGAGCGAGAGGAGACGATGCGCATGCTGCGCTCACTGAAGATGGAGCGCTTCACTGCGGCGGTGATGTGGGTATTACAAGAGGTGTATGGCATGGATGACCGCTATCTGCTCACCACGCCCAACGAACGGGAGGGTCGCTTCCTCCTCAACGAGATCATGATGGCGGGTAACTTCGGTCACTACGACGAACGCCTCCAGCATGAACAGGGCGAGACCACGCTACGCTGGGCACTACGCAAAATAAAGCGTAACTTCCGCTTCGTCCGCAGCTATCCCTCAGAGGTGCTGTGGAGCCCCCTCTTCAAACTATGGCACTGGGTGTGGCGCAAGACGATATAGGATCGATGCTTTAGCTGCACTACCTTACACAACCCATCAAGGCCACGCACTCCAAGAGTCGTGGCCTTGAGTGTATTGTAAGCATCCGATAAAGTACAGGTCTTAACATTTATAGTAACAACAGCAGCGATTACCATCAATAGTAATCGCTGCTGTTGTTTTTGTTGTACCTATAATTGCAATATTGCTACCTATCTGTATTCATCGAAAACGTACGTATCCTGTCAATTGAAATACAACGCCTCCAGAGGGGGCGTTGTCTGTTCCTATTATAGGGCAGTAGGTAAATACTCAATAGAGTAGCGAATTTTGTTTTAAATGAATTAATATAGATTGTTTCTTGCTATTCAAGATGCTTAGCTAGGAAAAGTTTTTACTTTTATTGTTATATAAATATATTTTGATTAGCTTTGCAATTGAATTAAAGGGATAATAGTTGAAACAATGATTACATATATTAAAATAGATGGTTTCAAGTCTTTTCATGATTTTGAAATGGCTTTTACTCCATTAACAGTGATAGCTGGATCTAATGCAGCTGGAAAGAGTAATCTGTTTGATGCATTTAGATTGTTAGCGTCGTTGGCTGATGCAGACAAGATCCAGAAAGCTTTTCGAGAACAAAGAGGAGACTTGCTGGAATTGTTTACGCAATATGAAGATCATACGATTGCTGACAGAATGTCTTTTGTCGTAGAGATGTTGGTTAATCCAAGTGTTGATGATACGTGGGGAGGTAAAGAATATTTAAAGTATACACGTTTGAGATATGAACTGAGACTTAGACGTGTGGAAAATAGTATAGGCTTGCAAGATATAGAAGTGGAATATGAAAAGCTTGATACTATTAAGCATGATAATGATAGATGGATAAAGATATTACCTTCTGTGACGGCGGATATTTGGCGCCCTAAGGTGAAAACGGGTAAAAGACAGACTCCCTACATGTACACTGAGGAATATAATGGGATAATGACTGTTATAGTGCCTCAGGATGGATCGCAAGGAAAGAAGAGATATTATCCGTTGCGTAATGCAACCAAGACTGTTCTGAGTAGTTTTGACTCTGTAGACTTTAAGCATATACTTGCAGCAAAGGAGGAAATGAAAAGTTGGCGTTTCCTACAGCTAAATCCTGATGATTTGCGAATGCCTACGAGTAAAACTACAGGGGAAGATGTCGTTTCAGCTACAGGGCAAAATCTCGCAGCTGCATTATATCGAATAAAGCAGAAGGATAACTATAGTCTGAAAATTATATCAAGAAAATTGCAATCGTTTATTCCCAATTTTGTAAGTGTTGATGTAATTGATGATGTTGAAAATAAACAGTATATCATTGTTCTGAAAGATAGAAATGGAAAAGAATATACATCAAGAGTACTCTCTGAAGGCACCATGAGGGTGTTGACTCTGTGTATATTATTACAAGATGAGAAGCATAATGGATTATTGTGTTTCGAAGAGCCAGAAAATGGTATACATCCATTTCGTATTAAAGCTATGACAGAATTGCTAAAAGACTTGTCGACCGATTTTATGGATACTGATATGCCATTAAGACAGGTGATAATCAATACGCACTCAACGATTTTTGTCAAAGAAATGAATAAGTGGCTTGAAAACCCTTGTTTGACTATTGCATTTGCGCAAATGGTGAATTCTGCCTTAACTGTAGGGGGAGAGAAGAAAAGACTGTTGTCCTCTAAAATAATACCTGTTCCTAAGAATCATACATGGCAGACATCTATACCTTTCTCTGAGCAAGAAAAGAAAATGACCACCCAAATGATAATGGAATACTTGAGAGAAGGTGATAACGAAAGAACTTTAGATAGTAATAACTGAATGGTATGGGCAAGCAGATTTTTGTGGGATTAACAACTGAAGGTACAACGGATATTCGATTCTTGGAACATGTCGTAAGAAGAACATTTGAAGATGTGGCTTTTGACTGCCCACAAGATGTTGAGGTATACCTATATGTAATACCTTCGTTAAAAATAGGGAAATCTTTTCCGCAATATGTAAAGGATACTTCTCGTTTGGCATGGGAAATGTATGGTGTCATGAGCCTTGCAGTGCATACAGATGCCGATAGGGATTCATATGAACAGAGGATGGCCAACAAAATAGTGCCTGCTCGAAAAGAGTTGGAAGGTTTAGATGAAGAGGAATATTGCAAGTTGTTGACTCCTGTAATCCCTGTGAGAATGATGGAAGCTTGGATGCTTGCCGATAAAAAACTATTTAAGGAAGAAATTGGAACAGACCTGAGTGATGCCGCTTTAGGTATAGAACGTAATCCAGAAGTGCTGCCCGATCCAAAAAGTGTTATTGAAGAGGCTATTAGAATTGCAACTGATGGACTTCCTAGACGGAGAAGTAGGCCTACAATTGCGGAATTGTATGAGGTGATAGGTAATGCCATTAGCACTGACGCTTTGATGTCATTGTCTTCATATCAAAAATTTAAGGAAGAGGTGCGTGAAACATTTAGATGTTTAGGTTACATGCATTAGGAGATGATAAATGGTTAATAGTGAGTTGAATATCAGTCAGGAACGTAGTCCTATCCGAATAGAGAAGTTACAATGATAATGCATAATTAAGCGAGCAATGGCAATAAGCAGCATACCCGTATTGAGAGGTGAGGTGGCAGACTGCTTCATCGAGATGGCGAGGCAAGCTGAAAAAGAGCGTGCAACAATTGATTTTGCCAAGAAACGTGAGATGTTTCGTCGCATGTTGGAACGTGGACGTAAGTAAAAAATCTTGTCGTGGATAGAAACGTCATCTGTAGAAACATACTGATTTATTATAATCAGTTTCGTTGATGATAAGGATATAAAACTAAACCCCAAGGTTTGACGAATCAGGGACCTCAGGGGATTACTTTGCGAAATTAGCGGAAATTTCGTATATTTGCAAAAGTTTTGGAGAAATATTTCACAGATAGTTCCTCAAGTATGTAGAGTTCTTGGGTTATACTCCCATAGACTTAGGTATGCACGAAAACGATAACGAAACCCCTTAGAGATATCTGATCTATGAGTCTTGATTTCTCAGACACAGTTCGATGCGAAAATGAAAATGATGACTTAAACAGGGCGGTAGAGAATGAAAAGACGTTGCGGTCGGATAGGAAAGTGGACAGAATACTTGTATCTTTGTTTGTCTTGTGCTAACTTTGCTACCGCAAAGGTGTTTTACTTATATGAGACAACTAAAAATACATAATTTCGGTCCTATACAAGATGTTGATATTCAGCTGAAGGAGTATAACTTCTTGATTGGTGGGCAAGGAGTGGGTAAAAGTACTATAGCAAAGCTGCTAAGTATTGTTACCGACTATAATCTGTATCTCTATCTTTCTCTTAGACAAGAGGATACTATTGGTGTATGGCATCAATTCTTGGAGAATTTCGGCATACTCAACTATGAAAAAGAAGATAGCATCATAGAATATACGCAAGAAGGGAAGTCATGTTTCGATGACAAAACAGAGGAATATAGGCTCTCTGTTAGAGTAGATGCTAATGGGGTATCCGTGGAGATGTCCTATAATGGGGAACAGGTACAACATAAAGATGTTGCAAAAGTCCTATTATGTAGCATTGCTGATAGAACTGAAACGGAGGAGTTCAAAAATAGATTCGATAAAGAAGACTTGTCTGCAATATTGGATGTATTACGCGACTCGCTCTACATACCAGCGGAGAGAATAATGTATGCCTCGTTTACCAAACTCCTTCCTGCACTGAACCTTGTGAAGGAGACGGTGTCGGATAATATGCTGTATTTCGCCGTTGAATACAATAACGCTAAGGCCAAAATAGGGCATTGTACTATGCCTGTGCTAGAGGTGGACTTTGTGCATGAGAAGGATGATGACTATATCGTGACTTCTGATGGAAAGCGCCTGGTTATAAGAGAAGCTTCGTCGGGTATGCAGTCGACAATACCCTTGTTGCTCACGCTTGACTATGCGACAGACAAGAAAGGGTATCACTCGTATGTGGTGGAGGAACCGGAGTGTAACCTGTACCCCACAAACCAGCTGAGACTGATGGACGTGCTGCTTGACTATATCAAACGGAAAAGAAGTACGCTCACAATTACAACACACAGCCCATACATCATCAATTACCTGAATGTGCTGATAAGAAGAAGCTATAGAGGAATGGATAATGGACTATCTCCTGAAGAGGTTGCGGCATATTATGTGACAGAAGACGGAGGAGCTACTGACCTAATGGCTGTAGATAACGACTCACAAGAATGGTTGGTCGACACCTTTGACCTATCTGAACCTATGAATGGTATCTATAGTGAATATGTCGCACTGAACTAAAAGAGGTGGCAAGGTATGGATAAATTGTTGCTTGATATTTTGCCAGCGTATAAGGGTTGGAAGAGACATGTGAGCTTTCTGGCCGTTGAGAAACATTCTGAGCCGTTTAGCTTACGTGATGCTGTAGCCTGTGATAGGTGTGGCGAGAGGAATAGACATTGTGGCAATGAAGAGGTCGCACGATTCTCGATGACCGGCGATAACGAGGTCATGTCTGTGGCTATAGAGGAATATCTGATGGCATATGCGAAACACTACCAAAAGGCGCAGGGATGCAAATGTGACTATCTGCACTATGATAATGGTGGGACGCATTTGGTGCTGAACGAACTGACTTGTTCGCAGGAGAAATATGTGAATCCATACCTAAATCAGAAGGGTAGACAGGATGGGAAGCGTATACATGCAATGAAACAGATGGATAATGTTGTGAACCTATTAATGGAAGTACCCGATATCGCAGCCTTTGTAAGTGGATTCACGGAAAAACATTGCCTCTTCTCGTGGCGTATACCGGAACGTAATGTGAATGTTGCCGAGCGGGCAATGAATGCTTTTATGGCTCCACAGCGCAATGTGGCAAATATTACGATAATGAACCCGATGAATAGCGGCTTCTTATTCGTTCAGCAGATATATCCTTGTGAGTATCGTTTCTAGTAACTTTAGAGGCTGTTTGGTTCTTATTTTACTTTAATTTGGCAAAGCGCTTTCAGCGCGGTGAATGCAGCGGAGCTGCGGTGAATTGCGCCGTGGGCGCTGGTGAAGGGTGAACGATTAACGGTTAATGGTGAAGGGTGAATGGGGAGCCTTTGCGCGGTTAATCGAAATGATAAACACAACGCCTCCAGAGGGGGCGTTGTCTGTTCTCATCGTAGTGCAGTAAATTGCCGTAATCTATAAAGAGGAGTGAATGTCTTATCGCACCGACACGTCTAAAAACTCTCGTTTGTCATAGTAGAAACTCTTCTACGTTTTCGGGGGTAATGACTTGATAGCTCGCACGCAACTCTCCATTTTTATCTTCAAGATAGTCTATCTCGTGCAAGAACTCTTGAGAAAAATATCCAATCCTTATTGGGAGGCAAATGTAGAGGATTTTATAGTGAAATCCAAAAATGTCTTGACTTTTTTGGAATGTAATCCGAAAATGTTATAACTTTTTTGGAAAACTGAAAAGGGTCAACATGAAAAATCAATTCAGACCGCTTCATCGAGATGGCGAAGCAAGCTGAAAAAGAGTGTGCAACAATTGACTTTGCCACTGATGTTCTATCAAAAGAATGGATTTAAACTATTGTTCAGCACAGAAGAACAGGAAAAGGAGCATAGGAACATATCTTTGTAAATCCTCTTGTTGAGTAATGCAAGCTCTGCACCGAGGTGCGGAGCTTTATTTTTGATGGTGGATTGCGACGAAGACAATCGGAAGAAAACTTTTGATATATTTGCTTTGTTTTTTTCAGGGAATCTTCGTACTTTCGCAGTGTAAATTACTAAAGAACATGGTATGTTGAGTTATAGTATGCAACAAATGCTTCCTCAGATACGGGGATATTTGTCTGGGCAGCCCATCAGCAAAGCGTGGTTGTTTGGCTCCTATTCGCGTGGAGAGGAGACAGCCGACAGTGATATTGATTTGCTGGTGGAGTATACTGATAGTGACTCTATCTCATTGTTTGCAATCTCGCGCATGGCTACCGCACTGCGTAAGTTGACGGGAAAGACGGTAGACTTGGTGGAACGTAGTCGTTTGCTCCCCTTTGCTTCAAAGAATGCTGAACAAGATAAAATCTTGATCTATGAGAGAAAGAATTAAGGATGTCGGGAGACTGAAACATATCTTGGATGCCATCAATACATTGATGGAACAAAAGGAACGCTATACATTCGATGTCGTTGCTACTGACCCTATACTCTTTTATGGCTTCGTGAAGCATGTGGAAATCATCGGAGAAGCTGTGTATATGCTTACAAAAGAATTTCGTGCAGAACACACTGAGGTAGACTGGGATGTTATTGAAGGTATGCGTCATGTCTTGGTGCATGGTTACTATCAGATACGGCCAAGACAACTCTGGAATACGATTGAACAGGATATCCCTGTATTGAAACCTTATATTGAAGCATACTATTTAGAATTGTCGAAATAGTTAATACTTCGCATTAGGATGGGGATAATCGTGTGTTATAGCGGAGCTTTCTGTTTATAGTTCCCCAAACTTCTCGATACAGATGATCTCGGTGGCTTGGCTGCTGAGGCGGTACTGCTCGCTGCTGCGGTGACCCACGGCCCATACGATGTCGTCGCCATGGCAGAGGAGCCATTGACGGGGCTTCTCGGTGCGGGGCAGCTTGAGGTCGGTGTAGAAGTCGCTTAGGAGCTTGTATCCCTTCATGCCGAAGGGCCTGAAGCGGTCGCCCGACTGGGGATGGCGCAGGTGGAGGGGCTGGCTGATGCACGCGGCATCGAGACACACCACGTCGTTGCGACGGGGCACCTGCCATGTGGAGTCGGGGGCGAAGCGGCTCACGCGGAGTAGGGTGCCATCGGGGAGCTCTAAGGTGCCTTCCGCGGGAAGGGGGTAGATAACATCGGAGGGTAGGGGAGCGTGCTCCTTGGCGCGTACCATCAGGTGGGTGCGGTCACGAAGTGCGGTGTGGGTGGGGCTCTCAAACTGTCGCCCTGCTTCGCCACTGAGCGAACGATAGATGTCGGCTATCTGTGAGGGGTTGAACCCAAGGGGGTGGAGCACCTCGAAGAGCATGGCGCGGGGGGCATCTGTGGAGAGTAGGGTGGCGATGTGGATGTCGAGGCCATCGGGACGACGGGTGACGAAGTCTCTCTTGACTGCATCTACCACCTTATTATATATAGTGGCTGCTTCGCTCAGGTGGATAGCGGCTTGCATGATGTTGGCCTTGGCGGCAGGGTTGATCTGCTCCATGAGTGGGAGCAGGCTGTTGCGCACCTTGTTGCGGGCATACTCGTCGGTGAGGTTGGTGCTGTCGGTGACGTAGGGCTGGCCCAGTCGGTCTAGGTAATCGATGATTTCTTGACGGGTAAGGCTGAGGAGGGGACGCACGACGTGTCCGTTGCGTACCTTCATCCCTGTAAGTCCATTGATGCCTGCTCCACGGATGAGGTTGAGCAGGAGGGTCTCGACGGCATCGTCCTGATGGTGGGCAACGGCTATCGCATCGAGGCTCCGCTCGTGGCGGATGCGCTCAAACTCGCGGTAGCGCAGCTCACGAGCGGCCATCTCTATCGAGAGCTTGTGCTGGGCGGCATAGGAGGTGGTGTCGAAGTGGACGACCTCGCATGGTACGCCAAGCGCTTGGCACAGCTCCGTGACAAAATGCTCGTCGCGCAGGCTCTCCTCGCCACGCAAGTGAAAGTTGCAGTGGACGGCATGGCAGCGATAGCCCAGACGGAGCAGGAGGCGGAGCAGGGCCACCGAGTCGGCACCACCGCTCAGGGCGACCAGGAGGGCGCTGTCGTCGGTGAACAGGCCGTGGCTATGGATGAAGGTCTGTACGCGCTGCTCGATGTTCATGGCTCTACGATTTGAGTGTATGGGGGAATCTCCTTGAGGAAGGTGTAGCGGTTGGCCGCATAGTCTATCTTGCAGCAGTAGTGGGCGAGGCCGTTCGATACGATGAGGTAGTCGACGTGCAGCACCATGTTGTAGCGACATATCTGATCAAACACCTGCTGGGTGATGCTCACCGTGGGGGCCTTGTATTCTACGATGACACGAGGACGTAGGCTGCGGTCGTAGACGACGGTGTCGCACCGGCGGCTCATGCCATGGAGCTTGAGCTGCACCTCATTGGCCATGAGCGACTGGGGGAAGCCCTTGTGACTGATGAGGTAGTGCACGAAATGCTGGCGCACCCATTCCTCGGGGGTCAAGGCCACGTATTGGCGGCGTATGACATCGAGAATGAATGGGTTGCCATCCTTCTGTGTGATTTTTTTTTCGAAAGGGGGTAGGTTTAACTCCAACATTTATTACCTTTGCACTATGAAACCAACTCTTGCGTTTTCGTAGGCAAAGTTAGGAAATATTATGCGAATCATCGCAAGAAAAGTGGGAAAGATTTTTTATGGCAAAGCAAGAAGTTACATACGATAGCATCATCAGGGAGATCAACTCGAAGCAGTTTGCTCCTGTCTACTACCTCATGGGTGACGAGTCTTACTATATCGATAAGTTGTCGGACTATTTCGCCGAGCATGTGCTCGCCGAAGAGGAGAGGGGATTTAACCAGATGGTGCTCTATGGACAGGATACGGACATGGGGACCATCGTTGCCTCGGCTAAGCGATATCCGATGATGGCGGAGCGTCAGTTGGTCATTGTCAAGGAGGCGCAGAACTTGCGCAACATGGACGAACTGGTGTACTACCTGCAGAAGCCCCAGCCAACGACGGTACTCGTCTTCTGTCATAAGTATGGTACGCTGGACCGACGCAAGAAGGTGGCTGCGGAGATTGATAAGGTGGGGCGCATCTTTGAGTCGAAGAAGCTGAAGGATGCAATGCTGCCTACCTTTGTGTCCAATTATGTGAAGGCTAAGGGGACGGCCATCGACGTCAAGGCTGCCAGCATGATGGTCGAGTGCATAGGGGCTGACCTCAATAGGATGGCGAGCGAGCTGGACAAGCTCCTCATCGCTAAGCCGAAGAATGATGACCCCATCACTCCCGAACTGGTGGAGCAGTGTGTGGGCATCAGCAAGGACTATAACCTCTTTGAACTCAGAGCAGCGCTGGCGGTCAAGGATGTAGTGAAGGCAAATACCATAGCTCAGTGCATGGAGGACAACAAGAAGACCTTCCCCATGCAGATGGTGCTGCCTACGCTCTTCGGATTCTACTCCAACTTGATGATGGCTTACTACGCTCCCGACAAGTCGGACAATGGTGTGGCGGCATATCTCGACCTGCGCTCTCCCTGGATGGCCAAGGAGTATCAGACGGCTATGCGCTACTATTCGGCCAGAAAGGTGATGTATATCATCAGTGACATCCGCAGATACGATGCTTTGTCGAAGGGCTATGGGGCCAATGCTACGGATAAGGGACTCTTGCGCGAACTCATATATCATATCTTGCATTGATGGAGTCTCGCGACGAAGCTAGACACGAGGTGTTGGGGTAAACTGCTATTATAGTATCTCCTGAAAGGGATACGACAATATTAAGTACATTAATATATAGGAAGAGGGTGTGTCAGCTGACACACCCTCTTCTGTCCTTTATCCTTCTTCAGCGGATTACTCCTCGAAGCCGTTAGGATTGTTCTTCTGCCAATTCCAGCTATCGCGGCACATCTCCTCGATACCGAACTGAGCCTTCCAGCCGAGCTCTGCCTCAGCCTTGGCGGGGTTACAGTAGCAAGTAGCGATATCGCCCGGACGGCGGGGCTTGATAGAGTAGGGTACGGGAACACCGTTGGCCTTCTCGAATGCCTTCACTACGTCGAGCACTGAGTAGCCGTGGCCAGTACCGATGTTGTAGATGGCGATACCCTTCTTCTCAACGATTGCCTTCAAGGCTGCTACGTGAGCACGAGCGAGGTCTACTACGTGGATGTAGTCACGTACGCCAGTGCCATCGTGTGTGTCATAGTCGTCACCGAACACGCCGAGCTCAGCACGCTTACCTACTGCAGTCTGAGTGATGTAGGGCATGAGGTTGTTGGGGATACCGTTGGGGTTCTCACCGATGGTACCGCTCTTGTGTGCACCGATGGGGTTGAAGTAGCGGAGCAACACGATGTTCCACTCGTTGTCGGCCTTCTGGATGTCCATCAATACCTCTTCGAGCATTGACTTGGTCTGACCATAGGGGTTGGTGCAGTGGCCTTTGGGGCACTCCTCAGTGATGGGGATGATGGCGGGGTCACCATAAACGGTAGCACTTGATGAGAAGATCATGTTCTTGCAGCCGTTCTTGCGCATCACGTCGCAGAGCACGAATGTACCGTTCATGTTGTTCTCATAGTACTCGAGGGGCTTAGCGCAGCTCTCACCCACAGCCTTGAGGCCTGCAAAGTGGATACATGCGTCGAACTTGTGCTCATCGAACACCTTCTGCAAACCTTCGCGGTCGCGGATGTCTACCTTGTAGAAGGGTACTTCCTTGCCGATGATCTTGGCTACGCGCTTCAGTGAGATGGGAGACGAGTTGTCCAAGTTGTCAACAACAACAGCCTCGTGACCAGCCTCGGTGAGTTCAATCAAGGTGTGGCTTCCGATAAAACCAGCACCACCTGTCAATAAGATTTTCATTTTGTTTTAGATATAATGTTGGTAAATTGGTATCTAGCACACAAAGGTAAATATTCTTTTTTACAAAACAAAGGCTTTGCCTACATTTGTGTGCTAAAGGGTGGGGGAGGTGAAATTCTTGGTCAATAAATTTGGCTATTCGTTAGGTTTGATATACTTTTGCGGTTTATTATAAAATAGGTATAATATACATACACGACATATGAGCAAGAAATTTACCGAATATGGTCAGCTAAACCTCTCTGATGTGAACAAAGAGGTGCTGAAGGCTTGGGACGAAAAGGATGTGTTTACCAAGAGTATGACCGAGCGTGAGGGATGCCCTTCGTTTGTGTTCTATGAGGGTCCTCCCTCGGCAAACGGTATGCCCGGTATCCACCACGTGATGGCTCGCACCATCAAGGATGTCTTCTGCCGCTACAAGACGATGAAGGGCTTCCACGTGAAGCGTAAGGCAGGATGGGACACCCACGGCCTACCTGTAGAGCTGGGTGTGGAGAAGGCGATGGGTATCACCAAAGAGGATATCGGTAAGACCATCTCTGTGGCCGACTATAACGCTGCCTGCCGCAAGGATGTGATGAAGTTTACCAAGGAGTGGACCGACCTGACCCATCAGATGGGCTACTGGGTGGACCTCGAGAACCCCTACATCACCTACGACAACCGCTACATCGAGACCCTGTGGTGGCTCCTCAAGCAACTGTACAATAAGAACCTTCTTTATAAAGGATATACCATACAGCCCTATTCGCCTGCTGCAGGTACGGGACTCAGCTCACACGAGCTCAACCAGCCCGGCTGCTATCGCGACGTGAAGGACACGACCGTGATCGGTCAGTTCCGTATGAAGAACCCCAAGCCTGAGATGGCAGAGTGGGGTACACCATACTTCATTGCATGGACCACTACACCGTGGACCTTGCCCTCAAACACCGCGCTCTGCGTAGGCCCCAAGATTGACTATGTGGCTGTGCAGACCTACAACGCTTACTCTGGTGAGAAGATGACCGTGGTGTTGGCCAAGGCGCTGATGAACATGCACTTCAACCCCAAGGCTGCTGACCTCGCACTCGAGGAATACAAGCCCGGCGACAAGCTCGTGCCCTTCAAGGTGGTGGGCGAGTACAAGGGTGCCGACCTCGTGGGCATGGAGTACGAGCAGTTGCTCCCATGGGTGAAGCCCGTGAGTGTTGACGAGCAGGGCAACTGGCACGATGCTTCGGACAAGGCCTTCCGCGTTATCCCTGGCGACTATGTGACTACTGAGGATGGTACGGGTATCGTACACATCGCACCCACCTTTGGTGCCGATGACGCCTTCGTGGCACGTGCAGCTGGCATCCCCTCGCTCTTCATGATCAACAAGAAGGGTGAGACACGCCCCATGGTGGACCTCACCGGTAAGTTCTACCTCATGGAGGAGCTCGACGAGCAGTTCCTCGCTACATGTGTCAACCAAGACCTCTACAAGAACTACGAGGGCCGCTGGGTGAAGAACGCCTACGACCCGCAGTTCACCGTGGATGGCCGCTACGACGAGAAGGCTGCTGCTGCGGCCGAGTCGCTCGACGTGTTCATCTGCCTCTCGATGAAGGGTGAGAACAAGGCCTTCAAGATTGAGAAGCATGTACACAACTATCCTCACTGCTGGCGCACCGACAAGCCCGTGCTCTACTATCCGCTCGACTCATGGTTTATCCGCTCTACTGCAGTGAAGGAGCGCATGATGGAGCTCAACAAGACCATCAACTGGAAGCCCGAGTCAACAGGTACAGGCCGCTTCGGCAAGTGGCTCGAGAACCTCAACGACTGGAACCTCAGCCGTTCACGCTACTGGGGCACTCCGCTGCCCATCTGGCGCAGCGAGGCAGGCGAGGAGATCTGCATCGGTTCGGTAGAGGAGCTCTACAACGAGATTGAAAAGTCTATCGCTGCAGGCTTCATGACCAGCAACCCCTACAAGGAGCTGGGCTTCGAACCGGGCGTATATAATAAGGAGAACTACGACAAGATCGACCTCCACCGTCCCTATGTGGACGACATCGTCCTCGTATCGGAGAGCGGCAAGCCCATGCGCCGCGAGCTCGACCTCATCGACGTGTGGTTCGACTCAGGTGCTATGCCTTATGCGCAGCTCCACTATCCGTTCGAGAACAAGGAGATAGTCGACAATCGTTCCTACTATCCCGCCGACTTCATCGCCGAGGGTGTGGACCAGACACGCGGATGGTTCTTCACACTTCACGCCATCGCTACCATGGTGTTCGACAGCGTGGCCTACAAGAACGTCATCTCTAATGGTCTCGTGCTCGATAAGAACGGCAACAAGATGTCGAAGCGTCTGGGCAATGCCGTTGACCCCTTCGGTGCTATCGAAAAGTATGGTAGCGACCCCTTGCGCTGGTACATGATCACCAACTCATCGCCTTGGGACAACCTCAAGTTCGACGAGGAGGGCGTAGTAGAGGTGATGCGCAAGTTCTTCGGCACACTGCACAATACCTATAAGTTCTTCGCTCCCTATGCCAACCTCGACGGTTTCTGCTATGGTGAGCAGGAGATTCCCGTAAGCGAGCGTCCCGAGATTGACCGTTGGATCATCTCTGAACTGAATACCTTGGTGAAGAATGTCGATGCCTGCTATGCTGACTACGAGCCCACTCGTGCCGGCCGCTTGATCAACGACTTCGTGAACGACAACCTCTCCAACTGGTACGTGCGCCTCTGTCGCAAGCGTTTCTGGGGTGCGGGCTACACCGAAGACAAGTTGGCTGCTTACCAGACTCTTTACGTATGCCTCGAGACCGTAGTGAAGCTGATGGCTCCCATCGCACCCTTCTATGCCGACAAGCTCTACATGGATCTCGTGCGTGCTACTGGTCGCGACAACGTATGTTCAGTACACCTCGCACAGTTCCCCGTATGCGACGATGCTCTCGTCGACAAGGAACTCGAGATGCGCATGGAGATGGCACAGAAGATCTCGTCTATGGGCTTGGCACTGCGCAAGAAGGTGAACATCATCGTGAAGCAGCCCCTGCAGAAGCTTATGATTCCCGTGGATGCAGAGATGAAGGCACGCCTCGAAGCCGTGAAGCCACTCATCATGAATGAGGTGAATGTGAAGGAGATTGACTTCGTGGAGGGCGCTTCGGACATCCTCGTGAAGAAGGTGAAGTGTAACTTCAAGATTCTGGGTAAGAAGTTTGGCGCACTCATGAAGCAGGTGGCTGCCGCCGTGGCTGTGATGAGCCAGGAGCAGATTGCCGAGCTCGAGAGCGCTGGTCGCCTCACCCTTGACCTCAACGGCACACCTGCCGAGATCGAGGCTGGCGAGGTAGAGATCTATAGCGAGGACATCCCCGGCTGGGTGGTAGCCAATGAGGGCGTGCTCACCGTAGCGCTCGACGTGACCGTGACCGACGAACTTCGTCGTGAGGGTATTGCCCGTGAGCTGGTGAGCAAGATCCAGAACATCCGCAAGTCGAGCGGCTTCGAGATTACAGACCGCATCGCCGTGACCTTGAGCAGTAATGAGAACAGCGATGCAGCCATCGAGGAGCACAAGGCCTACATCTGCAATCAGGTATTGGCCGATAGCCTCACCATCGCTGAGGTAGCCGAAGGCACCGCACTCGAGTTTGATGGATTTACCCTCACAGCAGAGGTTAAGAAAGTGTAACTCTCTTAATATTAACATATAGGTTAGGGCTTCCGAGCCCTAACCCCGTAAAACAACAAAAACTATGTCAGAAAAAACACGTTACAGCGACGAGGAATTGGAAGAATTCCGCGCGATCATTTTAGAGAAACTGGAATTGGCTCAACGCGACTACGACAACCTGAAGGGTTCGCTGAGCAATCGTGACAACAACACCGATCACGACACAGCTCCTACGTATAAGATTCTGGAAGAGGGTGCCAACACACTCTCCAAGGAGGAAACCATGCGCCTGGCACAGCGTCAGATGAAGTTCATTCAGAGTCTGCAAGCTGCCCTCGTACGCATCGAGAACAAGACCTACGGCATCTGCCGTGAGACAGGTAAGCTCATCCCCGCTGGCCGTCTGCGTGCTGTTCCCCATGCTACGCTGAGCATCGAGGCCAAGGAGGCGCAGAAGAAATAAGAATTAAATGAGAAAACAACAGAATGAAGGGCGTATGGTTGCATTGATTGTAGCCATAGCCCTTATTATCGACCAGATCATCAAGTTGTCGGTGAAGTTGAACATGCGTCTCTACGAGAGCATCCACATCACCGACTGGTTTTATATCTACTTCACCGAGAACCCCGGCATGGCGTTCGGCATGGAGATCTTCGGGAAGCTGTTCCTCACGCTCTTCCGACTCGTGGCCATCGCGTTCCTCATCTATTATGTAGGGCGCATACGTGGCAAGGGCTTCCCCAAGGGCTACATCGCTTGTGTGGCATTCATCATCGCTGGTGCCTTGGGCAACGTTGTCGACTGCGTGCTCTATGGGCCGCTCTTCTCCGAGAGCACTCCCTTCTCGGTGTCGCAGATGGTGCCTTGGGGCGAGGGCTATGCCGCCATGCTCAAGGGCAAGGTGGTGGACATGTTCTACTTCCCCTTGGTGGAATGGAACTGGCCCGAGTGGATGCCCTTCATTGGAGGCAACCACTTCATCTTCTTCAGCCCCATCTTCAACTTTGCCGATGCTTGCATCAGCTGTGGAGTGATAGCCATCCTCCTCTTCTACAACCGTTGTCTCAACTGGGGCATGGAAGGTCCTGAAAGTGAATCAATCCCCGCCGATGAGAAGAAGTTGCGTACATAGCCTGCTCCTCGTGTCTGTGATGGCACTGCTCCTCTGCTCCGCCTGCTCTGGCAAGCGGAACGACGATGTGTTGCCCTCTGCCAAGCTCGAGGCTGTGCTCTACGACTACCACATAGCGCAGGCCATCGTCAATGACCTGCCTGCGAGCCAGCGCTTCAAGAAGGACCTCTACTTCGACTATGTGTACTCCAAGCATGGAGTGACGAAGGCCGAGGTCGACTCGTCGCTCGTCTACTATGCTCGCCATCCCAAAGGGCTGTCGGAGATCTATGAGAACCTGTCGGTGCGTGTGAAGGCCGACCTCCAGCGCCTCGACAACGAAGACAAGCCGCTCCCGGTGCGTCAGCCCCAGCCTGTCGTGGGCGACTCGGCCAACCTATGGTACGATGTGCTCTTCGTGGAGATGAACGCCTCGCCCCTAGGCAATCGGTATAGTCTTACCATCCCTACCGACACCAATTTCCGTCCGCTCGACCGCATCGTGTGGGGTGGGGAGGTGGTGTTCCTCGACGATGAGGTCGACTCCTTATATAAATATATCCATCTCAACCTTCGTGTGGCCTACATGAATGACTCCATCGTCACCGCCGACACCCTGCTCTACACCTCGGGCAGCTTCTCCATCTCCGTGACCGACTCAGCCGTCGTGAAGCGTGTCGATGGCGAGGCCTACCTCAAGAGCACCGATGCCGATGAGCGTGTCCTCATCCTGTCGCCTTCGCTGATGCGCTACCGAGGCAGCTCCGACACGCTCACCGTAGTCGCCGACAGTGCCGTGGTGGAGCAGCAGAAGCGGATGATGGACAAGGAGAAACCTGCGAACAAACTGATGAAACCCAATGAAGCCCTTATGCAGAAGGCGCACTAAGCAAACCGTGTAAACCCGATGTCACGCTACTGCTCACACACGATCATCATGCCCGACGAGACCATGCTCGACAATCATGTCGTCGAGGTGGCCGACAAGGTCATTGCCTGCTACCCCTTTGCAGGAGAGATGCACACGACCCTCTACCTCGACACCCCCATCCTCCTCAGCCATCGTGCCGACCTCGAGGGGAAGACCGTCTCGCTCGCTCAGCTCACCTGGGCCTTGGGCGATGCCGACAGTGCCGATGACATGTATGCCTATCGGCTCGATGCCTGCCCTTCATGCATGGGCGACCGCTATACGCTCACTAAGATACGATAAACATCATCCTCATGGCAAAGATACAGAAGACCAACGTGGCTCGACTGCTCGACCAGGCGAAGGTGCCCTACGAGCTCATCCCTTATGAGGTCGACGAGAATGACCTCAGCGCTCCCCATGTGGCCGCGTCGCTGGGTGAAGACATCGCACAGGTCTTCAAGACCCTCATCCTCCAGGGCGACCGCACGGGCTACTTCGTGTGTGTCATCCCGGGCGATGCTACGGTCGACCTCAAGCTGGCCGCCAAGGTGTCGGGCAACAAGAAGTGTGAGATGATCCCCATGAAGCAGCTCCTTCCCCTCACGGGCTACATCCGTGGAGGCTGTTCGCCCATAGGGATGAAGAAGCACTTCCCCACCTACATCCACCACACGTGTAGCGCGTTTCCCCACATCTTTGTCAGTGCAGGAGTGCGTGGCCTGCAGCTCAAGATAGCGCCTGCCGACCTGCTGCGCATGGCACAGGCCGAGGTGGCTGTCATCGTGTGAGGCGAGTCTTTATGTACTATTTGACGATTTACAATTTACAATTTACAATGTACAATGTACAATTTATGTGGCATTGTACTATTTAGCTATCTCCCGTCGCAACCTTTTCCGCTCTCTCATTGTTTAGGGTATTAGTCCAACCTAACCCTATTTCGATTATGAAGAGAGCATTATTCTTGACCACATTGGTCAGCATGTTATTAGCATCCACAGTGTCCTATGCGCAGCGTCGCGATGCCGATTGCTGCAAGCGCTCCGAGCGTGAGAAGGCGTGGCGCATGGAGCGTCAGCGCCGACGTGCCGAGTCGCGTGCCATCGAGCAGCGACAAGACTCCGTAGCCTATCAGGCGGCCCTGGAGGCGCTGAAGACGGGTAGCTGGGTGCTCGAGGCCAACAACATCAACTTCTCCAATGGCGTCACCCGCTTCGTGTCGTCGGGCACCAACTACATCAGCAGCGACGAGGGCGAGGGCGTCATACAGACCGCCTTTGCCAACTTCACCTACAGCCCCAACGGCTTGGGTGGCGTGACGCTCCAGGGCGACATCTCCAATGTGCGCCTATCGACGGATAGCGATGGCAACGTCTACTACAGCTTTGCCATCCAGGGCAGTGCACTGTCGGCTACCGTCAGCCTCACCCTTACCGCAGGCACCAATCAGGCCAGCGCCACGGTGAACCCCAACTTCTCGAGCAACTCCATCACCTTCGACGGATACCTCGTGCCCTACAGCCAGAGCGCGGTGTTCGAGGGCATGCCTCAGTGGTAGAGTACACGAAAAAGCATTCCTGTCACGCGAGTAAAAGAAAGATTTCTGCCGCGCAAGACACAGACTTTAGGGACGATTATCTCCTGGGAAAAATAGTAGAGGCTCAACGATTGTTGAGCCTCTTTAGTTGCGGAGAAAGGATTCGAACCAATGACCTTTGGGTTATGAGCCCAACGAGCTACCACTGCTCCACTCCGCGATGTTGATGTCGTTTTTGTTTGACGATGCAAAGGTAGTGCTTTTTCTTTACACTGCAAACTTTTTCTTACTTTTTTTGCGTTTTTCTCTGATTTTTCTCCATTGCATGATTATATTTTGTACTTTTGTACCACGCGAAAGCGAAAAAAAGTAAGCAAACGAACAGAAAACTCGAATAAGCACTACCACCATGACCGTACTCTACGAAGACAACCACATCATCATAGTCAACAAGGCCGCCTCAGAGATTGTGCAGGGCGACAAGACAGGCGACACGCCGCTCTCCGAGATGGTGAAAGCCTACATCAAGGCGAAGTACAACAAGCCCGGTGCCGTGTTTCTCGGTGTGGTGCACAGGCTCGACCGTCCCGTGAGTGGGGTGGTGGTGTTTGCTCGCACGAGCAAGGCCCTCGAGCGCCTCAATGCCATGTTTCGCGAGGGCGGCCGCATCAAGAAGACCTACTGGGCCATCGTCAAGAACCGTCCTGCCGAGCCCGAGGCAGAGCTGGTGCACTACCTCGTGCGCAACGAGCAGCAAAACAAGTCGTACGCCTACTCCTCAGAGCGTAGCGGCGCCAAGCGCTCGGTGCTCAGCTACCGCCTGTTGGCCAGCATGGACAACTACCACCTCCTCGAGGTGGCTCTTCAGACGGGGCGTCACCACCAGATACGCTGCCAGCTGGCCAAGATGGGTTCGCCCATCAAGGGCGACCTCAAGTATGGTGCCGACCGCTCCAACCCCGACGGCAGCATCTCGCTCCATGCCCGCCGCATACAGTTTGAGCATCCCGTGTCGAAGGTGATGATCGACGTCGTCGCCCCCGTGCCCGACGATAGCTTGTGGAGGAGTGCGGAAAAGATTGCTGATTTATGATTTATGATTTATGATTTCTCTGGGTCCTCTGAGTTCTCCGAGTCCTCCGAGTCCTCCGAGTCCTCTGCATCCTCTGCATCCTCTGTGATTACCATCTAGCATCATCCATCCATGCGTCACCTCATCCGTTGCCTATCTGTTCTCTGTTGCGTCATGCTGCTCCTGTGCTGCATGGGGCACGATGGGCACCGCGCGGCCCTTCACCCCGCCGATGTGCTGGTGGGCAAGGCGCGCGACTGGCAGTACCGCGACATCGACTCGGCTCACCACTATGCCACGCTGGCCTATGCCGAGGCCGACCGCTATGTGCATGGGCGCTCCGTGGCCTGCAACATGCTGGGCTTCGTGTCGTACATGAAGATGGACTATGCCGATGCCATCTACTGGTATGACCAGGTGGAGCAGCGTGCAGGATGTGAGCTGGAGCGCCTCGTGGCCGACGTGGGCCGCATGCATGTCTACCTGCGCGTGGCCGACAACCTCGCCTTCTACGATTGCCGTGTGAGAGCGATGCGGCGCTTGTCCCACATCAATGAGGAGGCCGACGTGCTCGCCCCTGCCGAGCAGCAGCGCCTGCGCTCCACCGTGGCCGAGCTCCACATGGTGAGTGCCCTGCACCACTACATGATGGGTCAGCGCCCCGAGGCCTATGCCGAGATGCACCTCGTGCCCGACGACCAGTCTCTCCGTGCCGACACGGCCCTGTGGCTCATGCGTACCTATATGAAGGGAGTGGGCCTCGATGTCGAGGGCGATACCCGCGAGGAGCGCCGCCTGCGCCGTTTTGCCTACCTGACCTCGTGTCTCCGCACCAGCCGTGCTGGGGGCTACACCTACTATGAGGGCATGGCCTCGGTAGCCCTGTCGGAGCTGCTCACCGACTCTGCCCGCCTGGCCCACATCGCCCATCAGCGCCCACGCTCGATGGCCCAGCTGCTCACCGATGTCGGCCTGCCCGACACGCCCCTCGCGTCGTCCGTTGCGAGCATGACCCTGGCCGTAGATGCCCAGCAGCTCCTCGCCACCTATGGCGACCGCTACGGAGCGATGAACGCAGCCATCCAGCAGGCCTCGCTCCACAACCACGCAGGCCGCTTCGCTTCCTCGCTCGCCATCCTCGACACGCTCACCACCATCCTCATCCCCGACGCTCAGGCCCGCCGCCACGAGGAGATGAGCGTAGCCTATGCCGGACTGGGCGACAAGTCGTCATCGGACCACCACCGCAACCTCTACCTCGACATCCTGGAGAGCACCCGTCAGAACAAGGAGGTCGAGAGCCGCTACCTCATGCTCCAGCGCCGTGGGCGCACGATGAAGGTCATGCTCTATGTCATCGTCATCGGCGCATTGCTCCTCATCGTGCTGCTTGCCATCCTGGGCCGTCGGCGCCGCCGTGGCAGCGGGTATGAGCAGCGCCTGCTCGAGCAGTTGCAAGAGGCCGAGAAGCGCGTCTACATCCACCAGCGCCATGTCAATGAGGGCCGTCGCGACAACATCGTGCGCAAGGCCTCGCTCTCCATGGTGATGGGTATGATGCCCTACATCGACCGCATGGCCCACGAGGCCGAGCGCTTGCAGCATCCCGACGTGTGGGCCGACGAGGCCCTGCGCACCCGCAAGCTCCACTACATGGCCGAGCTGGCCGACGAGATCAACCTCCACAACGAGCAGCTCGCCCAGTGGGTCAAGACCAAGCAGGGCATGGTGCGCCTCACCATCGAGACCTTCCCCCTCAGCGATGTCTTCGGCACCATAGAGCGCAGCGCCTCCACCTTCGCATTGCGCGGGATCACCCTCACGGTGCAGCCCACCGAGGCCGTGGTCAAGGCCGACAAGGCGCTCACCTTCTTCATGCTCAACACCCTCGCCGACAATGCCCGCAAGTTCACCCCCGAGGGCGGCACGGTGCTCATCACCGCCGAGGAGCGCGACGGCTACGTGGAGCTCTCGGTCACCGATAGCGGCGTGGGCATGACCGACGACGACATCGCCCACATCCTCCGCGAGAAGGTCTTCGACCCCACGCTCATAGGCCAGGCCCTCACCGCCGACTGGCGAGGCAAGAAGGGCGGCGGCTATGGACTGCTCAACTGCAAGGGCATCATCGACAAGTACCGCAAGACCGACCCCCTCTTCGAGGTGTGCCGCATGGGTATCGACAGCAGGGTGGGCGAGGGCAGCCGCTTCTGGTTCCGCCTGCCCAGGGGAGTGCGCCGCACGCTCACGCTCCTCATCCTCTGCCTGCTGACCCCGCTTGGCGCCCTGGCTCACCCCCTGCTCGATCGCGCCTCGGCCTTTGCCGACAGCGTCTACTATGCCAATGTCGACGGTCGCCACCTCGACGCCCTGGCCTATGCCGACTCGGCCTTCAGCTACCTCAATGCCCACCACCGCGCCTATGCCACAGAGTATATCGACACCCTCACCGCCGTGCGTGGCGAGACCGATGTGGAGACCCGCTGGTGGCTCAGCGACTATGCCACCGACTACCACGCCATCCTCGACGTGCGCAACGAGCTCGCCGTGGCCTACCTCGCCCTCCATCGGCTCCCCGAGTACAGGTACAACAACCGCATCTACAATGACCTCTACAAGCTCGTCAGCGAAGACCGCACCCTCATCGACTACTGTGACCGCATGCAGCGCTACTACAGCAACATCTCCGTAGCCGTGCTCATCGGTCTGCTCATGCTCCTGGGCTACCTCATCATCATCGTGCGTGCCTTCATGGGGCGCGTGGCCCACACCTACCGCACCATCGAGAGTGCCGAGGACGACGAGCGCCGTGCCCGCCACGAGGAGCACCGGCTCCATGTGCAGAACATGGTGCTCGACAACTGCCTCTCCACGCTCAAGCACGAGACCATCTACTATCCCCACCGCATCAAGCAGCTCACCACGCGGCTCACCACGCCCGAGGAGTGTCGCCAGGCCCACGAGCTCATCGCCTACTATCGCTCCACCTACGGCATCCTCGCCAGCTGCGCCTCGCGTCAGGTCGAGGAGGTCACCTTCCGCCGCGTGTCCGTAGCCAGTGCCGCGCTCCTGCGCCATGCCGCCGACTACCATGCCCGCCGCTGGGCCACGCGTCCCGAGGTGCCTGCCCTCGAGGTCGTGCCCTGCGACGAGCGGCTCCAGTGCGATGTCGTGCTGGGAGAGTACCTCGTCGAGCAGCTCATCGATGCCATGCTCACCCTCACGCCCACCGACCGCCTGCAGCTTCTTGCCGAGCGGGACGGAGCCTTCGTGCGCATCACGCTCAGCAACCGCTCGCGCCACCTCGACGGGGCCGAGCTCCACACGCTCTTCCATCCCTCGTCGTCGCGCATCGTCCAGGTCGATGGCCGCTTGCAGGGAGCCGAGTACATCATCTGCCGCCAGATCATCCGCGAGCACGACGACCACTTCCGCCACATCGGTTGCCGCATCAAGGCCGAGCCCACGGCCGAGGGCCACGCCATATGGTTCACCCTGCCCCGCGAGGGAGAGTGAGCGGCACTGGCAGGCCTCGTGCCAGGTGGTGTGATGGAGCAGCATCTTTGTCCATCCATCGTGACATATACAATACAAGAGGGGTGTCAAGCGACACGCCCTCTTGGCATCTCATAGCCGATGGGCTATGAACTATGAGCTATCTTCTATGGTCACCTCAGCAGGTACATCGTCCGTGGTGACGGGTGTGGGTTGTTGGCATACGATGGATTGTCCTCTGAGGTCCGAGGGCACATACGACAGGTGTAGCCAGCGGTAGTTGTCCTCGGCGATGAGCTGCGTGTAGCGTATGAGCTGTGCATGGTGTAGCTGCTGTATGAGGTCGAAGAGGTGGCGGTTGGCTTGGCGCGAGCCTGCGGTGATGTCGGCTGCGCAGCCCAGCAGGTGGTGGCTGTGTGGAGTGCCTCCCACGAGGCGGTTCAGCTCGGGACATCGGTAGCCGCTGGTGACGATTATCGGTGCTTGCCACGCGAGGCGTATGGGATGTAGCAGTCGCTCTACGAGGATGGCGAGCATGTGGCATGCTGCTGTGGTGGGGGTGTTGTCGATGCCCTGGCGCTCGGCGGTGGCGCTGGCGGTGAGTTCGCGTAGGGTGAAGTAGGGTGAGGTGGCTCCCCATGCGGGGGCTTCGGCTCGGTTGATGTTTTGGTGGGTGTGTTGCATAGTGTGATGATGATGTAGGGTGAATGGATTTGTTTTTGGTAAGGAGGTCGGGTGGGCGCTGTGTGCGCCCATCCCTCCTCCGTGGCTACCATCTGCCGCAGGCGCTCAGCCCGAGCGCTCCCGCGAGGGCGGTGAGCAGGGCTATGAGCACTTTGAGCAAGAGGCCGAGATTGAAAGTAGACTTTTCGGTTTTCATCTTACTTGTTTTAAGGGTTAGTACTTCATTTCAACGATAACGTTAACGTTGACCACCTACCAAGGTTATCGTTAACGTAATCGTTATCGTCGCTTAAGCGGCCCGCTTAAGCCATCACTTCGCTCGAGATACGCTTGATCGACAGGTTGGCTGCGACATCTTTCTTGAGCTTCACCTCGGGGCGGAATCGGAAGGTGTGTCCCTTGATCATCGTCGAGGGCACAAACTCCTTGTCCTGCAAGGCCGCAGCGGGGTAGCACTTACCGCGCAGACCGATCTGCAGTGATCCCAGGTCGTTGAGCACCACACGCTGGCCTGCGAGCAGAGCTTTGGTGATGAAGCTCTTCATCGAGCGCAACACGGCGAGTGCATCGGCTTGGGTCACGGTGGTGGAGTTGTTGATATCCTCCACCAGATCCTCGAAGTTGTAGTCGCCGGTCTTGATTACGCGTCCGTGGAAGTAGTCCACGCCATCTTGTCCTTTGGGGTTTTTCACCTTCTTGACAGCATAGGTTACTGGCATAATCGTTTCTTTCTCTTTGTATGTCTCTGGCGGGTGTGCGCCAAGGACAGGGGTTCAACATACAACCACATCCCGCTACCGGTCACCTCGGGTGGGTTGACATTACTTTTTTTTCAACGTTAACGATGACGATAACGAAAACTAGGCTACGCGTGCCAACCCTCCGGACGGCTGAAACTCGTATTGTATTGCAAGTTTCGTGCAAGCCGAGTGCAGAATCATGCTTGCATGGATTATGCCGAGGCGCAGCCGATACTCGCATTAGAAAGTAATGTGAGCGCTCACATTACAAGTCCTGGCCAAGGACTTCAAAGAGGTGCTAACCTCTTTATTTCTGATGCAAAGTTACGACATCGCGCCAGCATGAATGTCTGCAATTGCAAGGCTGGAGAGAAGAAACAAAGGAAAGGCAAAAATAATCCGCTTTAACGGACTCTGCACTGTCCCCGGGGGACAGTGCTTTATGGTTAGTCTTATCCTTAGTTTCCTGAATTCACAGAATCGGCTCTCCTCAATCAAAAAAACGACCTCTTCAATCAAAAATAATGTTCCTCTAACTCATAACTCTGGTGGACTCTGCACTGTCCCTCTTTAAGGGGGACGAGGCCGAAGGCCGGGTGGGGGTAACTGAAATGATGAGAGTAACAAATACATGGTAAGAAGTTTTGTTTTCTGTTAGTTTATTCGTATCTTCGTCCCATGCAGCAGAAGTATAAAGAGAATCCTAACAACCTCAAGGCACTGACAAGTACGCGTAAGGAACTTCGCAACAGGGGTACCTCAGCAGAGGCGGTGCTGTGGCTCAGTCTTAAGGGCCGACAGATAGAGGGCATGCGCTGGCGGCGTCAGTTTGGGGTAGGACCCTATATTCTCGATTTCTATTGTCCTCAGTTGCACTTGTGTATCGAATTGGATGGTGCAGAGCACTACACCGTACAAGGTGGTGTAAATGATCTCCAGCGTGAGGAATGGCTCCTGCAAGAACATGGTATACGCACCATACGCATTGAGAACAAAACCATATTTATAAACCACGAAGGGGTAGTGGAACTTATCCGTGATGTCACAAGAGAAATTTTAGGGATCTCTTGAGGAGATTCTTTTGTGTTACCTCCTTTGCGTTTTTGTTAGTCCCTTTGCATTTTCATTACCCCCTCCGCTCCGTTCGGCTAAAAGCCTCTCTCCGCTCGTCCCCCTTAAAGGGCGACAGTGCTTTTTAGTTAGTTCATATCGCGATTCAGAATTAACAATTCATAATAGCTTTTCCCTTACGGCCAGCGAACTTCGTTTCAGAATTAACAACTCCGTTGTTGAGCTTCGGCTTCACTCGCTGAGAAATTGTAAACAAGTTTACATTTCGCTCGTTTGCACGAACCTTCATAATTCAGAATTCATAAGTCTCCCAAGTCCCATCCCTTGGCTCGTGCCTCGTCGTTGTCCATCAGCTGGTAGTATTGGCCAGGTATGTGCATATCGATGGGCAGTGTGGCGTGCAGTGTGGCTATGCGCTGGCTCCAGTCGTCCAGTGCATCGGCATCGGGGAGCACATACACCTCGTGTCCGCACAAGGGCCATAGCAGCTCCTCCTTGAAGTTCTGTTTGCCTCCCGTGGCCATCCACAGCGCTTGTGGGTGGGCGATGTCGAGCATGAGGGCTGTCTTCTCGCTCTCCACGATGGCTATGGGTCGTCCCTCGGCTTCGCCAAGGCGGTGCAGTCCGAAGAGGCATTGCGGCACGGGCCTCTCGCATCGGCCATACTCGGGCATGCGGTTCACCCAGGTCACGGCTGGTGTGGCAGTGCCCTTGATGCGGTGTCCTGTGGCGGTGTCGTAGCGCATCACCTTGCCGGCACGCACGCGGTCGCGCTCGTCGATCTGCCAGTATATGGTGGCCCCTGCTGCGGTGGCTCCTATGCGGTAGCGTCGCAGCGTGGTGTCTACGGCTTCGGGGGCGTAGCGTGTGCGCAGCCAGCAGGCGAGGTCGCTCTGGGTGCTCTGCGACAGCAGGCACTGCATGTGTGTGCAGGCCAGGTAGTCGGCCACATAGGGTGGCTGCTCGTTGGCTGTAGGGTCGAAGGGTGGTGGTTGCTGTGCCTGTTGCTCTTGCCATAGGCGCAGTGCCTCAGCCTCTTCGCGACGGCGTTGGGCACGGAGCTCGGCCCGCTGCTCGCGGGTGAGCGTGGGGTCATCGGCAGGGCGGTGGTCGCGATACCACTGGGCAGGTGTCAGGTGGTATCCGCAGTTGCTCTCGCGGTTGCAGCGTCCGCAGCAGCGGTCGTCGATGGGGCGCATGGTGACGGCATCGATATAGGGTACAAACTCACCACGGCGGCCACAGTCGGGGCAGGTGGTGTTCCATTCACGGTGAGCCTTACGCTCACGGTAGGTGGATAGGCGGTAGCGGTGCATGTTGTGAATTATGATTTATGATTTATGATTTATGAACCGACGCCAAACCGAGAGTAGAGATAAGCTTGCTTAATCTTTACCGAGGTGCGAAGGAGGAAAAGACTGCGTAGCAGGATTAATTATGATTTATGATTTTAACATTCCGCATTCAGCTCATAGCTCTTGCCGTCGGCATTGCGTGTGATGAGTTCCGATGCTTCCCACACGGCTATGCGTCGTTCGCTGATGTGTGTGGGCACGCCTCCCTCCTTGCCTATGCGCACCACATCGGCCAGGGTGAAGGTGCGGGGCAGTCGCTTGAGGTGTGTGTTGGGTTCGATCATCGTCTTGCGCTCGCTCGTGTCGGGCTCGGTGCGCAGGCGGGCAAAGAGGTGCATGCTCTGCTTCACATAGTAGTGTACCATCATGAGCACCGTGTCCATATCGTCGTCATCTATGCGCACGATGGGGTCGGCCACGGCCTCGTCCCACGAGGCGCACTGCTCGCGCCGACGCATGAGGGCCACCTGTAGCATCATGCGCTTGGCGTCGAGTAGGCGACGGCGCACCACGGGTATGATGTCGTCGGCCCCGAAGGCGGCAAAGTATTGCTTGCTCATGGTGTCGAAGTGCTCGTCGAGCCAGCGCTCCTGTGCCTCGCTCAGCACCAGGCGCACCTGCTCGGTAGAGGTGTCATAGGTGCGTAGGGCATGATACATGTCGAGCAGTTCACCCGCATAGTGAGTCATGGTCTCCTTGAATCGGGCATACTCCTCGGGCGTAGGGTTATACTCCCAGTTGACGATCGTGGGCAGCGACACGAAGAGGAATCGCGAGGCCAGACCGTCGTCGAGCGTGGGAAACATCTTCGTCACGGCCAGGTCCGTACCGGTCATCACCACGGCCAGGTTGGGGCGTTCGATGACGATATCCTCGTTATCGGTCTTGCGTCCCTTGTGTATGCGCTCGTTGGCATGTGCCTTGGTGATGATCTCGTCGAAGTGTCCGTGCTCGCGTCCGTTGGCATTGAGCAGCGATATGGCTTCCGAGGTGATGAGCAGTGAGGCGTCAGGGTCGTTGCCCTTGATGCGGTCGTGCATGTTGGCCGCCGTGGTGGCATCGGGGATGATGAGCGAGCGGCGCAGGGGTGCCTGTGGCTCGTCAATTTCCGAGGCCGTGTCGTCGATGCTGCCCACGCGGTTGTCCCTGTCGTAGGCCATCTGGCGCATCATACGTTGGAATCGGCGCAGCCGCCTGCGATACTCCTTATATTCCAGCTGGTAACCCTCACACACCTCGGCGTCGATGGGCAGCAACAGCTCCTTGATGTCCATCACGCCACCCTTACCCGAGCCCGGACCGCCATAGATGAAGGCCATGAGGCAGGGCCCGAACTCCTTGTACCGATGCGTCACTCGCGTGTGGGGCATGGCGGCACTCACGCAAGCCATGAGTGCCAGCACCTGCTGGCTGCGCACGAAGGGGTTCACATACAGCGCCGCTATGCGGCTATACATCTCGGGCAGGCGTGCCACCACCTTGTCGGCCAGGGGCACAGGCACGCGCTGGCCCATGTGGTCGGTCACACACTGTCCGTCACTGTCGAGTGTCAGCCCATAGGACTTCATCGCCCTCTTCAGGAGAGCCTTGTTGACTCTCAAGTCAATCTTTTTTGCCATAGTTTCTTATCCTGTTATTATGTGATTTGTAAATGGTCAAAATGGTAAATTCCTCAAATCAATTGTACATTGTAAATGGTCAAATGGTAAATTTCTTCGTTGCTGCAAAGGTACTCTATCCGCTCTGTATAGCAGGCAACCCTTACCTCGCACCTTGTAAAAACAGGTTGTCGAAACACCGCAAAATAGTCGCCCTAAAAGTTGTATAATACGCAGATTTTCACTAACTTTACATCTATATAAAACACACCTTCTATGAACAGCAAAAATCCATCATTCCCCTCCACGACCGAAGGCGTGAATCCCACCGGGATCATACCCCTGCGCCCCTATGCCAAGCACGAACTCGCCCAGCTCTACGACCCCGGTGCCTCGCGCCCCACCGCCCTGCGCATGCTGCACCGCTACATCACCGCCGCCCGCGGTCTGCTGCCCGCCCTGCAGCAGGCGGGCTACCGTGCCACCCACCGCCGCTTCACCCGCCAGCAGGTAGCCATCATCTTCTCCTTCCTGGGCGAACCGTGAGCGTTTCTCTCTTCAATCAGCGTCGGCGCTCTCTTTAATCAAAAAAACCGCTCTCTTCAATCAAAAAAACGCCCCTTAAAATGCAAAAAACTACCTCTAAAATGCAAGAAACACCCTATAAAATACAAAAAACAGTACATAAAATTCAAAAAAAGCACCCTAAAATAACGCCCCATGCACCACTACGTACAACGCATCGCACACAATATCAGTTACATAACGACGTGCAATCAGCCAAGACGAGCCTGTTCAACCCTAAAATATTGGTACACACAACGACAATACACACTATATAATAGATGTATATAGATAAATATATAGATATACCTCTATCTATACCTTTTGTACACATATATTTCACTGTATTCAGCTCCATTCCCAACTGATGCGACGTGATAGAATATTGTATATCAACAACTTAACACTATGCACCCATGCTCGACCCCCAATTTTTACCCCCTATTTTCAGCATTTTACCCCCCTATTTTTGCATTTTACGACCCCGATTTTGCATTTTACGACCCCGATTTTGCATTTTGGGTACCATTCTTTCGCGCCTCGTTAGTTATCCACAGAAATACTGACTTATGAGTAATTTCATCAAAATCTCCGCCCGATACCATATAACGACACCATTTTTATCATAGCTTTGCAACAGGAACAAACAGACACTCTATGGAACTATACTACAACACCGATTTTGTCAGTCGCGAGATGTTTTTCATCAGCTTCGACTACGAGAAATGCATGGAAGATTCCTTCCATAAAGAACTATACAATATTTTTCGCCGTGCCAAGGCCGAGGTCAATGGAAACATATTTACCGCCACCTTCGACATCTACCTCCATGCCGCCTACAAGGCCTGTGCATTCCTCATGATGGACATCGACATCTACGGCACGAAAACTTACATGGAACTCTTCGGTATAGCCTACGATTACATGTGTCAGGCCAATGTCGACGACAACTACATAACTGATAACGATCCGCAGGCGGTGCCAAACCTTCTCTTCAGCCCTGCCGAAGTGTTCCTCATCGAACACCTTGCCTATGCCATCCTCGCAGCCAAGGCCAGTCCATCGGCCCCTTACCAACTCATCGAGGTCTTCGAAGACCAGCTTACCCTCACAGATAACATTGCAAACAACATCACACGATTCATTTTCAACCGAGAAGTCGTTCTTTGTTTGGATAGTAAAAGCAACGGCAAAGAACTTGCCGGGCTATGGAGTCGGATCAATGGACTCGTATTCAGTCCCATCAAGGAACTATCCATCAAGTACAGCCGTCGGATAGATGCAGACATCCAACTCCATGCCTACGAAATAGATATACTATCTGATTGGGACAACGAGGATATGTCACAATGGGTGTGCTACCTCATCGACCATAAAGGAGCACCCGTCGTCCCTCCCCGATACTCATCCAAGAAAGCCCACCACTTTCTCCATTTTTGGGACGACTACGACGACCGCCACGCCATGGTACAGCTCATCGAAGCGTGGAGCAAAGAGAACCCCGAATGTTTCGAAACGCCATACCGCAGCGCGAGAAGGTACAAGATTGGAGATATACCCTCTGCCAACTTAGGCATCGTAGAGCCGAGACGTCTCGGTCCCGACCCCGAAGAGCAAGAGCAGGCCCGCGCCCAGGCCATTGCCGAACTATATGCCTACATCGAAGAGCTCGACCGCGAGAACCACCTTGACGATGAAGACCATGCCGAGCCCGACACCCCCATGATGGCCATCATCCCTGTGGCTCCCGCCATGCCCATCCACCTCAACCTCGACGGCAAGGAGGGACGCACCAAGGTCAACGTCATACGCATCTTCAACGTCATGCACCGCCTCGGCTTCTTCGTCGACGCCGACGGTCAGCCCATGACCAAGCACGCCCTGTTCGCAGCCCTCAGCACCGCCCTCAACGCCCCCGAGCTCAGCGACTGGGGAAACAGCCTCTACACCTCACGCTCCAAGGCCCTGAGCGACCACAGCGCCCAGAAAAAGATCTTCGAGAAGATGAAGGGAGACCAAAAAAAGTTCATCAACGAGATGAAGAAAAAGCACGAGAAAGAGCTCGAGAAAGAGCTCCTCGACATCTTCAACAGCCTCCAAGAAGAGCAGCTCGCCATCCTCGACCAGAGCGACGAGAAGAAGAGCAAGCAGAGGTAGCGGCCTTTAGCTCCTGCGGGCTTCAAGGATTTAGAGATTACGAACACGCGTGTTCACAATCTCACATGGTCACACATGAGACGCATTATGAACGAGCCCGACCCACAGGCTCGCGAATGGTATCTTTCCGAAGCATCCGAACAGATGTGGAGTGTAAGGACTTTGTAACCGTGACAGATTGTCACGCGTTGAAAATGCGGTTGCCGATGGCAACGAATCATTTCATTTGCGGCTATCCATCGTCTTGTCGCAGAAGTACTCGCAGGCGATGGCGATGCCTGCCATGGCACCATCTTTTAGCTTGTCGTTGATTATCTCATTGGCAAGCAGATGGCCGATGACTCTAAGGTTGAAGAAGTTCCAGCACAACCCCTTCTCTCTCAATACGGATGGGTTATGAACCACCTCTACATGGTTGCGCACCAAGAAGCTCCTGTAGTCCTTCACTACCTGCTGATTGCAATATAAGATCATCTCCAGATTACCCGATTGTAGGGCTGCATCAACACGCTCCAGATGATACCGTATGCCCTTCACATAGTCCGTATCGCTGGCCAATACGTCATACGCCTCTTTTGCCAACTTAAGGCCCGCCTTAATCTCGGCCAATGGTAGTTTCTGCTCGTTGTTCATAGTCTGTTTTTGATATGATGTATCACTACAACACCGATTTCTTAAGAAAGTTTGACGAAAGTTTACAATTTCTCATTGCCCTTCACGTATGTGCACTATTGGCCGTTGTATTATTTTCACGTAATAGCGACCTTTGCATGGGCATATTATGCATAAACTAAATACCACGGAGCATTGCCGTTACAATGCACTAAAACTATGACACTACAAGATAAGGTCGGCAAAGCCATCGTACAGCTACGCAAGGGGCGCGGCATCTCACAGGAGACCTTCGCCTTCGAGGCCGGCATAGACCGCCGCTACATGAGCGACATCGAGAATGGTAAACGCAACATCTCACTCGACATACTCGAACGCGTATGCCAACAACTCGGCATCAAAATCAGCGAGTTCTTTGGGGTGGTGGAGATGATAGAGGATTAAAACAGGAGGATTATGGCAGTACCAAAATTTGAAAACTTTTTATATCCATTTATGCAACAATTAGTGCATAAGGATATGTCAAAGGCAGAGATGCGAGAGGCACTTGTTGCGTACTTTGATTTAACTGAAGAGGACTGTTCTGTACCAACGAGAAGTGGATATACAACTCAATTGAACGATCGTCTTGGATGGAGTTTGCAATGGTTGCGCAGAGCTTTGTTTGTTGAAATACCGCAGAGAGGTGTCTATAGAATCACTAAGAGAGGGCGCGACTATATGAGTACTCATTCAGATTTGAGAGAATCTGATTTGTTGAAGTACCCGGAGTTCTTGGCATATTCTAGACCTAACGCGATAAATAAAGACGAGAAGCAACAAATAATAGATTTTCCTTCAGTTCTCAATATTAGCGAGCAAACGCCTACAGAACAGCTAGAACAGGCTTTTCATGCAATTCAAAACGATTTGGCGGTTGAAATTCTTCAAAAAACATTAGAGGCTTCACCTCAGTTTTTTGAACAATTGGTGGTTGACCTTATGCTTAAGATGGGCTACGGTGGCTCCTCTGCAAATTCAGGATTAGTTACTCCATTTGTTCACGATGATGGTATTGACGGTATAATTTCTGAAGATAAATTGGGCTTAGATAAAATATATATTCAAGCGAAGAGATATAAACCCGAGAATACAATAGGTAAGCCTCAGATACAACAATTTGCGGGTGCTTTAGATGAAAAGAAAGCAAGCAAGGGCGTTTTTATTACTACTAGTTCCTATTCAAAGGAGGCTCGTTTATTTGTCGAGAAAGCTAGTAAAAAGATTGTATTGATTGACGGTAAGGAGTTGGCCCATTATATGATTGAATATAATGTAGGTGTTAGCGTCAAGCGTGTATATGAAGTGAAGCGTATTGACTCGGATTATTTTGAAGAGTAAAAAGAAAAACGTCAATGGAGAAAAAATATACTGTATTAGATTTATTTTGTGGATGTGGAGGTCTTTCTAAAGGTTTTGAAATGGCCGGATACCAAATATTACTTGGTGTAGACTTTAATGAGCCTGCATTAAGGACTTATGCACATAATCATCATGGGAGTAGGACTTTATGCGGAGATTTATCTGCTTCAGAAACTTTTGATGCTATTGATGGTATTCTCGATGGAAAAAGAATAGATGTGATAATTGGCGGTCCACCATGCCAAGGTTTCAGTCTGACTGGTACTAGGCAGTTTGATGATGAACGAAACAAGTTGTATTTGGCGATGATAGAAACCGTCCGTAGATATAAACCACAAGCCTTTTTGATTGAGAATGTACCTGGTATGGCAACCTTATATAAAGGTGAAGTTCGCAATGAAATCGTAAGGCGTTTTACGGAAATGGGGTATAATGTGAGTAGCCAAATCTTATGTTCTGCTGACTATGGTGTTCCTCAAATACGAAAACGACTTGTTTTTATAGGTTTACTTAATAGTGAGGAAAGTTTCCAATTTCCAGAACCATACTTAAAACCTGAAGAGTATGTGACATGCGAACAAGCAATAAGTGATTTGCCTAGTCTTGAGCATACACTAGGTGATGATGTTTCATCTTATGAATCAGGTCCTCTCACGGAGTATCAAAAACTAATGAGAGGAGCATGCGAAATCTTACATAATCATAAATCTATAGATCATAAGCAATTTGTAAAGGATACTATAGCGCTTGTTCCTGACGGGGGTAACTATAAAGACTTGCCAGAAGGCGTAGGTGAAAGCCGTAAGTTCAATATGGCATGGACTAGATATGCAAGTAATAAGCCTTCCAGAACAATAGATACAGGACACAGAAACAATTTTCACTACAAGTGGAACCGCTGTCCAACAGTTCGTGAGAGTGCAAGGCTCCAATCTTTCCCTGATGATTTTGTATTCTTGGGAAATAAAGGACAACAAGACAGACAAGTTGGTAATGCTGTTCCATGTTTGATGGCTAAAGCTATAGGGGTTCAACTCCATAAGTATTTGAAAAATGAAGAGTAAAAAATATAATACGATAGATCTTTTTGCAGGTTGTGGAGGTCTTATGGATGGGTTCATGCAAGAAGGAAGTTTTGAGACTTTAGCTTGCGTTGAATGGGAAAAATACCCTTGTCAGACTATCGAAAAAAGACTTGAGAAAAAATGGAACCATAAAAATGCGAAATCAGAAGTTGTTAGATTTGATATTCAACGTACTGAAGAGTTAATTCATGGTTTTGATGATCAAGAGTATGGAACTCATAAAGGTCTGGCTAAACTGATTGGAAACAGTAAGGTAGATGTAATCATTGGTGGCCCTCCTTGTCAGGCTTACTCCTTGGCTGGGCGTATTCGTGACCCTCATGGAATGAAGAATGATTACAGAAATTATCTTTTTGAGAGTTATATCCGTATTCTGGAATTCTTTAAACCGTCCTTCTTTATATTTGAAAATGTAATGGGGATGTTAACTGCATCACCTGATGGTGTTCCTATAATAGATAAGATTCGTGAGTCTTTTGATAAAGCAGGATATATCATTATTGATGATTTCAGGAGTGCTGTTTTTGATGTGGCAGATTTTGGTATTCCCCAACATCGGAAACGTGTAATCATTATGGGAGTAAGCAAAGAATGCTTTGCTGAGAGAACTGAATTATGCAAAGAAATCATAAATGATTTTTATTATGATATAATGCCAAAGTTTAAGGCAGCAAGCCTACCTAAAACAGTCAAAGAGGCTATTGGTGACTTGCCTCCACTTATGCCAAGCAACGAGATTATTAAACAAGATGGCCATAAATATTCTCATTTGCCAATTAATGGACATGGAGTGTTGAATCATATTCCTCGTTACCATAGTGAACGAGACCAATCTATTTTCAGAATGCTTGGTGAAGATTTGGAGTCAGGTCGTAATGAGTATGTATCAACAGAAGCCTTGAAGAAGCTATATACGAAAGTGACTGGCAAGAATAGTAATATACACAAGTATTATGTCCTAAGATGGAATGAACAAAGTAATACTATTCCAGCTCACTTGTACAAAGATGGTATGCGCCATATACACCCAGATCCAAAGCAGGCGAGATCTATAACTGTAAGAGAGGCTGCAAGATTACAGACGTTTGCAGATGATTTTGAATTCCTCGGTCCTACTATGGCGCAATACAAGATGATAGGTAATGCCGTCCCTTCTGATTTTGCAAAAATTATAGCACAGGCGATACATATTCTTTTAAATAAATACTGTTAAATATGCTCTACTATACTGATTTAGAAAACAAAGTTTTTGAAATTCCTTCATCCTTAGGTGTTGACAATTTTGTTGTACTTTCAGGGTATGTTGGAGTAGAACCTATAAGGAAATTAGCAGATTTGCCTTCAGGAGTTCATGCAACAATAATATACGGAATGTATGGAAATGATAATATATCTGCTCCTTTGCATGAAGCATTATTAGAGTTACAGAACAAGCTACCCAACATTGAGATTCTTTACTCAACAATACCTGTACACTCCAAAGTCTATTTTTGGAGAGAAGGAGAAAACATAACTAATGCGTTGGTCGGTTCTGCGAATTTCTCCGTTAGTGGTTTAAGGAATGATTATAAGGAAATTCTTACGGATATGGAAGCAAATTCTTTTTCCGACTTTAAAACATATTATGAATATGTAAGAGAAAGATGCGTTCCATGTACAGATGCTAATATTAAACCCAAGAAAATCTCAAAAGCACCCAAAACCTCTAGACACATTCAGCCATTGTTGGCACAAGGAGTTTGCCGTGCTTCCCTGTTAGATCGAAAGGGATTTGTTGCTAAAAAATCAGGTTTGAACTGGGGCTTTAGCAAGGGACATGTTTCAGAAGGAGATGCTTACATTCCTATTTTAATGGATTATATTCATTTATTTCCAAAAATGTTCCCTCCCAAGAAGTATATTGGAGGTGTTCTGAACGAGAATTCAACAGGAAGAAAAAATAGAGAGAATGATGAAGTTGAACTAATTTGGGATGATGGAACAATCATGGTGGGTTTATTAGAAGGTCAACATCTTAATAAGCAAGACGGTATGATATATCCAAAACAATTAAGCACAAGCCCAAAGAAATCTATTTTGGGAATGTATTTGCGTAAGAGATTAGGTGTGGGTATAAATCATATAATTACAAAGTCTGATTTAAAGAAATATGGAAGAACACATATCGATATAAGCTTAATTGCAGACGGAATATATTATATGGACTTTTCTGTTAATAAAAAGATTTAATATTATGGCAATCTTTGAAGAAGCTTCTCCTATATGTAGAGGGAAAAATCTGTCTTGGGAAACAATAATGCTTTTTTTTAATAGCATGCCAAAGCAAGCAATGCCCAAAGCTGATTTTAATTCTTATGTAGAATCTAAAATAAATGCATGGACTCAAACGCATAGTCAGATAGCAAGGCAGTTAGCCTTTTATTACGAAGAAAATGGGATATGTTATCCTCGCTTCACACAAAAGACTGATTTAAGGGAACTGTTTGAGTATATGAAGAATTGGGCTGTTAAATACTTTATTCCTAATCCTTATGCCCCGAGTTTAAAAGGAAATACTCCTACATGTATTTATTCATATATAGCTAAATCCTTAAACGAAGGAAGAACAGACTTTGATGAAATTTTAGATTCTATATTCCAAGTCAAATTAAGCAGTCATGATAAGGTTAATGTCTTTCTTACAAATTTTACAGACTTATTGATTGATAGTAATCATCAAGTATCTTTTAACAAAGGACTTCATCATATAGATAATATAGAAGCAGGATTGCACCCAGAGGCAAAGTTTGCTGTTGATGCTAAACTATATTTTGAATATTTTTCAATTTCGAATAAAAAGGATCAAAACTGTTCTCTTACTCCCCTCGACCCTTCTCAATGTACCAAATACATTGACATCATCACCGCAGCCAAGACTAAGCCATTTATCTTGCTTGCCGGTATCTCGGGAACAGGTAAGAGCCGTATTGTGAGAGAGTTGGCGCGTGCATGTTGGGATGAAGGTTCAGAAGAGTATAATGCACAGAAACCTCAGAACTTTGAGATGATACAGGTGAAGCCCAATTGGCACGACTCTACCGAACTGTTAGGTTATGTGAGCCGTGTGAGCGGGAAGCCGGTATATGTCGTGGGTGATTTCTTGCGATTCATTACCAAGGCGTGGGAGAATATTGATGTGCCTCACTTCCTTTGCTTGGACGAGATGAACCTGGCTCCGGTGGAGCAATACTTTGCTGAGTATCTCAGCGTAGTGGAAAGCCGAAAGCTTAGAGATGGCCAGGTGGTCACAGATGCCATCTTGAAGAAGTGTAGCGAACAGTGGTTCTTTGATTTGACGGCTCAGCTGACCGAAGATGAGGAGCTTAGAAACCAGTTCAACAACGAAGGTATCGCCCTGCCACCTAACCTCATCGTGGTGGGTACGGTGAACATGGATGAAACGACGTTCTCATTCTCACGCAAGGTGCTCGACCGAGCCATGACGATAGAGATGAATGAGGTGGATCTGTGGGGTGGATTGGATAGCAAATATGAACGCATAGGTAAACTCTCGGGTGAAATGCTTATAGGTACTGCCGTAGAGGGCGTGGATGTGTATGCCGACAATAAGGAGGTATGCGACATCGCGCTGAAATATCTTGAGAGCGTGAACGAAATCCTCGACAAGACTCCCTTCAAGGTGGCTTACCGTACGAGAAATGAGTTCTTGCTCTATGTGGTAAATAATCTCCCTTATACCATTGGTGAGGATGGTACTGAATATAGCAGAGAGAACGTGATAGCCACAGCCTTGGACGAGATAACGAGCATGAAGGTACTCTCACGCATCGAGGGTGACGACACGAAGGTGCCCAAAACTTTGCTGACAGGCTTGAAGCACTGCATCGAAACGCAGCTGCTACAGATAACGGGTGAAGACGACAAGATCGAATCTGTCTCTATTGCCAAGTTGGACGAGATGCTCCAACGACTGGAGTCGGGATACACGAGCTTTTGGAGTTAAGAATCAATAATAGGGATATTATGACACAGAATGATCCATCTTTTCTAAAACGAGGAAATTTCGTTGTAGATAACAACTATAAGATGTGGTTGGTGGAACTGAAGCAACGACTTCAGTCATACCAACTGAAAGCTGCAGTAAAGGTAAACTCTGCAATGTTGGAGTTTTATTGGAGTTTAGGCAGAGATATAGTAGCGCTGAAAGCGCAACAATCATGGGGAAGTGGTGTCATAGAACAACTCAGTCTTGACCTCAAAGAAACTTTTACGAATATAAAGGGACTTTCATACACAAATTTGAAGTATGCTTCCCAATGGTATCGTTTTTATTCTCAGTCTGATACAATTCGCCAACAGCCTGTTGGCGAATTACAGATGCCAGAACTCTTTGGCGTAGTGCCATGGGGACACCACATCGAAATCATATCCAAGTGTAAGGATACGGATGAGGCAATGTTCTATCTGAAAAGAACAGCAGATGAGGGATGGAGCAGAAGTTATCTCACAGAGATGATAAAGAGAAATCTGTATGAAGAGGTAGGGCATGCCATCACTAATTTTGATGATCATCTGCCATTGCCCCAAAGTCTATTGGCAAAGGAGATTTTGAAGGACCCGTACCATTTTGATTTCTTAGAACTCAACGAGCAACATACCGAACGGCAACTTGAAGATGCATTGGCGCATAACATATCTCGTTTCTTGTTGGAGTTGGGTAAGGGATTTGCCTTTGTCGGACGTCAGATGGAACTGCGAATGCCTGGAGGACAGACATTCTTTCCTGACATGATATTTTATCACACCAAACTAAAATGCTATGTTGCCATTGAACTAAAAGTGGTTGAATTTATTCCTGAATTTGCGGGAAAACTAAATTTTTATGTTTCTGCAGCAGACCATTTACTAAAGGATTCCAATGATAATCCAAGTATAGGGTTGCTCATCTGTAAGTCAAAGGATGAGACTGTAGTGAAGTGGTCATTTCAAGATATCAAAAAACCATTGGGAGTGGCTGCATACGAGCTACAAGCAGTCTTTGACAAGACATTGAAAGAGACACTCCCTGCCATCGAAGATATAGAAAAAGCTCTAGATTAACATATATGGAACTGCTGACCGTACGACACCAGGACTTCACGATGTATGTCGAATGTACAAAGTTTGACGGCATCTGGCACAAAGCAAAGAGCAATGTGGGTGAGGAGCATCTGCTCTCGACCTACACATGGAGCGAGGGCGTGGAGTCGGTAGAGCGCGATGGACAGCCGATAGCACAGGGCGAGAAGGCACCGGCCGTATTCTTCGACAATGCCGAATACCCTGTTTGGGTGGAATTCAAGAGCTATGTCAGCAAGGCGCAGTTTGGTTCCATACTGCAGAACGACAATGACAGGTTTACCTTCAGACGCGGTGTACTGGCAGGCTTCATCAACTACGGCAACGACATTGGCAAGAGCGAACTGAACCTCGTGTATCAAGCGGGAGGCGAGAACCGACGTTTCACCTTGGGCTATGAGGTGCTGAGCACGAAGCTCAACTATCACGAACATTGGAACAAGATCATCGAGGACATAGAGCAGGAGTACCGCATGCTGTCGCTCGACTATATGCGCCGTACATTCCATGGATTCACACCTAACGAGCATGGCGAGACGCCCGAGCTGATATGGTGGAACGTGTTTGCCGGTGAGCGAGAGAAGTTCATCAAGGCTTGCCGCAACATCATAGAGCGGCCACGCCGCAGGTTGCGCAGGTATGATACCTATCAGCGAGCCGATAAGATACGTCGTGTGACACCAAGCATGGAAAATGAGTTGGCAGAGCATCGTACCAATGAAGCGCATCTATATCGAATAGAGGAGTATACGCAGTCGAACGACACGCAGGAGAACCGATTCCTGAAGTATGCGCTCGCACAAATCATCGGTAAATATGAGACGCTGAAGAGCTATATCGAGGACAACAAGAATGCCTCGGAGGAACTGAAGCATGAGATGAATGCTTGCCTCGACATCATGCGACACCTGTACCGTAACCCCTTCTTCCGTACTGTGGGCCGCTTTAAGGGACTTAACCAGGAAAGCCTCGTGCTACAAAAAGCTACAGGGTATAGTCAGGTGTATCGCACATGGAACATGTTGCGCCGTGCCTACTCGCTACAGGACGGCATGTATAAGCTGCAGACGAAGGGTATTGCCACACTGTATGAGATATGGTGCTTCATCGAGGTGAGCCACATCGTGAGAGAGCAGTTGGGCATCACCAAAGAGGATGTGGAGCATCGCAACCGCATGGAGATGAATGGTGTGTTCACATGGGAATTGGGCCGAGGTGAACACTCGCGCATCTTGTTCCGTAAGGATGGAGTGGAACTTGCCGAGCTGGTGTACAATCCTAAACATACGGAGCGCGAGAATGACAACATCAGTATGGAGCACCTTGTTGTACCTACCGTACCACAAAAGCCCGACATCGTGTTGCAGCTCACTAAGGACGATATGAAAAAGGGCATGAAGATGACCTACCTCTTCGATGCCAAGTATAGACTTGGAGGCAAAGAGAAGGGTGTGGATGTACCGCCCGATGATGCCATCAACCAAATGCACCGCTATCGCGATGCCATATATTACCAAAGCAAGGAGTCGGGGAACCTTAAGAAAGAGGTGATAGGAGGATACATTCTGTTCCCCGGAGATGGTGAGCCCTTGGATGTGGCCAATGCCAAGTTCCGTAGGACCATTGACGAGGTGAATATCGGTGCTTTCCCCTTGCGCCCCAAGGATGAGCGAAACAGACAGTTACTGGAAACCTTCATCAAGGAGTTGATAGGTATGAAATCTTCGGAGACAATCGCCAACGTCATTCCTCAGAAGGGAAGCATAGTGCATGTGCCCGATCGTGTGTTGGTCGGTTTGGTGCGTCAAAGCAGCAGAAAGGGCTATTATGAGAACTTTGAGAATAGCACGGCTGAGATTTACTATACCGGAGCAAACTTTCCCACGACCATATCACTCGATGGACTGCATTACTTTATCCCTTACTTCAAGGAGAAAGGCATAAACGATGTGTATCGAATAAAACGCATCAGGACTATCACAGGAAAGGAAGCCAAGCAGGATGAAACTGCCGGAGATGACTTGCGCCTCGCTTTTGAATTGGAATTCAGTCATAAGTTGGGCGATACCTATATCCCCATTGATACAAGAAGATTGGTGAACTATACTTTCTTGGATACCACATTTGAAGAGGTTGCAAACGGAACCCTATGACCGACAAACTGACCCTAGAGCAACGACACCGATGTATGGCAAGCATACATAGCCGCGACACCAAGCCCGAGATGATGGTGAGGCGATGGCTCCATAGTCGTGGCTTCCGCTATAGGGTGAACGTGAAGGGATTGCCGGGCACGCCCGACATCGTGCTGCGCAAGTACCGCACGGTGATATTCATACACGGATGCTTCTGGCATGGGCACGAGGGCTGCCGATACTTCGTGCTGCCGAAGAGCAACACGGAGTTTTGGACACAGAAGATAGATCGCAACCGCGAGCGTGACCTCGAACGTCGCACCCAACTGAAGCGGATGGGATGGCACACCATCGTCATCTGGGAATGTCAGCTGAAGCCGAAGACACGCGAGGCTACATTGGCCGAACTGGAGCATCTGCTACACAAAACATATATAGATAACCTGCGCCCACGCAAGGCGGCGGTATACTCCTTTGACACCGAGCCTATGCCCATTGCCGCTGAGGAGCAAGTGGTATATGAAACGAAGTGATTACGATTACAAAAAACGCACCCTCTATATAACAACGAAAACTGAGCGATGAAGAGTATTGAAATCCCAACCACCAATTACTGGATTATTCCCGGAAGTACAAAAATCTTTCGAGTGACTGACTATTTCAACGATCATGATATCGTGGATTGGAAGCAGTCGCATTACAAGTTTATGGTAGGAGATGTCGTATTCTTGTATGTGTCTAATCCTATATCCAGTATCAGATACATGCTTGAAGTTGTGAAATGCGATATCCCATACGATGAATCTATGAATGATGAAGAGTATTGGACGGAGAATCACGAAATGGCAGAGAATGTTCAGCACTACAGATATGTGAGATTAAAACTCTTGAAATCTACTGATAGCCCTAAACTGCATCTTCATGCACTGGCAGAGCAAGGAATGTCAGTCCCTCAAGGGGCTACTCGCAACCTCTCAAAGCAATTAATAGATTATATTTTAGAGCAGTTCTCATGAAACGCATCGAAGTTGTTGCCGCCATCATCCAGCACGAAGGGAAATACCTTGCCACGCAGCGTGGCTATGGTGAATGGCGTGGCTTCTGGGAGTACCCAGGAGGAAAGATAGAGCCCGAGGAGAGTAGGGAAGAGGCGCTCATCCGCGAGATACGCGAGGAGCTGCGCATGGAGATCGTACCCGAGCGGTGGCTATGCACCACGGAGCATGACTATCCCACCTTTCACCTCACCATGCACTGCTACCTGTGCCGCATCGTGGAGGGCACGCCCCAGCTCACCGAGCACCTAGCAGCACAGTGGCTCAGCCCCGAGGAGCTGCACTCGGTGGAGTGGCTACCGGCGGATGTGGCAGTAACGCGGGTGTTGAATGATGAGAAATTAATGATTAACGCTTAATGTTGAACGAAGTGATTACGATTACGATTACAGAAAATGCACGCAAGTCCTAATTAGAATACATATATGATGAAGAGAATAGCGCAACTGGCCATGGCATCGCTGATGTGTGTGGCAATAGCAGGTCCGGCAAAGGCGCAGGATGACAAGATGGTGTATGTCATCGACAAGAAGGTGAAGCATCAGGTGATTGATAACTTCGGCGCCTCGGATGCGTGGCGATGCGACTTCATCGGGAAGTATTGGCCCGAGGAGAAGAGGGAGCGGATAGCTGACCTGCTCTTCAAGCGCGAGTTTGACGAGGAGGGCAACCCCATAGGCATGGCGCTGACGACATGGCGCGTCAACATCGGGGCGGGTAGCTACGAGAACCGAGAGGCCAAGGAGGTGAACAATAGCTGGAACCGCACGGAGTGCTTCCTCGCACCGGATGGCACATACGACTTCACCAAGCAGGCAGGGCAGCGATGGTTCATGCAGGCGGCTAAGGAGAGGGGCATGAACAACTTCCTGTTCTTCGCCAACTCGGCTCCCTACTTCATGACAAGGAGTGGCGCCACGGTGGCGGCCGACGGCACGCATATCAACCTGAGGGAAGATAAGTTTGACGACTTTGCCCAGTTCCTCGTGACATGTGCTGCGCACTTCCGCAACGAGGGCTATGGGGTGAACTACATCAGCCCCATCAACGAGCCTAACGTGGAGTGGCACACCAACTTCTTCCAGGAGGGTAGCTTCGCCACGAGGGCCGACATCTACCGCATGGTGGAGGAGCTGGACAAGGCCATCGAGGAGCAGCAGGTGGATGCGAAGATCATCGTGCCCGAGATGGGCGAACTGAAGTGTCTCTTCGACGTGTGGGCCGATGAGCACATGCCCGACGACATCATACGCTCGATGTTCTACGAGGAGGGGAAATATAATGTACTGGGATTTGAACATCTGTACAACTGCGTGGCCGCTCACGACTACTGGACGGCCTATCCGCCCCAACTGCTGGTGGACATGCGCACCAGGGTGAAGGAGGAACTGGCGGGGAATGGACATGACACGAAGTTCTGGGCTTCGGAGTATTGCATCCTGGAGAAGAACGAGGAGATCACCATGGAGCCCTCGCCGCTGAAGAGCATCAACCTGGGGCTCTATGTGGCACGCATCATACACAATGACCTGGCGGTGGCCAACGCCTCGGCATGGCAGTGGTGGACGGCGGTGTCGCTGGGCGAGGATGTGCCCATACGCCTGCTGCCCATGAAGGGAGCGACGGGCGAGACGGTGAAGTATGACGGAATTATCGCGCCCACGAAGATGTTTTACACCACGGCAAACTACAGCTTCTTCGTGCGCCCCGGCATGAAGCGCATCGAGGTGAAGCCCCAAGGAGCCGAGGTGACCGACCTCGAGGCGGCCACATCGCTCATGGCCTCATCGTACACCGACGGCAAGGAGGTGGTGACGGTAATCATCAACTACTCCGACGAGGAGAAGCCCATGGAGCTGAAGTGCGGACATGCCAAGAAGGGGAAGCTGTATGTGACAGACATCGACAGAAACCTGGAGTATGTGGGCGAGCAGCAGCTCAGCGAGCTGGTGGTACCCGCACGCTCGGTGGTGACGGTGGTGATTTGAGGAACGTGAAACGTTGAGCAAATTAAAAATTGAAAATTGAAAATTAACCCTACACTCTAAACACTAAACTCTAAGCATTAAGCATTAAGCATTAACCACTAAAACCCATTACTCACTACAATGAACAAGATACTGATCACAGGCACGAGCGGATTCGTAGGAGGCCGAGTGGCCAAGGAGATGAGCCGACAGTATGAGGTGTTGGCTCCCTCGCACAACGAGTGTGACATCACACGCCCCGAGGTGGTGGAGGAGTATGTGAGGGTGCATAGGCCTCACGCCATAGTGCATCTGGCGGCACTGTCGAACACGGGATACTGTGAGCAGCACCCCGAGGAGAGCCTAAGGGTGAACGTGATGGGCGTGGCACACATGGCCGACGCGGCAGCACGCTACGGATGCAAGCTGGTGTGGTTCTCATCGGACCAGGTCTACAATGGCAACCTCGAGCTGGGACCACTCTCAGAGGACATCGCCGTGTGCCCCGAGAACTACTATGGGCGACACAAGCTGATGGCAGAGCAGGAGGCACTGCGTAGATGTCCCGATAGCGTGGCGCTGAGAGCTACGTGGATGTATGACATCAGGCGCGAGGGGATGCACACACACAACAACTTTGTCACCAACATCGAGGAGGCCTTGCGACAACGCACACCACTGCGCTTCGCCACGAGAGAGTACAGAGGCATCACGTGGGTGGACGAGGTGGTAAGCAACATCGGCCACACGCTGCACCTGCCAGGCGGGATCTACAACTACGGAGCAGAAAACACACTCAACACCTACGACACGGCGCGAGCATACCTTGACATGATAGGGGACACCACACCCAGCATAGCCGTGCCCGACACTGAGCGCTTTGCCGCTCATGTGCGCAACATCAGCATCTCGATGCACAAGGCCACCGAAGCATCGGGCGGAGCTATACGATTTGCCTCTACCGTGGAGGGACTGAAGCGATTTGCCGACGCGCTCACGAGACGAGGCTGAACGGCAACACGGCAAAATATCACTTAACACACTGACATCATGTGGGATAGGGCGCAAAAAGGGCATTTCTAATGCCTTTTCCTTGCGTTATTTGCTTGCGCACGCCCTCGCGGACGCAAAGAAGCGATTCTCGTCCGTTTTGCACTGTAGGAGCTCATGGGGCTCCTTCTTTGTTTACAATCATAATACGTTTACTATTGTTATTCGTTGCGAAATGTAATTTTTAGGCTCCTTTTGTGTTTACATAACGTAACGCAAAGGGTAGGGGAGATTACTATTTTGAAGCGGATACAAATGTAATTGCACGGGGTCGGTTATCTTCGTAATCACAGAGGAGGAGCGAATTGTATGTTTTGTAAATTTGTTGTAATTTTATTTAAAGTTGTGTATACCAGTGTAGTTAGGTGTCAAAATTTAAAGTTTATTATACAACAATCTGTATATAGATGTATTGGGCCCCAAAATAGGGCCTCAGATGCATGCGTATGTCGTGTAGCTATTGGTAAATGAGTGAGTTACGTGGGATAAGGTAAGCGATTTATAATTGGAAATAGCCCTCTGGGGCGATGGGGGCGGTTGGGGTGATTACAATTGTTTGTTTTGGGTGGTTACAATTATTATCCTGCTATTTATAAATATAAATTGCAAATGTAACTAAAAGTATTTACCTTTGTAACGCAATAGTACAGATTAGTAATTCACAAAAATAGACCGATGAGAGAGCGTATCAAGCAGATTATCGAGCGTGAGCACATGGGGCAAAGCCAATTTGCCGATTTCATAGGGGTCAACCGACCTACCTTGTCGCACATCCTAGCCGGGCGCAACAATCCTAGCCTGGAGGTGGTGATGAGAATACGCCAGAAGTTCCCCAAGATCAACACACAGTGGCTCCTCGATGGCACGGGACCCTATGAGGGCGACGCGGAGAGCAACTACGCCACACAGCCTGCTACGGACATCGAGGCCGATGGCAGTGACGCTACCCTGCAGATGGCTCACACGGCAGGTGATGCACAGGGCACCGCTGAGGAGACGGCAGGACAGGCCACGTCACGATTCTTTCAGGGCGATCTGTTCGCTGAGAATGCCGTATTTGTGGCCGAGAGTGCAGGCGCTCCGAAAAATCGCAAGGAAATGCCACTTCAGACACCCCAAAAAGCACCCTATCTGTCTGAGTCACAGATAGAATATGCCCGAAAATCTTTGCAGCGAAAAATCGTCGAAATAAAAATCTTCTTCGATGATGGCACCTATGAGACCTTTAAGCCGTGATAGAAACACAGAAAACCATGATGGACATGTGCGCAAGACGCAGACACGCCATGATGGAATGTACATAGTATGACATATAATTGTATGGGGCCGACATTCGTCGACCCCATAGCTGTTTAGCGAAGCTTGACTGGCTCTCGTGCCGGGCGCTAATAATCGTTTTTCTCCTCTTTCTTGCCACACAGGCTGAGAAACTTGCAGTACTTGCAGGCTGAGTCTGTGGTGGCTGCCGTGTAGGGCACGTCGCTATTGAAGATCTCTTCGATGAGGGCATGGAGCTGCTCACCGAACTCGTCGTAGTAGTCGCTGAAGTCGCTCACGGGCTTCTTGTTCATCTCGATGTAGGGCTCGAAGTGCTCGTCGGCAGTCTCGCGTACGAAGAGCAGCGAGGGCGCTATGCGGTCATACTCCCCACACATGAGATAGGCATAGTAGAAGGTCTGGAACACCTTGCCGTAGTCCTTGTCACCACTGCGTGTGAAGAGCTCCTCGACGCTCTTGATGCCACTGATCTTCTTGAGTGTGCCGCCGGTCTTGTAGTCGATGATGCGTGTCACCTCTCGCCCATCAGTGCCTTGCTTGCTATCGATGCGGTCGATGATGCCTCCGAGGCGCACCTCGACGGGAGTGCCATGGCTATTGATGGTGTAGCGCTTCTCGACCTTCTTCTCACTCGCTATGTAGCGGAAGGGAGTGCGGTTGTGGTCGATGCGTAGCAGCTTGGTGAGGTAGTTGATGATGACGCTGCGCACGATGAGCTGCGTGCCGTTGTAGTGGAGCGGAGCATCGGGGGTGATGTGGAAGAACTCGGTGCGGAAGGCCGTGTCGACGTAGTGCTCGATGAGGGGCTTGTCGTCGAGCAGGGCCTTGATGTCGGTACCACGGATGATGTCGTTGCGTTGGGTGAGCTTCTCATAGGCCAGCTCGGCACTCTTGTGGAAGATGGTGCCTAGGGTGGCCGTGTTGATGTCGGTGTCGACCTCCTCGGGTGGGTTGAATCCCTCGACATGGGCAAGGTAGAACTTGAGGCGGCAGTCGAGGTAGTCGTTGAGTGCCGAGGGTGATAGGCGATGGGCATACTTGTCGTTGCCACAACCAAAGTGCTCCTGCAGCTTGCGACGCGTCTCGGCCGTCTGCTCTATGACGGGCGCCTCGTGTTGCAGCGATACCGAGGGCGAATGGAGCTCCCATGGTGTGAGCTTGCCAGGAAACTCTACCTGAAGCTGCATGATGTAGCGCGAGGGCTCCTGCTTGTTGAGTCCGTCGGTACCATTATTATATACGATGGTGACCCTCTCGGCTCGTTGTATCATGCGGTAGAAGTAGTAGGCATAGACGGCATTCTGACGCTGTATGGTGTTCATGCCGAAGGCTTCGCGTAGGTTATGCGGGATGAATGAGGACTCGCTGCTCGAGCGGGGGAGCTTGCCCTCGTTGGTGGAGAGGAGGATGAGGTGGCGGAAGTCGAGGTTGCGGGTCTCGAGTACGCCCATCACCTGCAGACCGATGGCTGGCTCGCCATGGAAGGGGATGGAGATCTGTGTGAGCATGCGTAGCATGAGGCGCACCAGTGTCTTGGTGCCTATCTTCAGGATGCCCTCTTCGGTGAGGCTCTTGAAGCTGCTTATCGTGCGGTGGAGCTGGAAGAGGGCCTCCTTGCTTAGCTGAGCCAGATGATCCTTTTCGTCGCTCGACACAAACAGGCGGCCGGCATCGCTGATCAGTGCGCTCAGTATGGCCAGCAGCTGGGTGTTGTCGGTGGGGCGAGTGAGCAGGGCCTGGAGCTTGGGGTCACGGATGGAGTATTCGCTGGGGGCGATATAGATGCGTTTGCTCTGCAGCCAGTCGCGTTGTAGCTGTCGGGCCTCGGTGTAAAGCTGCAGGATGTAGGGATGACTGAGAAGTGTTGTCAGCATGGCTAGCGCATACATGTGCTGGGTGTCGTCGTATCCCTTGGTGTGCAGGTTGAGGTAGGCGTTGACAAGCGTGTAGGGAGCCGTCTGCGTGAGCTTGAAGCCCATGGTGATGTTCACGTTCTTCACCTTCTCGCTGGGCAGGGCGTGGAGCACGGGATGGGCGATGTCTTCGTTGCAGAGCACCACGGCGGTGTCTTGCTCCTGCTTGGTGATGTTATCGGTGAGCCAGGTGTGCAGGTAGCGGGCCTGGGCATTGTCGGTCGAGGCACTGATGTAGTGTATCTCGGGCAGGTGGCGCAGGTTGTCGTAGAGAGACTCGTCGGTGAGCGTGTTGCCATAGCGGGCGATGTTTTCACGTACGAAGGTGCCTGCCTCGTGCTGCGCGTTGTCCTTATAGTAGTTGTCGTAGTCCCAATAGAACAGGGCCTTGCCGCTATCCTTGAGGTGGGTGAAGAGCTGCTGCTCTACCTTGTTCAGTACGTTGAAGCCCACGATGACGTAGCGCTCGTAGGGGAGCTTCGAGGGGTCAAAATGCTCGATGGCATCGCGATACATCATGCCCTCATAGGCTAGGCCCTGGCTGTGCAGTGTGGTGCGTAGCTTGGCGTAGATGTCGCCCATCACCTGCCATAGTCCGATGAAGCGCTGCTTCAGCTCGGTGCGCTCGGCGGTGTTGTGCAGACCGCTGAAGAATTGGCTCAGGAGCGCCTTCTGCTCATCGCTGAGGTAGTCAAACTGGCTCTCGAGGTCCTTGATATCGGCAAGGTTGACAAAGAGGCGGCTGGCCTCGACGAGATTCTTGTCGATGTCGTCAAAGTCGGAGAGCATCAGCTCGCCCCAGAAGTAGAAGTCGTCGAGCGGCTCGGTGCTCTTCGTCAGGCTACAGAAGATCTCGTGGAGAAGACAGATGGTGCGTATGGACGACTCCTTGGAGAGTGACGATTGGCTGGCAAACAGCTCGTCCACCGAGAGGTAGGAGGGTGACCAGATGGGGTGGCCGGCACACTCGTAGAGGTAGCGGTCCATCCACAGACCTGCACGCTTGCCAGGGAAGATTACTGCTACGCGGCTCTGGTCATCGCCAAAGCGCTCATAGAGGTCGCGGGCTACTGCTTGAAGGAAAGGGGTCATAGGGTGTTTTGGTGCTTTCGATTAGGGATTAATGTTTCTGTTGCTTGGGAGCCGGAGCGTCGGGAAAACTGCTCTTGATCTTGTCTACCACCTCTAGCTCATCGTCGGTGATGGAGAGCATAAGGTTGCGGTAGCGACCTTGGTCGACAAGGTGCTGCAACAAGGGATACACGGGCATCTCGTGCATCCAGTAGTCTGTGCCAAGGAAGATCATCGGGCTGGCATACCCGAAGCTCAGGTAGTGGTTTTGCACTGCGTCTTGGAAGATCTCTTGCATCGTGCCCGCACTGCCCGGTGAGTAGACTATGCCTCCCTTGGCTATGGTGAGGATGCCATCTTCGCGCAGCGCATTCTCGAAGTACTTGGCGATGTGGGTGGCAAAGGGGGTGGCAGGCTCGTGTCCGTAGAGCCAGGTGGGTACGCCAAGACTCACGTAGCGCGGAGAAGGGAACTGCTGACGCACACGGAAGGCGGTGTCGAGCCACAGGGGGTCCTTGAAGGAGGGGGCGGGAGACAGCATCGCCAGGGCTTGAGAGAGCTCTTCGGCACTGCGCCCAGCCATCCAAGCACCCAGATGGGTGGCCTCCATGGCTCCGGGGCCTCCTCCGCTCACCATGAGGTAGCCCTCTTCGGTGAGCCGCTTGCTCAGCGAGGCTATGCGATGGTAGGCGGGGTCGGTACGCAACAGGCCGTGGCCGCCCATGATGCCCACGATGTGGCGCTCGTCATACTGCGACAGCATCTCCTGCAAGGCATCGCTCATGGCGTGGTCGTGCAGGGTGCGCGCTAGCGTCTCCTTGATGTCGGTAGCTACCTTGCCCTTGTCGAGGTAGTGGGCATAGACCTTGTAGTCGAAGCACTCGTGGTAGCTCTCGGGATGACCCACATGGTAGTTGTCGTAGAGCGACTCGGCCGTGTACAGCGCATTGCGAAAACAGTTGTAGGGCACGTCGATGTGGGAAAACACAAGGCTGCTCTTGTCTATCTGGATACGCATGGGACGAGTCAGCGTACAGCCCATGAAGAGGCAGTCGTAGTAACGGGCCGTGTAGCCCTCCTCGGCCAAGGCTGTGAAGTCCATATCCTGAAATGCGCAACGCTCGATGCGCTCCTCGCGCTGGAGCATCTCGCGCAACTCGTCGATGGAGGCAATCTCGTGGTAATGATTGGGCATAAGCTCAAAATTTTTCGTAAAGATAGTAATAATTTTGGGATATAATGCGTACCTTTGTCAACATATTACAAAACAATCCAAAAAAACTAGCCTATGAAACAACGACTACTCATCATGATGGCAGCACTTGCAATGGTAGCGACTAATGCTACAGCACAGCAATCTGCACAAGTGAAGAAGGCGGACTATCCCTTCGAACTCACAACCGACGCTGCTCAACCTATCCTTTATTATATATTTAGCGGTCGCGACAGCAATGGAGGCGCCGAGCTCACCTACGTGTTTGCCAACGAGGTGCCCTGGGGTGGCACGGAAAACAAGTTGCAGATCGTGCGTCAAGACCCTCGCATCTTCCCCAATCAGCTGTGGTACTTCATGGAGGCCGAGGAGGGTGTCATGATCGTCTCTGCCGAAGATGACCGCATGATTACTGTGGCGTCTACGGCCGATGCTCCCAAGAGCATACAGATGCAGACGGCCGAGGAGCGCACCAACGACTATTACATCTGGACACTCGACCTCACCGACGGCTGCTACGCTTTCCGCACATCGGATGGCAAGAGCTACCTCAGCCACAATGGTAACTGGCAGACAGCAGGTCCGCAGATGGGACTCTACAATGCCAATGGAAGCAAGGACGAGGGCTCACGCGTGTTCTTCGAGGCATTGGCACCGGAGAACTATCCCGCAGGCATCACCGCTCCCAGCATCAAGGCTGAGAATGAGGTAATCTACACCATCACAGGTCAGCGCATCAGTAGCATCACAGCACCTGGTATCTACATCATTGGTGGCAAGAAGGCCATCGTGCGCTGAGTGGCCTTAGTGCAAGGGGGATAGCTCCCTGTGCAATGAAGGACAAAGAAAAAGAGAAGAGCATCTTTCAAGATGCTCTTCTTCTTTATATATAATAAGGTGGTATAGCCTATATTTATACAAGTTCCTTCTCAGAGATGAACGAGAGGCTGTTGAGGATGATAGCCTCGCGTGTGAGCTCGGGATTGTCGGTGCGGAACACCAGGATGCCCTTGCCGCCCAGGAGGAACGAGTACATGTAGGTGATGCCGATACCTGCATCGTGGAGCACCTTCACGGCATCGGCCGCACGGCCAGGCTCATTGTCGAGCGTGATGGCAAACACATCGGACAGAGCGACCGAGATGCCGGCATCCTTCAGCACCTGATAGGCACGTGAGGGCTCCGAGCAGATGATGCGGTAGATACCATACTCTACGGTGTCAGCAATGGTGGAGGCCACGAGCTGTATCTGAGCCTCCTTGAAGAGTTCCAATACGCGGAGCAGCGTGCCCGCCTTGTTCTCTATGAAGATAGATAATTGATGGATGGTCATAAGTCTTTAGGTGTTTAATAGTAGGGATGCTACTAATGGTTAAAATGTCTTTCTCATGTCTTTCACTCTCACTGCCTTGCCCTCGGCTACGGGGAGTGTGCCCTTGGGGACAAGCTTCACGTAGGGGGTCACGAGGATCTCGTCCTTGAGCTGGCGGGTAATCTCACGAGTCAGCGAGTGCAGGCGAGCGTAGTCGTCGGTGAAGAGATTCTCGAGCTCTACCTCTACGATCATCTCATCGTTGGAGTCTTGTGTCTGCAGTGTGATGAGATAGTTGGTCGACAGCTCCTTGAACTGCATGAGGATGGTCTCGATCTGTATGGGGAAGATGTTGACACCCTTGAGGATGATCATGTCGTCGCTACGGCCCTTCATGCGGTCGAGACGCTTGTGCTGACGTCCACAGGGACATTCGCCAGGGAGTATGCGTGTGAGGTCTCGTGTGCGGTAGCGCAGGAGCGGCATAGCTTCTCGATTGATGGTCGTGAGCACCAGTTCGCCCACCTCGCCTTCGGGGACAGGCTGCAGGGTCTCGGGGTCGATGATCTCGACGATATAGTAGTCTTCCCAGATGTGCAGTCCGTTCTGCTCTTGACACTCGAATGCCACTCCAGGTCCACACATCTCCGACATGCCGAACGAGTTGTAGGCCTTCACACCCATCATCTCCTCGATGCGTCGGCGCTGCTCCTCAGAGTGGGGCTCTGCACCGATGACCAGTGTGCGCAGCTTGGTGTCGCGACGTGGGTCTATGCCCATCTCCTCCATCACCTCATACATGCGGGTCACATAGCTCGGTATGGCATGCAGGGCTGTGGTGCCAAAGTCGGTGATGAACTTCAGCTGGCGCTTGGTGTTGCCCGCGGCTGCAGGCACGGTGAGCATGCCCAGTCGCTCGGCTCCATACTGGAATCCCAGTCCGCCGGTAAACATGCCATAGCCCGATGAGTTCTGGAACACATCGTTGGGACGCAGCCCCACCATGTGGAGGCAACGTGCTACAGCATTGGCCCACTCGTCAAGGTCGCGCTGAGAGTGGAGCACCACCGTGGGGTTGCCCGTCGTGCCACTCGATGAGTGTAGTCTCACCACCTTATCCATAGACACCGACGCCAATCCGTAGGGATAGTTGTCGCGCAGGTCCTGCTTCGTGGTGAAGGGTATGCGCTGCAGGTCGTCCAACGAACGTATGTCTTGTGGGGTAAGACCCGCTTCCTCAAATCTCTTCTTGTAGAACGGAGAGTTCATGCAGTGCTTCACCGTCCATTGCAGACGCTCCAGTTGCAGTGCTTCGATCTGCGGTCTGCTCAATGTCTCTTCCTTGTGTAAGTACATATTATCCTTATTATACCTATTTATACTATGTGGAGCCTATCAGAGTCACGAGAGGGGGGATCCCCATGCCCGATTCTCTTTCTCTCCATCCCTTTTTATAACATCAATTTTCAGTTTCAAGCCGTAAAAGTACACACTTAATTTGGGGTATGCAAGCATGATACCAAAAAAATGTGACCACATGGGCTCTCCAGAGGAGTAGGGCACAGGTACTATTCCTTCCTATAGCAATGTTCATAAATCGGTTGGCATTGGCAACATCATCGGTTGTCACCGGTGGTGTCGATAGCGATTAAACTGGCATATTAAGGTGTAAAATTGTACAATAACCATATTAAAATTGTACAAATATCCACTCCAATATGCCAATGCCAACCTATTTATAGACTTTATAATAAGGAGAAAACCCCCGCGACAGGCATCCCTAAGTCCATAATCTGTCGCAAACCATGTTTTTCAAGTCTCCAAAGACTTGCACAATATTTGAAAAGCTCTGCATGGCATTTGAAATCCTCTGATGAGACAACCGGAAAGCTCCTCGAGATAAATCGCAAGGCTCCGTTATTTGCAACGGAAGGCTCTGGCGGTTTTATTGGAGCCTTCCGTCAGGAAAAATCTCTTTGTCCATTTTTCTTTTTCTCTTTATTGAAAAATCTTTTTCTCTTTATTCATTTTTCGTTTTCTGTTGTTGCAACCCGTTACGTTTATCTTTGTCTATGTCATCCTGAGCGAAGCGAACGGATCTCGCGCAGGGACTTAGCCGAGGCACTTTGCGAGTTGCTTCACAATGTTAATTGAGACACTTGTGCGGTAAAATAAATGGATGGGTAAACCTCTATATTGTCTCCAAAATTTTTCTATAAAGAAAAATTATAATCGACATTATGTTTAATTACGTTTACAGAAAGAGGGAGATAGTCCCTCTTATCTGCTGATATATAGCTTGTTGGCGCTTCATTGCGAAATTGATGCAATAATATAAGGTTATAATGTTCAGCGTTGTTAGTCTACATACTGCACCTTGTTCCAGTCGCGTGGCTTTGCTGCTGGAGCCTCGTCGGGATAACCGAAGCCTACGCAAAGGCTGAGCTCATAGCCTTCGCTGAAACCGAGTTTCTCGACCAGCGGTTTGCACACGTCGTTGTCGGTGAGGAAACGCACGGGACTACCCAAGCAGATGGAGCCGATGCCCATGGACCATGCAGAGAGCACCATGTTCTCGGCCAGCAGGCCACAATCGTAGGCTGAGAAGTCGTAGGCGGGGTCACGAGCGATGAACACCATGGTGGGAGCATCGCGGAAGCAGCCCTTGACCATCTCGGGATTGAGGTCGGGATGCCCCTTGGCCATAGCCTCGCGCATCTCGTCGAGCAGTTGGGGGTTGTCCACTACCCTCACCTCCCACGACTGCTTGTTCTGTCCGTTCGGTGCATTGATACCACATCGGAGGATGATGTCCATCTTGTCGCGCTCTACGGCTTGAGGCTTGTACTTACGGATGCTTCGGCGCTCCATGATGGTTGTAATGACTTGATTCTCTTGTGATTGTTGCTGTTCCCATGCCTCCATTGCCTCCATAAACACTGGTTCGAACTTCTCTTTGTCAGGTTCGTTTGGTTTTTGCTTACATCCTGCAAACAAGGCGCACAGGATGCCGAGGGTGATAATGCTTTTCTTCATAGTCTTTGTTGTTTTTATAGTTTGTAGTTGATTGAGATTGCAAAGATAAGAAATCTGACCAAGAAACTGCTTGGGTTTTATTGTTAAAAGTTTAAGAGAAGCTATTAAAAAGTGCAAGAAGTTGTTTTTCAGTGTATTTGAGCTGCTTATTTTTATACTTCTGGTCTTATCTCACCACGACCTCGTCTAGGAAGAGGAAGCCGCCATGGTGGCTACGCACGGCTTGGTAGCGTATGTAGCGGGCTTGTGTCTCTCCCTCCCAACCGAAGGTGCGGAAGCTCACTGAATCGTCGCGAATGACCTCGTTCTCAGTGCGGTAGAGTTCGGTGTAGTCATTGCCATCAGTCGATGTAGAGATAATGATCTCGGCGGGCATGAACACTCCCGGGCCACATATCTGCATGAAGTCAGCATTGATGGAGTGCAGATAGGTGGTGCGCTCGAGGTCGATGACAACGTCTACTCCCTTGCGTCCGAGGAATCCTTGCCAACGGCGGTCTCCGTAGGTCCATCCTCCACGCACTCCGTCGACGAGGGCGCTATCGCCTCCTGCAGTATATCCACCAAAGTAGGCCGATCCATCGACGTACTCCACTTTCTTGCCCACGGCGAGATGCTCGAGGGGACGGTCGGCACCAGGGCGATTGCCCACTTCGTGGCTGAGGTCGAAGGTGTTGTAATCGGCTTGTTGCAAGTCGGATAGGATCTTCATTGTGCGGTTGCGGAAGTGGTCGTAGTCCTTGTTCTCAGGTCTGCTCCACCCTACCTCTGCGATGGCTAGCAGGCGCGGATACATCATGTATTCCATGTGTTGCTCGGTGGGGATGTACTCGGCAAAGAGGTTGCCTTGCACTCCATAGAGCAGCTCCCGTTGGGCCGTAGCAAGTGTGTCGGGCAAGGGGTCATAGCCATATACCTTATTTAATGGGAGGTAACCACCGATGGCCTCGGGCTGAGTGTGAGGAGCATCCTGATAGGCATCGAGATAGCAGTATTCGCCAGGTGTCATGATGGCCCGATGGCCTGCAGTGATGGCTCGTAGGCCGCCCTCGGTGCCACGCCACGACATCACCGTGGCTCGTGGTGCTAGGCCCCCGTCGAGGATCTCGTCCCATCCGAGGAGCTGGCGGCCGTGAGCATTGAGGAAGGTCTCGATGCGATGTATGAGGTAGCTCTGTAGCTCGTCCACATCGGCCAATCCCTCGCTCTGCATGCGTGCTTGGCATCGGGCACATGTCTTCCACGATTGCTTGCTGGCCTCGTCGCCACCTATATGTATATATTCGGAGGGAAAGAGCTCCATCACCTCGGTGAGCACGCCCTCGAGAAACTCGAAGGTCTGTTCGTTGCCGACGCAAAAGTCTGATTCCTTGTAGGGTATGTGGGAGCACGATAGCTCGGGATATACGGCCAGCACCTCTTCGGAGTGTGAGGGCATCTCAATCTCGGGGATGATCGTTATGAAGCGTTCCTGAGCGTAGGCCACCAGTTCGCGTATCTCGTCTTGTGTGTAGTAGCCTCCGTAGGCCCCTTCGCTACCCTCCTCTACGTATTGTCTGTCGCCGTTCCACCACTCCTTCCATGTGGCTTGACCTCGCCACGCGGCCTTGCCAGTGAGCCGTGGGTAACGCTTTATCTCGATGCGCCAGCCCGCCGCATCGGTCAGATGCAAGTGCAGATGGTTTATTTTGAAGTAGGCCATCGCATCGATCTGCTTCTTTATGAAGTCTACGTCGAAGAAGTGGCGCGACACATCAATCATCATGCCGCGATAGGCAAATCGAGGCTCATCTATGATGGTTGTATGTGGGATGTGCTTGCTATCGGCATAGAGTTGCAACAGAGTCTGCAAGCCATAAAACAGACCGTTGCTTGTGGTGGCGGTGATGGTGATGCCCTTGCGGTCAACGGTGAGATGATACCCCTCGCTGCTCTCCACCTCTGCCAGCTCGTCCACCAGCTTCAATGTGAGGTGCTTGGCCTTCTCGTCAGGAGTGGAGGTTTCGCCAATGACATCTCCCAGTGGTGTGGCCGCAATGTAGTTGCTCAGGATGTCGTGGTCCTGCTCAGGGCAATGGATCTGAAGCCTGACGGTCGAGTCGAGCAAGAGGCTTCCCCGAGCCTGCTCTATATGATTAGGTATGGGCACGATGCTTAGCTCCTGAGGCTTGTGTGTGCAGCCCACGAAGAGGCTTCCCAGTACGCTTGCAACAAGGATTGATAGTCTGTTCATGGTGGTTATGGTGATGTGTTTGTGTACGATTTATACGTGTAAAATCATACGCTATTAAGATAGGTTAAGCCCCTCAATCCCAGCGAAGTCAATACCCATAGGTGACTGGAACACACGGAGTCCGAATGTGGGGAGCACGGCAAACACATGTTCGAAGATTTCGCTCTGCAGGTGCTCGTAGGGTATCCAGTCGGTGCCGTCGGAGAAGAAGTAGAGCTCTAGGGGCAATCCCTGTGCCGTAGGTTGCAATTGGCGCACCATGATTGTCAGCTTCTGGTTTACTCGGTGGTGGCTACGCAGGTAGTTCTCAAGGTAGTTGCGGAAGATGTGTAGGTTGACGACAAACTTATCTTCGCGCTCTACTCCCTCGAGCCATCCCTTCTGCTCGAAGTCGGTCATCTGCTCCTCGGTGCAGAAGGAGATGGAGCGCATATCGATATAGACGGAGCGCTTCACGCGACGTCCTCCGCTCTCCTTCATGCCGCGCCAGTTTTGGAACGAGTCGCTCACCAGGGCATAGGGGGGTATGGTGGTGATTGTCTTGTCCCAGTTCTGCACCTTCACGGTAGTGAGCGTCACCTCGACGACATCTCCATCGGCGCCATACTTGGGCATCGAGATCCAGTCACCTGGGCGCAACATGTCGTTGGCAGAGAGTTGTACGCCTGCCACCAAGCCGAGGATCATGTCCTTGAACACGAGCATGAGCACTGCTGCCGAGGCACCGAGGGCGGTGAGTATATAGCCCGGATTCTTGTCGATGAGTACGCTGACGATGATGATGAGTGCGACACACACCACCACGATCTTGAGCATCTGGTACACCCCCTTCAGAGGATGGTTCTTGAGGCGGTCCTGCTGATACGATAGTTCGTAGAGCGACGAGAGCACTGTGCATAGTAGCTTGGCAATGACCACTACGAGGTAGATGGTGTTGACCTTGAGCAGAAACTCCAGCATGTTGTGCCCTTCGATGAAGGTCATGGGCAAGAGCACGGCCACGAGGATGGGGGGCACGAGGTGTGTGGTGTCGCGTAGCAGGGTGTCGTTGAACAAGATGTCGTCCCATATCGAGCGTGTGCTCCGGGTGAGTCGCTTGATTAGCGGGATCACAAGGCGACGACAGAGGAGATTGATGACGACGATGATAAGGGCAACGGCTGAAAGGGTGATGAGCCAGTAGGCCCAGTTGTCGGCGCCGCTATTGATGCCCCACGAGGAGAGCATGTCGTAGATGGTTTCGTTCATTGCTATACCTTATTATATATTATTACATACTATGTGTGAGCAAAGGTACTACTTTTTGTCCATTGCAACAATAATATGTCAATAACAAAAAAAATAAATCGTCAATCTTGGCCGCTTATGAAAATAATGTGTTAACTTTGGAGCCAAATAGATATTTACCAAAAGATAACCAATTTTAATTATACAAAACATGAAAATCTCAAAGATTGAACACCTCGGCATTGCTGTTAAGAGCATCGAGGAGGCACTCCCCTACTACGAGAACGTGTTGGGCTTGAAGTGTTACAACATCGAGACCGTTGAGGATCAGAAGGTGCGCACCGCCTTCCTCATGGTAGGCGAGACGAAGATTGAGTTGCTCGAACCCACCTCAGAGGAGAGCACCATCGCCAAGTTTATCGAAAACAAGGGCGCTGGCGTACACCACGTGGCGTTTGCCGTAGAGGATGGCGTGGCCGAGGCTCTTGCCGAGTGTGATGCTGCTGGCATCCGCCTTATCGACAAGGCTCCCCGCAAGGGTGCCGAGGGCTTGAACATCGCGTTCCTCCACCCGAAGTCAACACAGGGAGTGCTCACTGAGCTTTGCGAGAAACCTTAATACTAATTCTGAATTTTGAATTATGAATTATGAATTGACTCCGCGGTGAGTGTAATAATTCAGAATTCATAATTTAGAATTCATAATTCAAAATATCATGTCACAATTAGATAAAATCAGAGAACTCGTAGAGCTGCGCGAGAAGGCCCGCATGGGCGGTGGCGAGAAGGCCATCCAAAAGCAGCATGAGAAGGGTAAGTACACCGCACGTGAGCGCATCGAGATGTTGCTCGACAAGGGTTCGTTCGAAGAGATGGACATGTTTGTCACTCACCGTTGCTACAACTTCGGCATGGAGAAGAAGCAGACACTCGGCGATGGCGTGGTGACAGGTTATGGCACCATCGACGGCCGCTTGGTATATGTGTTTGCACAGGACTTCACCGTGAATGCCGGCTCCTTGTCGGAGACTATGGCGATGAAGATCTGCAAGATTATGGATGCAGCCATGAAGATGGGTGCTCCCGTCATCGGCATCAACGACTCGGGTGGCGCACGCATCCAAGAGGGTATCAACGCCCTTGCAGGCTACTCAGAGATCTTCCAGCGCAACATCATGGCTTCGGGCGTGATCCCTCAGATCTCAGGTATCTTTGGCCCTTGCGCCGGTGGTGCCGTATACTCCCCCGCCCTCACCGACTTCACCTTGATGATGGAAGGCACCTCATACATGTTCCTCACCGGCCCTGCCGTGGTGAAGACCGTGCTTGGCGAGGACGTTACTCAGGAGCAGCTCGGTGGCGCATCGGTACACTCAAGTAAGTCAGGTGTGACCCACTTCACCGCACAGACAGAGGAAGAGGCACTTGCCATGATCCGCAAGCTCCTCTCCTACATGCCTCAAAACAATATGGAGAAGGCTCCCCGCGTGGCATGCACCGACCCCATCGACCGCAAGGAAGACCTCCTCAACGAGATCATCCCCGACAACCCCAACAAGGCATACAACATGTACGAGGTCATCGGCGCTATCGTCGACAACGGCGAGTTCCTCGAGGTGCAGAAGGACTATGCTAAGAACATCATCGTCGGCTTTGCCCGCTTCAATGGCGAGTCGGTAGGTATCGTGGCCAACCAGCCCATGGCCTTCGCCGGTGTGCTCGATTGCAACGCCTCACGCAAGGCAGCCCGCTTCGTACGCTTCTGCGACGCCTTCAACATCCCCTTGGTGACGCTCGTTGACGTTCCTGGTTTCTTGCCTGGCACAGGTCAGGAGTACAATGCCGTGATTCTCCATGGTGCCAAGTTGCTCTACGCCTTCGGCGAGGCTACCGTGCCCAAGGTAACCGTAACACTCCGTAAGTCATATGGTGGTAGCCACATCGTGATGAGCTGTAAGCAGCTCCGTGGCGACATGAACTATGCTTGGCCTACCGCCGAGATTGCCGTGATGGGTGCCAGCGGTGCCGCCGCCGTGCTCTATGCCAAGGAGGCCAAGGAGAAGGAAGACCCCAAGGCATTCATCGCCGAGAAGGAGGCCGAGTACACCAAGCTCTTCGCCAACCCCTACAATGCGGCCAAGTATGGCTACATCGACGATGTCATCGAGCCTCGCAACACCCGCTTCCGCATCATCCGTGCGTTGGCCGAGTTGCAGACCAAGAAGCTCGAGAACCCGAAGAGAAAGCATGGTAATATACCTCTGTAATAAAGAGACCCACCCCGTCCCTCCCTGTGAGGGAGGGGGAACAGAGTCCACTGAAATAACAAGAAAGGGACCCACCCCCTACCCCTCCCTCTATGGAGGGGAGAGCAGAGTCCACCAATAAAGAAAAGTATAACTTAAAAAACCTCAACTAACTTCTCCGCGAAGAAAGACGACACTCCTTTATGAATCTGAAGATTCAGTCGTCGCAAACGACGCTTTCATACCGCGTCGTCCCCATAGAGGGGGAGTTAGAGGGGGTCTCCAATTATGAGAAAAACATTAATAACATCCATGATGGTCTTGGCCGCCACGGCGGGCTTTGCGCAGGGCGCCAAGAACCTCAAGTTCAACGAGATTCTCGTGACCAACACGGCCAGCATCGTCGATGAGTATGGTTGTCGTTCGGCATGGATAGAATTTCACAACGATGCGTTCGCCTCGGCCAATGCCCGCAACTGCTTCCTCACGACCGACCGTAGGGTGCTCAACGAGGAGCTCAGCGCCCCCGACCGCATCAAGATGATGTACCAGATTCCTTCAGGTGATGTGGCCACGCATATCGAGGGCAAGCAGAAGATGCTCTTCTTTGCCGACAACATGCCCAAGCGCGGTGTCTTCCACACCAGCTTCGCTCTGATCGACAGCACCGAGAACTGGATAGCCCTGTATGATGCCAACGGCACCACCCTACTCGACTCCATCACCGTGCCCGCCCTCGGCGAGAACCAGTCATACGCTCGCAACAAGGATGGCGTAGGTGAATGGGATATTGTGACCGCCGACAACGTGACCCCCTCAGCGACCAACATCGTGGAGCAGGGCGAAGGCAAGGTGGCCAAGTTCAAGCGTCTCGATAGCCGCGGCCTCGGCATGACCGTGATGTGCATGGCAGTGGTGTTCTCAGCGCTTGCCATCCTCTGGTGGCTCTTCGCCATCATCGGCAAGATCTTTGCCAGCACCATCTCTAGCGCCAAGAAGGCTCCCGCCAAGGCCGAAGCTCCTGTGGCAGCTCCCGTAGCCAAGGCAAGTGCCGACGATGAGGTGATGGCAGCCATCAGCATGGCCCTGCACGAGCACTTCGGCAACGTGCACGACGAAGAGAGCGGCATCCTCACCATCGACGGTGGCGAGTCAAGCTGGCACATGCTCACACACACGCACTCACATCCGTATCCGTATAATTAAGAAAGGGGACCCACCCCGTCCCTCCCTGCGAGGGAGGGGGAACAGAGTCCACTGAAAAAAGAGTAATAACAATTAAAAATGCCCACTTGCAGCGATGTCTGCAAGTCCTCCCTCACAGGGAGGATTTAGGTGGGTCCTCACAATAAAATGAAAGAATATAAATACAAGATCAACGGCAACGAGTACAACGTAGCCGTAGAAGAACTCGAAGGCAACAAGGCCAACGTGACCGTGAATGGTAAGACCTATGAGGTGGAGCTCGACCGTCCTGCCAAGCCCGAAGTAACTAAACCCGTAGCACGTCCTGCCGCTGCTCCCGCCGCCGCTCCTGCCCCTGCCGCGGCTCCCGCTCCGCGCCCCGCATCAGCTGGTGGCGCTGGCATCAAGGCTCCTCTGCCCGGTGTCATCCTCGACATCAAGGTGAAGGTGGGCGATGCCGTAGCCAAGGGTCAGACCGTAGCTATCCTCGAGGCTATGAAGATGGAGAACAATATCAATGCCGACCGCGAAGGCACCGTAGTATCTATCAACGTAGAGAAGGGTCAGTCCATCGCTGAGGGAACGGATATTATTACGTTGGGCTAAGAAGACCCACCCTATCCCTCCCTGTGAGGGAGGGGATTCAGAGTCCACTGAAAAATAAAGAGTAATAACAATTAAAATGCCCACTTGCAGCGATGTCTGCAAGTCCTCCCTCACAGGGAGGATTTAGGTGGGTCTCCTATTATGAACGACTTTTTTAACTTTATCGGAAACAACCTCGTAGACTTCTGGCAATACACCGGTTTTGCCAATGCTACGTGGGGACATATCGTGATGATTGCGGTAGGATGCCTCTTCATCACACTCGCCATCAAGAAGGGTTGGGAGCCTCTGTTGCTCGTGCCCATAGGCTTTGGTATCATCTTGGGTAACATCCCCTTCAAGGCCGACGCAGGCCTCGAGATTGGTCTCTACGAAGAGGGCTCTGTGCTCAACATCCTCTATCAGGGAGTGAAGACCGGCTGGTATCCTCCCCTCATCTTCCTTGGCATCGGTGCCATGACCGACTTCGGTCCGCTCATCGCCAACCCGAAGATGATGCTCGTGGGTGCTGCCGCCCAGTTTGGTATCTTTGCCGCCTACATCATCGCCCTGCTTCTCGGCTTTGAGCCCGACCAGGCAGCCGGTATCGCCATCATCGGTGGTGCCGATGGTCCTACGGCCATCTTCCTGTCGTCGAAGCTCGCGCCCAACCTCATGGGAGCCATCGCCGTGTGTGCCTACTCCTACATGGCCCTCGTGCCCGTGATCCAGCGCCCCATCATGCGTCTGCTCACCACCAAGAAGGAGCGTCTCATCCGCATGGAGGCTCCCCGTCAGGTGTCACAGACAGAGAAGATCATCTTCCCCATCGTAGGTCTGTTGCTCACCGCCTTCATCGTGCCCAGCGGTCTCCCCTTGTTGGGTATGCTCTTCTTCGGTAACCTGCTGAACGTGAGTGGTGTCACCGGTCGTCTGGCCGAGGCCGCCAAGGGTCCGCTCATCAACTGTGTCACCATCCTGCTCGGTCTCACCGTAGGTGCCTCTACCCAGGCTAGCGAGTTCCTCACCCCCTCTACCCTGAAGATCCTGCTCGTGGGTATCACCGCCTTCGTCATCGCCACCGCCAGCGGCGTGTTGTTCGTCAAGTTCATGAACCTCTTCCTCCCCAAGGGTAAGAAGATCAACCCGCTCATCGGCAATGCCGGTGTGTCTGCCGTGCCTATGGCCGCCCGCATCTCTCACGACGAGGGCCAGAAGGCCGACCCCACCAACTACCTGCTCATGAATGCCATGGGCCCCAACGTAGCTGGTGTCATCGGTTCGGCTTGTGCCGCCGGTGTGTTGCTCGGCTTCTTGATCTAAGCGTATCGGCTATACGAAAAAAAGAGTGTGTCTCCTCAGGGGCACACTCTTTTGTTGATTTGAAGCCTTTAAAGGGGAGATAAGGGGAGATAAAGGGAGATAAATGCCGAATGTCCTTTCGCGCGATGAGACTATTGGCTTTTAACTCCCAAGGCGCGAAGCGCTATCTCCCTCTAACTCCATTTAACTCCAAAAAAAATCAAAAATCATAAATCATAAATCTTTAGTCCTTCAGGTAATAGTCCACGCTGGTCACCACGCGCACGTTCTTCATATAAGGTGTGTTGCTATCGCGTTCGGTGATGGTAAACTGCCCCTGTGTGGCCCGCTTTATCTTGCCCAGCTTGCTCTCGCTATCGGCGGCAAACTTCTCGGCCGTCTCGCGCGCGTTCTTCGTGGCCGTCTCGATCATCGAGGGCTTGATGTCGTTCAGCTTGGTGAAGGAGTACACCGTGGGAAACTCCCATCCGCTCGTCGTGGCTATGCCCTGTTGCAGCAGTGCACCCTGCTCCGATTGCAGTCTGATGATCTCGTCCACCTTGTCCGTGCACACCGTCACCACCGAGGTCACGATGTAGGCATACCTGTTTTGGCTCCCGCTCCACTCGGTGCGTGTGTCCACCACCTTGGGTGCCGCCACCGAGATCTCCTCATCGCCGATGCCCGCCTCCTTGAGGAAGTCGATGATGATGCCGTTCTTGCGCTCTATCACCCTGTAGAGTTGTTGCAGGTCATCGCCTCCCTCCTTATAAGCAAAGGGGCATATCACGTTGTCCGCCTTCACCTCCCGTTCGCAGAGTCCCTTCACCGACACCACTCGGTCGTCACTCCCTGCCGCCTCGATGGCGTTGCCCAGGAGCGAGGCTCCCCCGATGAGACCCACCATCAGGCAGCATCCCAATCCGAGGTAGCTGCCATGGCCTTGCTTGCCTACATTCTTTTCTTCCATACCGATATGTTTATAAAGATTTCTGTAAAGGTACAAAATAAACACACACGTCGCACACATCGCTCACGATTTAACAAAAATTATTGTGCACACGCCCCTCGTTAGCGACACGAGAATGCGATAATCCCGACCAAATACTCGGGCGAACGAAAAGAAACGATTCTCAGCGCCCTATTTTTGCCATAACCTCCTTTGCCCCACCCCGTTATCCTCGATTTTCTTTGTCAGGATTTTCGACGCTCTCGCGATTGGAGGTGTCGGATATTTGTATTATATTTGTAAAAGCAATTAGTGTATTCTATATAATATGGCATTGATGACAAAGGTTAGTGATATTTATACACTCAGTTTTCCTCATGCCAAGAGCGTGTTGGTGTCGGGCGACATACATGGCGAGTTCAACCAACTCGTGCATAAGCTCTGTGTGCAATACGCTATGCGCGACACCCTGTTCATTGTGGCTGGTGATTGTGGCTTTGGCTTCGACAATCCTGGCTATTACGACGAGATGGTGAAGAAGAACAGTCGTCGTATGTCTGAAGCCAATAGTTGGATAGTCTTCGTCCGTGGCAATCACGACAATCCCGCCTATTTCGATGGAGAGACTTTTCGTCATCGCCGATTCATTGCCGTGCCCGACTATAGCATCATTCAAGCCTGTGGCCATACCATCCTTTGCGTGGGTGGCGCCATATCCATCGACCGCCTTTATCGTATGCAGAAGTGGGAAACCGACAAGATCAAACAAAAGAGCCCTCATAGCCGCACCACCGATTTACGACTAGCGCGTCAATACTACTGGCCTAACGAAGCACCTATATATAACGATGCCTTGCTCACACGCATCAATGAGCGCTTTGCCATTGACACCGTAGTGACTCACACCGCACCCTCCTTCTGCCAATTGCTCAACAAATGCGGCACCATATGTTCCTTTATGGCCTCTGACGACGCCTTGTCAAAGGATATCGAGGCCGAGCGTGCCACGATGACCGAACTATACGACCGCCTCGTTCACGATGCTCATCCACTGACACATTGGTACTATGGGCACTTCCACCAGTCATGGCACGACTCTATTGAAGGTGTACTATTCTCCATGCTTGATATTATGGAGTTTCGGGAGGTGTATTAAATATAAACTTGACACACATTTATCTATATGAATAGAATAATACTTGTAGGAAATGGCTTTGACTTAGCACACAATCTTCGTACCAGTTATAAGGACTTTATTGAATGGTATTGGAATAGTTGGTTGGACAATTTACGAGAATACTATGGTACAAAGAAAGAAGATGATTTTTTCTCTATCGAATTGTCTGCACAATTTGAATTTTGGGCAGATATATTTCAATATTTGCGCAATGTTATATCTAATGACACATTTCACGAATTTATAGAAAACGCTGAAAGATACGGGTATAAAATCAAAAAGACATACAAAAGCCATTTCTTTGAGAATATAAATAAATCCATAGATACAAAAGGATGGGTTGATATTGAGAACGAATATTATAAACAATTGATTGAAGATAAAAACACCACCAAATTGAACGATGAGTTCGATTCTTTACGAAAGTTATTGATACAATATCTTAATGAGCAAGAAGAACATATTCCTGAAATCATTAACAATACTATACAGCAGCATATATTATCTCCGATCTATGACAATGAAATAGCCATTAGCGAAAGGAATAAATGGATTGAATTTCTTAAATATCGTGATGGTTACAGGGGAGATTTAGAACATTACGATTATTGGGTAGAACTATTGAACAGTTATTATAACAACGATTGGGCAAAATCTTCATTTGACGCAATTCGTTCGTTTGAAAAAGAATTCGAGTTACAAATCGATAATTATGGTATAGCATCTGTGCCTATAGCATCTTTTCCTGATGCCTATTTACTTCCTGACAGGATCTTACTTCTCAACTTCAACTACACAAAAGTAGCAGATAAATACCTACCCAATGCCGAGCGATTCTCTACGATACATATTCATGGCGAGTTGTCAGACCCCAATAGCATCATCTTCGGATATGGGGACGAAAAGGATAAGGAATATAACGGCATAATAGACAAGAACGATAATGAGTACCTTCGACACATGAAGCAACCTCATTATTCCGAATCGGATAATTATCGTCAGATGTTGGCCTTCATAGAATCTGCCCCCTATCAAGTGTATGTAATGGGGCATTCGTGTGGCAATTCTGACCGCACATTATTAAATACGCTCTTTGAACATCCCAATTGTGTTTCGATAAAACCTTTCTATTATGTGAATAAGGAGAGTGGGAAGGACAATTATTTAGATATAGTGCAGAATATTTCTCGCAACTTTACAGATGCCAAGAAGATGCGTGATAGAGTGGTTAATAAAACTTATTGCCAGCCATTGCCTCAATTAAACACCGATATGTCTGACACTTCTTTTTAATACTTCCGGAGAACATCATTGAGCCTTTGCGGATTTCCATCCTCAATAACAAGTAACTTTTCATTCAAGAGACGGTTTTTAACAGCCTCTTTAGATACATTAAATTTCGTGGATAGAACTCCAAGTATTGTCAACACATTTTGTTTGTTGCATGACTGAGAATCGAGATAAAGATACCCTTTTCTGATGAAATACTCTTCAAACAATCTGTTAACTTCATAGATGAACTCTGCATGAGGCATTAATAAATAAGAAGCAAAAGAATTCGCTTGAAACTCCATACTCTTAATTAATTTATCAGGGAAACGAGTTATGCCACCATCTACATAATCTGGATAATCGGATTTATAATTTCTTAGATACTGTTCATGAAGATGTATATGCCCTAATTCGTGAGCAAGTGTGAAATTTCTCCGATGAATATCAGAAATTATTTCATTTGACAATGTAATAATTTTCTTTGAAAAGGACAATGTTCCCAATATACCTTGAGGTAAATCTTCAAAAGATATTCTGTAATCAGGGTATTCTTGTGCTAAAATTGTACCAGCAATATCATTAGTAGGAATAGTTAGCTTTAGATATAATTCATTAGCTCTTTTACGGATATCTTCTTTTTCTAACCATGGAATATCTATAACATTCTTTTCTGTTGTATTTACACCTGCTTGATTAAGATAGTCGTATAGTGATTGAAAACTATTCTCAGCATATACAATTGGGGTCAAACCTGATTGGTAGGTTCCCAAAAACATTTGCATAGTATCTTCTGACTTGTTAATATTACGACTAACAACCCATTCATATTGTTCATCCGAAAGTTTCATCAAAGCAATATGTGCTCTACGCGCTTGTTCTATTCCATTAGCGGAAAATCCCTTAGTTGTAACGATTATTCCCTTAATTCCAGAATCTGAAACTTTTTTCAATTTCGTTTCAAATTCGTCTATATCAGAAATATCCAAAACTTTAGTAAGACATTTGCACTCTATAACAACAAGTGAACTCCATTCTTCTTGATTAGTATTCGGATTGTATGTCTCTATAGTTATATCAAAATCAATAGTCCTATTTAATCCTATACAGGAATACTTTTTATGTTGATATATTTGAGAGTATTTAGAGTTGGCATAAGATAATTCACTCTCCTTCAATAATGATGAGAAAAGTTGGTAAACGCGATTCTCATAATCCGTTCCAATACGAGTTGTATTCATTTAGTCAATTTGGATTTCTAATAATTATCTAAAACTTACAAACTCACTCAATGGCCTAATCTTCGCGACATTGGTATAGGCGCGTTGATGGAATTATCATTTCGTATAGACCTGTCGTGAAATGATATGCTCTCGACTAAATCCTGCTTCTCTTATCCAAGAATATGATTTCAGCAAATTCTCTTCCGCTTGTTGGTTGTTATCACCCTTTGCAAAACCTAATACTTGGCAATTCTCTATAGTATAATCTACATTAGGAGCAAGTGTTTGTCCTTCTGTTGTGTAGAATATGTATTCGTTCATAATCCTATTTTTTTATAATTTCCACGTGCTGTGAACTCAATAAATCCTTTATCACGTAAGAATTGTAGTTGTTGACGTATTTTTGCTTCGACATTATTATTTCCAGGATGCTTCACACTTAACTCCTCGACAAATTCATACATTTGCTTTAATGTAAACGTTGTGTCAAGACGTTCAACACAAGCTAAAATATCCATAAGCCAACCTCGACTCTCTATGCTGTTTGTTTGTAGGGCATAAACTCTGTTATATTCCTTGCAAACATCCTGTGGGTCGATTATGATACCGTTCCTTATAATGGGAATCTTCGCGAACTCTGGAATTTGTTTAAGAAGGATATTGCATCCTTCCCATCCAGCTCTTCGTGCGCTATCTGGTAATGGAGGACGTTTTTCTATAACTTCAGGAATAAAGAAGCATTTAGGAACAATGATGAGATTGTTTACTTCATAGCTATCATAGTGCATAAAGAAGAAACTCGGATTATCTAGTGACGTTATGCGGTCAATCATTGTCCGATATACTCCATCATTTACTTTTGTGACGTACTTATCCGAGTGTTCTTTCTTACTCTTCAATTCATATTGAGCCTTACAATTATCACAGATGTAATCTTTTACAGGCGCATTAGGCTCTGCTTTTTTAATAGATACTTCTCCACAAATCGGGCAGTACATATTGCGAGCAAGCCAATCTTCAGTTAATACCCTCGCAATCTGAGAAGCGCTTTTATAGCCTTTTGCCAAAGATGTGTCGAAACGTAAATTCATACTCTTACAATCTGGATATTAATGACTTTTCAAAAGACTCATTCTATAATAACTTATTCCATTAATGAATTAAAGAAATCTTCATCAACTTCATATGATTTAACCTCATTCAATCCTATTCCATATTCTGCCAATTTATTTATCAGCTCTTCACCATCCATCAAATCAATGAGTCTTTTACCTTCACTTGACGCTTCCTCCTTGGCAGCTTTTGTAAAAGCGCCAGTTGTGATTAGAACCCCTTTTTCGATATTGGTTCCTAACGAACCTCTGAAGTCTCGTATAGCGCCAGCACCAACCTGTCCTTTATATCTTTTACACTGAAAAGCTACATTAAAACTAAATATTCCTTGTATGCGCAGTTTTCCAGTGCCATCTATTCCCCCATCTCCAGAACGTCTTGTGACCTGAACATCAGAAAAACCACATTCACGAAGGAGTCGTTGAGCTAATCTTTCGAAAGCATACGGGTCAAGGTTTAGAAGAATATTGGTAATTTGTTCTCTCCAATTGACGGGTTCTATCTCTGCAACATCATCGTCTGAGGCAACCACGGTTCTGTTTTGTTTCTTAGCGGTAAAATTATAAATCTCTTTGACGTCAATGTTGCCATCTCTCAGCATTTTTGCTCCTTTTGCAGTAAGCGACCATACTCTGTGCTTGCTGTTTTCAATAGCACCATAATTTTTCAAATATGTTCTCGCCCAAGCTAGTCTATATTCAACTTCTGTCATAGTGAAGTTATGCATAGCATCAAGAACATCATTTGTCAAATTAGTGATAGCTACAACTCTATTATAGATTTCTTCATTGGAGCCTGACCCTCCCAATTCATTCAATGCTCTTAGTGTAGGCTCATAGAAAAATCGAACCTGAGGACAGTTCGTTGTCTTTGACTGCTTTTTTGCCATATGGAAGTATTTTAGTTATTTCTATTATATGTATTCGAATCCTCATACCATGTCGTCCAATAGGTGTCGCCATCGCCATCGTTGTATGCTTCGCGATAATCCTCTTCGGATATGTGTTTGTGCAAGCACTCTTCGGAGCAGTAAGTCTGGCATCCATCAACGACAAAACCTTCAATCATGGGTTTACCACATTCTTCACAGATGCGAAAACAATCTAGCTCCTCACTCAGGCTTTCCCAAAAGTCGGCATCATAAGTATGCTCCATAAGTCCTGTGCCAAACTCTGCCCACAACGCAGGCTTTGTCTTGCATTCCTCGATGAGAAAGTCATAAACCGTCTTATTGCTGTATTCCATGTTCATTCCAATATTATTCACTCGCAAAGATAAGGATTATCCATAAAAGAATGACTCATAATAACCTCCACTTGATCTAACATTTCTTAAATCGATCTAACTTGATCTAAATACTTTTGCAATGTTAAAATCTCTACTGACCTTTGCCGAAAAAAGATGAAAAAATTGGACAAGAAAAGATGGGTGAATACGGCAGACGTAGTAGAGTTCCTAAAGAATGACCCCGACCGTGAGCATGAGTTTAGTCGATACGTTGGAGCATGGTTAGAACCTTCACCCAATGCACAGATGTGCTCTGACCATGGGCATGAGTCTAGAGGGGTGATATGTTCCACCTATTGGATGGAGTACAAATCCGAAAAGAATATGTTTGCGCTCTCGCGAGAATCGATTCGCCCCGACTACTATACAGAAGAGGAACTTCTCGAATGCTATGAGGGGTATTGGTGGATTCTCACCTGTTAGATAAAACTATTCATCCGGAAAGCACGCTAAACTCTTAACCCTAAACACTAAACTCTAACAGCTACGCTGCAACGTTGACGATGACTATACAGCAAGCTGCGGATTAACGAGCCATTGCGCGATTATAGGGTGTACGGTAGTGGGCACTGCGAAGGTCTTCCAAAGTCTGTTCATGAAATGGATGGCCGATGTGTCGTATGTCATGTTTATCAGCTAGGCTATCAGTTGGTTGATGGCGATTATTTAGCGTTTTTAATGATTCGTTTGGAAAAATGCTAGTATGCGTTTTAGTAATCGGACAGAGAGATTTTCGCTGATCTACAAAGAGAATTGTTCTTGTCTCCGCGGAGAAGTGTCTTTGTCTTCGCGGAGGTGATGGTTTGTCTCCGCGGAGATGTGTGCGTTTCTCCGCGGAGAGATGGATTATTGTAGCCTTGCTCTGGGAAAAATGTAGGGCTGCAATGGAATTTTCGCAAGGCTGCGATGTCGTTTGTCGAGATGCTTATTCTTTAGCACCCCCTAGGCTTCGGCTATCTTAGACCCCCACCCGCTCCGTCACTCTGTTCCGACGCTCGTCCCCCTTGAAGAGGGGACAGTGCAGATAGTTTCATCGCGGAAGGAGAATTTACAAATTGGACAATGGCCGCCCTATCTCCAAAATATTTTGCGACTAGGCATTAGGATATGAAATATAAATCGTACATTTGCAAGATAGAATGTATCATCACTAACAAAACACACGTGGATATGACAAAAGTGAAAGACTTACTCTTGCCTGCGATGGGCCTGCTGCCCTTGACCGCAGGTGCACAGACACAGGCGGCTGACAACAACGGCGAGCGCCATGCTGAGCGCCCCAACATCATCTTCATCCTGTGCGACGACATGGGATATGGCGACCTGGGATGCTATGGCCAGCAACGCATAGAGACTCCCAACCTAGACCGCATGGCGGCCGAGGGCATGAGATTTACCCAAGCCTATGCGGGCAGCCCGGTGAGCGCACCGTCGCGAGCATCGTTTATGACGGGTCAGCACACGGGACACACCCATGTGCGCGGCAACCGCGAGTATTGGCAGAGTGCTTTCCGTGGCAATGTGTTCGGCTCGAATGGCGACTACATGATTATCGGGCAGGAACCTTACCTGATGACGCACAAGATCATCCCCGAGGTGATGAAGGAGGCGGGATACACGACGGGAATGTTTGGCAAGTGGGCCGCGGGATATTATAATATGGAGCATCCCAACACCTATGCCGTGGATGCTGAGGGCAACACCGACACCTCGAAGAGCGCGCAGAGCAGTAGCGCGTCGCTCCCCCACAAGCGCGGCATAGATTGCTACTATGGATATATATGCCAGTTCCAGGCTCACACCTACTACCCCAACTTCCTCAACCGCTACGACCCGGAGAAGTATGGCGATGAGTATGTGGTGGTGGACACGCTGAAGCAGAACATACAACACAAGGATGTGAAGTCGGGCGACAAGGACTATGAGAACCGCGAGCAGTACACGAGCGACCTCATCCATCAGTATGCGCTCGACTGGATAGACCGACAGGATGGGGAGCAGCCCTTCTTCGGCATCTTCACCTACACGTTGCCCCATGCCGAGCTATGGCAACCGCAGGATAGCCTGGTGGAGAAGTACACGAAGCGATTCGAGGGACAGGATGCCTCGTATGGGGGCGACTTCGGCTCATGGTATTACCGCAACTATGGCAAGCACGCTCAGTTTGCGGCTATGGTGAACCGCCTCGACATCCAGGTGGGCGAGATCTTTGCCAAGCTGGAGGAGAAGGGATTGGCCGACAACACGCTGGTAATCTTCACCTCGGACAATGGTCCTCACACCGAGGGCGGTGCCGACCCCGCGTGGTTTAACATCGCCGACCTGCTACGCGGCACCAAGCGCTCGACACATGAGGGCGGCATACGCATCCCCTTCATCGCCAAGGGTCCTGGCGTGCCTGCCGGTACGGTGAACGACCATCAGCTGGCCTTCTACGACGTGATGCCTACCCTACTCGACTATGCAGGGCTCGACGGTAGCCAGTACAGCCTCGAGGCCAGCACACCGGAGCGATGCTACGACGGCATCTCATTCAAGGAGACGCTCACGGGCAACGATGCCGAGCAGGAGAAGCACGAGTTTCTCTACTGGGAGTTCCACGAGACGAACATGATGGCGGTGCGCATGGGCGACTGGAAGCTGGTGGTGCAGGGCGGCACTCCCCGCCTCTACGACTTGTCGAAGGACCTGCACGAGAACAACGACGTGGCGGCTCAGCACCCCGACGTGGTGAAGGAGATGGTGGAGATCATCCACAGAGAGCACACGGAGAGCAGCATGTTCAGAATCACCTTGCCCGAGGTGCCTGAGTATGACGGGTCGACGGTGGTGACCAGCGTGAGCGAGGACAAGACCTACACGCTGGAGTGCCAGCCCAACGACGGGCACAGCGCCCGATTCATCGCCGACAATGACGGTGCCATCAACGGACAGACAAGCAAGGGAAGCAAGTTTTGCTTCAACCCTGCTGCTGAGGGGAGCTACTACATACAGAGCCTCGTGTCGGGCAAGTACATCAATGCCAACGATGCGCAGACGGACATCTCCTTCGATGCTACGCCCAAGACGGCATGGACCCTGGGCAAGCTGAACGCTGGCGATAGCTACGTGTACTTCACCATCGGCAACACGAAGAAGTATCTCAACAATCACCAGGGCGGTGCCGACAACCTGCGCGTGGCTTCGCACAACCCTATCGGGGCGAACAACAAGTGCTCGCTATGGACTCTGCACGAGTATGATGAGGACCCCGCAGGGGTACGCCGTGTGGAGTGTGGGGCCGAGGAGGATGGCGTGTTTCTCTCGGGCTCGCAGATCGTGATTCGCCACCAGGGTGTGGAGTACAACACCGGTGGCCAGCGACTGGAGTAATCCCCTACGAATAGAACTATAGGCCGTCAACACAACGGCTCTAAAAAAGAAACGGCTTATGGCGCAATGCCATAAGCCGTTTTCATTATGCGGACAACTTCCGATTAGAACCAACGCACGTAGCAGAAGTCCTGACGGTGAGGCAGGTCAGCGTGCTTGGGATACATACGGTAAGCTACCTTGAAGATACCAGCGTTGTTAACGGTGGCTGTGCACTCGAAGGTGTGGATGTTGTTCTCCTTCTTCACGAGCTCGAGAGTGTCGATAGCGTGGATGTGCTCCTTACCCTCAGAGTCTGTTGAGATGGTAACGCACTCTACGCCAATAGCGTTGTCGAGACCCTTCTCGTCGAGCACTACGGTGAGCTTCACATCGCTACCGCTGGTAACGTCGAGTTCAGTTACGTTGGTAGCAGAAACTACCTCGATGGCATCCCAACGCTCAGCAACGGTCTCCTTCCATGCTGCAATCTCCTTAGCCTTGGCATTGTCGTCGGCAGAGAGTACGGCGAAGCGGCTACCAAGCTTGTTGTAGAACTTGGTGTAGTAGTCGTCGAGCTGACGCTTCATGGTGTAGTGAGGAGCGATCTGTGCGATTGAGTTCTTAACCACCTGGATCCAACCCTCAGAGTAGCCCTTAGCGTTCTTGTTGTAGTAGAGGGGCACGATCTCGTTCTCGAGAATGCTGTAGATAGTAGCAGCGTCGAGCTGGTCTTGGTAGTCCTGGTTCTGATAGGTGCGCTTCTCAGTGAGTGCCCAACCTGCACCGGGACGATAGCCCTCGAGCCACCAACCATCAAGTACAGAGAAGTTGACAACACCGTTCATCAACGCCTTCTCACCTGAGGTACCTGATGCCTCGAGAGGACGTGTGGGAGTGTTCAACCAGATATCTACACCTGACACGAGGCGACGAGCGAGCTGCATGTCGTAGTTCTCGAGGAAGATGATCTTGCCGAGGAACTCGGGACGACGTGAGATCTCGATAATCTTCTTGATGAGACCCTGACCTGCACCATCGTGGGGGTGAGCCTTACCGGTGAAGAGGAACTGTACGGGGTAGTCGGGGTTGTTGACAATCTTAGCGAGACGCTCGAGGTCGGTGAAGAGGAGGTGTGCACGCTTGTAAGTAGCGAAACGACGACCGAAACCGATGAGGAGCGCGTTGGGGTTGATCTTCTGCATGAGTGACACTACGCGTGAGGGATCACCCTGATTCTTCAACCAGCTCTGACGGAACTCTTCGCGGATGTAAGCGATGAGCTTGTTCTTCAAGCCCTGACGCTTGTTCCAGATCTCCTCGTCAGATACGTTGTAGATAGCCTCCCAGATCTTCTGGTTTGACTGGTCGCTGAGGAAGGTCTTGTCGAACTTCTCAGTGTAGAGACCCTTCCACTCAGAAGCTACCCATGTGGGGAAGTGAACACCGTTGGTAACGTAGCCTACGTGGTTCTCCTCGGGATAGTAACCCTTCCAGATGCCAGAGAACATCTCCTGTGACACCTTGCCGTGGAGCCAGCTTACGCCGTTAACCTCCTGACAGGTGTTGCAAGCGAAGGTTGACATGCAGAAACGCTCGCTCTTGTCACCGGGGTTGATGCGACCGAGGTCCATGAGCTCATCCCAAGTGATGCCGAGCTGCTGTGCATAGCCGCTCATGTACTTGCCGAAGAGACCCTCGTCGAAGTAGTCGTGACCAGCGGGCACGGGAGTGTGTACGGTGTAGAGACCTGATGCACGCACGAGCTCCATAGCCTGGTTGAAGGTGAGGCCCTGCTTGATGTAGTCGGTCAAACGATAGAGGTTGCAGAGTGCTGCGTGACCCTCGTTGCAGTGGTAAACGTCCTTGGTGATGCCCATAGCCTTGAGAGTGAGCATACCACCGATACCGAGGAGGATCTCCTGCTTGAGGCGGTTCTCCCAGTCGCCACCATAGAGCTGGAAGGTGATGGGGCGGTCAAACTCAGAGTTGAGCTCGTTGTCGGTGTCGAGCAAGTACAAAGGTACGCGACCTACCTGTACCTTCCATACGTAAGCGTAAACCTGATAGTTGATGTAGGGCACAGCTACTACGAGGGGTTTGCCGTTCTCGTCCATCACACGCTCCAAGGGGAGGTTGGGGAAGTTTGAAGCCTCGTAGTTGGCGATCTGCTGACCGTCGATAGAGAGGCTCTGTGTGAAGTAACCGTAACGATAGAGGAAACCTACGGCACACATGTCTACGTTAGAGTCAGAAGCCTCCTTCAAGTAGTCACCAGCGAGTACACCGAGACCACCTGAGTAGATGCGAAGCACGTGAGTCAAGCCATACTCCATGCAGAAGTAAGCTACTGAGGGGCGCTCAGCGTTGGGCTTCACGTCCATGTACTCACGGAACATCTTGTACACGCTATTGATGCGAGCGAGTACTGCCTCGTCCTTTGCCAACTCCTCCAAGGTCTCATAGCTGAGACGCTCGAGAAGGAGCACGGGGTTCAAGCCACACTCTTTCCAAAGTGTGGGATTCAAGCTCTTGAACATTTCGCGAGCCTCGGGAGTCCAAGACCACCAAATGTTGCGCGCCATCTCGCTCAAGCATGCAAGCTCAGCGGGGATGTGCGACTTAACGTTCACCTCTTTCCAAGCAGGTGCGTTTGAATTACTAACTTTAATTTTCATATCACAATAGTTAACTAATGATTGTTTCTATTCTATGTACTTGAGGAGTTAAAGGGAGTTATTGGGAGTTATCGCTTCGCTCTTGGGAAGATAAAGGCCAATAGTTTTGTCGTGCGAAAGTGCATTTGGCATTTAACTCCACTTATCTTCATTTAACTACTTTATCTCCTTCTATTAATTCACTTTACTCAAAGCGATGTCGTATGCCTCGAGATAATACTTCGCGAACTTGTCCCAGAGGGCCTTCTTGGCGATAGCTGAAGCACGGCGACGGAGGTCGGCCACGAGCTTGTCGTCCATCTTGGTGAAGGCGAGGATGGTGTTCTTGATCTCGTCGGCAGCCTCGTCCCAGTTGCTATCGGTGCGGTGCACTACCTTCACACCATCTTCGAGCTGGCTATACTCACCCTTGAGCGAGTTGGCCCAGAGGCCGAAGCCTGCGAGGTCGGTGGTGATGGTGGGCACGTGGAAGGCTACGCTCTCGAGCGGAGTGTAACCCCAAGGCTCATAGTATGAGGGGTATACGGCGAGGTCGTCACCGGGCAACAGGTCGTAGTAGGGCATGTTGAAGATGCCGTCGTTGCCATTGAGGTAGCAAGGCACGAAGATAACCTTGACACGGCTATTGGGGTTGTTGTCGAGCCCGATAGCACGCATCATCGAGAGGGCCTTGTCATCGTCCATATTGTAGAGTTCGTGGGTGATGACGGGAGTCTCAAGGGGAGACCCACCCCCAACCCCTCCCTCTATGGAGGGGAGTTGGCTGCGCGATGCCTGCAAGTCCTCCCTAGAGGGAGGATTTAGGAGGGTCTTCAAATCGACGCGAGGACCTTTAACCCAAGCGGGCACGTTGATGAAGGCCAACACGTCGCGGTCGAGCGTAGGCTCAGCGGCCAAGCGCTTGAGTGACTCCAAAAGGATGTCGATACCCTTGTTGCGGAACTCGTAGCGGCCACCGGTGGACACGATGATGGTGTCGTCGGCAAACTGCTGACCGAGGAGCTTGCTGGCTACGTCGAGCATCACACGACGAGCCTCCTTGCGCTTAGCGGTGAAGGCTGCTCCCTTGGGCACGAAGTCGTCCTCGAAGCCGTTGACAAGGATCACGTCGGCGGGCTTCTCGAGCAACTGGGTACATTCCACATCGGTGATCTCGCTCACGGTGGTGAAGCAGTCCACACGGTGTGCTGATTGCTTCTCGATAGAGTGCTTTGACTCCATGTTGAGCTCGCTCGCCATCTGGTCGCCATTGTAGCCGCTCATGTAGTCGTAGAGGGGCTTCATGTTGCCAGCAATGGAGCGGCCGATAGAGGTGGCGTGTGTGGTGAAGATGGTGGCGATAGAGGGAATCCAGTGCTTCAAGAAGAGGGCACCGAGACCGGTCATCCACTCATGAGCCTGATAGATCACCTTCGGGGCATCGCCCTTCTTGGCCTCCTTGGCAATCACGTTATTATAATAGCTCTCGGCTACACGAGCGGCAGCATAGGAGAACATGCTGGCTTCGTCGTAGTCGCCATAAGCATGCAGAGAGTCTACACCGAAGAGGTTCCACGCCTCGGCATAGATGTCATTCTTTATATTATAATAAGGAGTAAAGTCTACTAAAACGGCAATGGGATTGCCAGGAATGTTCCAACGACCTATACGAATCTCAAAACCCTCCTCTGTGGCTTTCTTGCGCCAGCCGGCAAGGAGTCGTTTGTCTTCCTTAAAGAGGGGATTCTCTGTCTCTTTCCAAAGGTCGGGCCCGATAAACACCAACTGGGCATTGGTCTTCTCCAAGATTGTTTTTGCCCTGGTAGAGAGTACCGTATAGATACCTCCAACCTTGTTACATACCTCCCAACTCACCTCGAAAATGTAGTCAGGAGTTCTTTTGTTTACACTCATTTAATACCTATTTCAAAATTTAAAGTGCAAAGGTACTAAAAAATATCGATGAATACGCAAGAAAATGAGTGTTTTCTGTGTATTTATTGTGTGTGATGCTGCGAAATGAGGGGCAAACCTATCGATTTGGAAAGCCTACATTACAAGAATATAGGTCGAGACACGGCATCACACACAACGACAGAGTGGAAAAACTCATTCCAGATACTCCTTGAGATAGCGGGCAGTGTAGCTCGCGTTGTGCTTGACAATCTCCTCAGGAGTGCCAGCCTGGAGCAGTCGGCCACCACCGCGTCCGCCCTCGGGCCCCATGTCGATGATGTGGTCGGCCATCTTGATGACATCGAGATTGTGCTCAATGACGATGACGGTGTTGCCCTTGTCGACAAGACGTTGCAATACGCTCATCAGCACGCGGATGTCCTCGAAGTGGAGTCCTGTGGTGGGCTCATCCAATATGTATAAGGTGTTGCCCGTGTCACGCTTCGCCAGTTCGGTGGCGAGCTTCACTCGTTGGCTCTCGCCGCCAGAGAGTGTGGTCGACGGTTGGCCTAGCTTGATGTAGCCAAGACCCACCTCTTGCAACACCTTGATCTTGTTGAGGATGGTGGGGACATTCTCGAAGAACTCTACGGCACGATTAATGGTCATGTCGAGCACATCGGCGATGGACTTACCCTTGAAGCGCACTTCGAGGGTCTCGTGATTGTAGCGCTTCCCTCGACATACCTCGCAGGGGACAAGCACATTGGGGAGGAAGTTCATCTCCACGTTCTTGTAGCCGTTGCCGAGGCAGGCTTCGCAACGTCCTCCGCTAACATTGAAAGAGAAGCGTCCGGCCTTGTAGCCACGTATCTTGGCCTCGGGTAGACCGACGAAGAGGTTGCGGATGTCGCTGAATACTCCCGTATAAGTGGCTGGATTGGAGCGTGGAGTACGTCCCAAGGGGGATTGGTCCACGGTGACTACCTTGTCGATATGCTCCAGGCCCTCAATGCTCTCGTAGGGCAAGGGCTCGCGCAGTGAGCGGTAGAAATGCTTGGAGAGGATGGGCTGGAGGGTGTCGTTGATGAGCGATGACTTACCGCTTCCGCTCACACCGGTGACACAGATGAGTGTGCCAAGAGGGAAATCCACATCTACACCCTTGAGGTTATTGCCTGTGGCGCCCTTGATGCTAAGCATATTGCCATTGCCCTTGCGGCGCTCGGCAGGAACCTCAATCTTCATCTCGCCATTGAGATACTGTGAGGTGAGGGTATGGGTGCGCAACATCTCCTGGGGTGTGCCCATGAAGACCACTTCCCCACCCTTGCGCCCGGCATGAGGGCCGAGGTCGATGATGTGGTCGGCGGCCATCATCATGTCTTTGTCGTGCTCGACGACGATGACGGTGTTGCCTATGTCGCGTAGCGATTTGAGCGAGGTGATGAGACGGTCATTGTCGCGCTGATGGAGGCCGATGCTGGGCTCGTCGAGGATGTAGAGCACGTTGACGAGCTGAGAGCCTATCTGTGTGGCAAGTCGTATGCGTTGGCTCTCACCGCCCGAGAGGGTCATCGAGGAGCGCGAGAGCGAGAGGTAGTCGAGACCCACATCAAGCAGGAAGCTCAGGCGGGTGTTGATCTCCTTGAGTATCTCGAAGGCTATCTTCTGCTGATTGCCCGTGAGGCGGGTGATGGCCTCGGTGGTCCATTCATAGAGTTCGCTGATGTCCATCGACGACAGCTCGTGGATATTCTTACCCAGGATGCGGTAGTGTAGCGCCTCACGATTGAGTCGGGCGCCATGACACTCGGGACATACGGTGGTGGCCGAGAACTGGTCTATCCACTTCTGTTGTGCTGCGGTGGGCTCGGCATCGTGATCGCTGAGGAAGTATTTCACTAGTCCATCGTAGGAGAGAAACATGTCAGACTCTTCGAGGATGGTGGTCTTGACCTTGATGCGTTCGGTGCATCCATAGAAAATCTCGTCGATGACGTTCTCGTCCAGCTCTGCGATGGGAGTCTTCAGTGTGTATTCGTAGCGAGCAAGGAGCGCCTCTATCTGTCGGAAGATAAGCGTGTTTTTATAATTACCAAGGGGGACGATACCTCCTTTATATATAGAGAGCGACTTGTCGGGGATGAGTTTGTCGATGTCGAGTTGCGTCACGTGGCCCAGTCCCTTACACTTGGGGCAAGCACCCTGGGGAGAGTTGAAGGAGAAGTTGTGTGGCGCAGGCTCCTTGTAGGCCAGCCCTGTCACTGGACACATGAGTCGCTTGCTGTAGTGGCGCACCTCACTGCTGTCCTTGTCGAGAATCATGATGAGTCCGTCGCCCTGCTGCATGGCATTGGCTACGCTCTCGCGCAGACGGCGGTCGTCCTTGCTATCGACCTTGAGCTTGTCTACCACGACTTCGATGTCATGGTTTTTATATCGGTCGAGGCGCATGCCATGAGTCACCTCCATGACTTCTCCGTCGACACGAACATAGAGAAAGCCCTTGCGACGAACCTGCTCGAAGAGCTCGCGGTAGTGTCCCTTACGGGCCTTGACCAGAGGGGCAAGGATGAAGATGGGCTTGCCAGCATAATCCTTTAATATGAGATCGATAATCTGCTCTTCGGTGTACTTGACCATCTTCTCTCCCGAAGCATAGGAATAGGCCTCGCCAGCTCGAGCAAAGAGGAGACGGAGGTAGTCATACACCTCGGTGATGGTGCCTACGGTAGAGCGTGGATTCTTGTTCGTGGTCTTCTGCTCAATGGAGATGACGGGCGACAAGCCTGTCACCTTATCTACATCGGGGCGTTGCATGCCTCCGAGGAAGTTGCGTGCATAGGCTGAGAAGGTCTCGATATAGCGACGCTGGCCCTCGGCAAAGAGTGTGTCAAATGCCAATGACGACTTGCCACTTCCGCTCAGGCCAGTGATAACCGTGAGTGAGCCGTGGGGGACGATGGCATCAATATTCTTCAGGTTGTGCTCGCGGGCACCATATACTTCGATATTACTCATTGCTTCTCCTCCTTTGTTAATCGTGTCAGTATGTTGATATCTCCTCGACGTACATATTGGATACCGTCAGACCCTTGGGCTTCGACGAGGATGAAGTATACACCATCCTCGATCAGACGGCCATGATATGTGCCATCCCAGCAGACATAATAGGTGTAGTCGCCCTCGTGCTCGGTGGGAAGACTATTCTGATCGCCCGAGACAATCTCCTGTCCCCAACGATTGAAAATCTTCATGCGGAAAGAGAGAAGCGACTGGGTCTTCACTCGGAAAAGATCGTTCGTGCCGTCTCCATTGGGAGAGAAGGCATTGTAGAGTTCGAGTGATGACCCGCGCAGAGAGAAGGTTATAGGCTCTGCCCCACCCTCACCCTCTACACCTGTCTCGCGATGACGGTAGGTAATGGCAAGGGTTATGCTATAGTTAACCTCGACGCCTCCTTCGGTGAAGGTGTATGTCGTGTTCTCTTCGTTGCGCATCACGAGGAGCTTGGGTACTCCGTTCTTCACCTGCTCAATCTTCCATTCGTAGAGAACGTCATAGCCAATGGTGTCGATAGGGTTGGCCGAGAAGGTCACGGTAAAGGGAGCATCATATGAGTTGCCTATCTCTACCTGTTCCTCATCCCCCTGGGAGTTTACGAACGTGGCCGCAGCATCATCGACCTTGGGATACCATTCGAGAGAGGTCTGCGCTATCGTGACACAGAGTGTACTGAAGAGAAGAGCAGAAAACAGTATCAATCTTTTCATTTATGTCAAACTTGTTAGCTATATTTTCCACAAAGTTAGCGTAAGGCAAACGAAATGCCAAATTTCAACAAGTGAAAGTCGCGAAACGTTGATTTTTAGGCATTACAATTTGTATGGCACAGTTTTTTTTTGTACCTTCGCGCAACCAAAACCATGCCATGAACAATAGATGAACCATACTACTGAAAAATCTTCTATATTGCTAATCTATACGGGGGGTACCATCGGTATGATGAAGAATCCCGTGACTGGTGCGTTGGAGAACTTCAACTTTGACCAGCTGCTCGAGTATGTGCCCGAAATCAAGGGCTTCAACCTTAACATCTATTCCATAGCTTTCGAACCTCCAATCGACTCGTCGGACATCTCACCCGAATCGTGGAGTGAACTAGTAAGGATTATCTATTCGAACTATGAGCGATATGACGGATTTGTCATACTCCATGGAACCGACACGATGGCTTTTACCGCCTCGGCCTTGAGTTTTATGCTCGAGGGGTTGATGAAACCGGTCATCCTCACGGGTAGTCAGTTGCCCATAGGTGCACTACGTACCGACGGAAAGGAAAACCTATTGACGGCCATCGAGATTGCAGCAGCAAAGCACGAAGATGGCACGCCCATCGCTCCCGAGGTATGTGTGTTCTTCCACGAGAAACTGATGAGAGGAAACAGAACCACTAAAGTGAGTGCCGACAACTTCGATGCGTTCGAATCAAACAACTATCCGCTCTTGGCACACTCAGGCATCGAACTTCAGTTCTATAACCAGAACATTAAACCCTACAATCCCGATGCGGTGTTGACACCACACTATGAGATGGATCCCAACATCATCATCTTCTCGCTTTTCCCTGGCATGCAACCCGAAATAGTCAAGAAGATGATGCGCGACAAAAAGCTCAAAGGAGTGATATTCCGCACATTCGGTAGTGGAAATGCTCCACGACAGGAATGGTTGGTAAAAGCATTGTCACAGGCTACACTCTCGGGAAAGACGATTGTCAACATCACTCAGTGTAGCACCGGAAGCGTCAAGATGGGACTCTATGAGACAGGACGCCAACTGCTCGAGTCGGGCATCATAAGCGGCCACGACTCTACCGTGGAGGCTGCACTCACCAAGCTCATGTTCCTCTTGGGAAAGGGACTCGGTGCAGAGGAGATACGCCAACAGATGAATATCTCAATAGCAGGCGAAGTAACTCTGTAGGTCGTTTGCGGATATTGTCACTTATATATTATCGTCATATTTACAACGGATGTTCTGCTCGAAACATCCGTTGTTTTTTTTCTGAACAAATAGTAAAGAATTCACGTTAAAAGAATGTGTTTTTCATAGTAATAGATTTCAGTCTGCGCCTGCTTGCGATGAGTCGGAGAAGACAAGGCGGAAGCGTCCGCCTTAAAATAGCAGAAGCCTTGGCTCCCACCAAGGCTTCTTGCTAATATCGTTTCATACCATCGTTCTTGTATGACATCAGTGTCATTTTCTCGCTACATATAAAGTGCATAGTCCCATAGTAAGTCTAGAGAACGTTGCATGAGAAAAACCATTGTCCAACAAGATGCGCTGCATCTCCTCTCCTTGTGGGAATGCCTTCATCGTCTCGGGCAAGTAGGTGTAGGCACTGTCATCTCCTGAGATTATTCGTCCTACGACGGGCATGACAAGCCGTGAATAGATGCCAAATAATAGACGGTAAAACTTATTGTTTGGATATGACAACTCAAGGAAGATGAGATGACCATTGGGCTTCAATACACGATGTATCTCTCTTAGACAGGCATCGAGATCCTCAAAGTTGCGCACGCCAAACGTTGTGGTCACGGCATCGAATGAGGCATTGGGAAACGATAGAGCGCTGCAATCCTCCTTCTGAAAAAGTATGGTATCATGCAACCCCTCTCGCATTGCCTTCTCGCGTCCTATACGCATCATACCTTGTGAGATGTCTGTTGCAATGACACGACGCAATTTCAGTCGCTTGGCTATGAGCAAGGCAAAGTCGCCTGTGCCGGTAGCTACATCGAGCACGGTCTCGGGATGGCACTGCAAAAGTGCTTTTATAGCCTTGTTGCGCCATGCTCGGTCAAAGCCAAAGGAGAGCGTATGATTGAGCGCATCGTAGGTGGGAGCAATGTTGTCAAACAATTGCTCCACCTGTTCGCGCTTATGTGCATTTCCCTCGTAGGGCTTTATCGCTTCTTGAGGATACATCCTTAATATAGTATCAACCGATTACTTTGTGAGCCACTCTGTCACGTTCTTCTCGATGCGTGCCGCGATATCCTCGGTGTTCTCCTTTACGAAGGTCTCACCGGTGATATGCTCGTAGAGCTCGATGTAACGCTCGCTGATGCCAGTAACGATCTCGTCGGTCATCTCGGGCACCTGCTGACCCTCTTGGCCTTGGAAACCATTGCTCATGAGCCACTCGCGCACAAACTCCTTTGAGAGCTGCTTCTGGGGCTCGCCCTTCTCGAAGCGCTCCTGGTAGCCTTCGCTATAGAAGTAGCGGCTGCTATCGGGAGTGTGAATTTCGTCCATGAGGTAGATGGTGCCGTTGTGCTTACCGAACTCGTACTTAGTGTCTACGAGGATAAGTCCGCGCTCAGCGGCAATCTCGGTACCACGCTTGAAGAGAGCGAGAGTGTACTGCTCGAGCAATGCATACTCCTCGGGAGTTGCGAGGCCCTGTGCAAGGATCTCCTCTTTAGAGATGTCTGCATCGTGCTCACCAATCTCAGCCTTTGTGGTAGGAGTGATGATGGGCTCGGGGAAACGCTCGTTCTCGCGCATGCCCTCGGGGAGCTTCACACCGCAGATCTCGCGCACACCGCTCTTGTAAGCACGCCATGCAGAGCCACAGAGGTAGCCGCGTACGATCATCTCCACGGGGAAACCCTCACACATCACGCCCACGGTCACCATGGGGTCGGGAGTAGCGAGCTTCCAGTTGGGACAGATGTCGGTAGTGGCATCGAGGAACTTTGCTGCAATCTGGTTGAGCATCTGACCCTTGAAGGGGATACCCTTGGGTAATACTACATCGAACGCTGAGATGCGGTCGGTGGCTACCATCACGAGCTTGTCGCCCATGTTGTACACATCACGAACTTTGCCGTGATACACTCCCTGCTGGCCGGGGAAGTTGAATTCGGTTGCTGTTAATGCCATGTTAGTTAATTTTGAGGACCAACCCTAACCCTCCCTCTAGGGAGGGGACTCAGCCAAACTGAATCATGCCTCTTCACATCAAAAAAGGGTTAAGGTTGATCTAGTTTATAATTAAATAGTTCTATTTACTTATATTATTATTCATTTACACCCACTCGCGATGCACGAATTCTCCCCATAGAGGGGGAGTTAGAGGGGGTCTCCTCCTTCTCCTTCTCATATGCCTCCACAATGCGAGTCACAAGCTTGTGGCGCACGATATCCTTCTTGTTGAGCTCTACGATGCCGATGCCCTTGATGCCGCGCAAGAGGCGCATAGCATGCGAGAGTCCACTGCGCACCGATGAGGGAAGGTCTATCTGCGTGAGGTCACCCGTCACGATCATCTTCGTGTTCATGCCCATGCGGGTGAGGAACATCTTGAGTTGCGGTATCGTGGTGTTCTGCGCCTCGTCGAGGATGACCACCGCGTCGTTCAGTGTGCGTCCACGCATGAAGGCCAAGGGGGCTATCTGTATGATGCCCAACTCCATATACTCCTTCAACTTCTGTGGGGGAATCATGTCTTCCAATGCATCGTACAGGGGTTGTAGGTAGGGATCAATCTTCTCCTTCATGTCGCCAGGCAGGAAGCCGAGCTTCTCGCCTGCCTCTACGGCAGGGCGGCAGAGGATGAGCTTCTTCACCTCTTTGTTCTTCAGTGCACGCACGGCAAGGGCGATGGCGGTATAGGTCTTACCCGATCCTGCGGGACCTACGGCAAACACCATATCATTCTCGCGGTAGCTCTTCACCAGGTGTAGCTGGTTCTCGCTACGCGGAGTGATGGGTCGGCCTGTGATGGAGAACACGATGACATCTCCCTCGCGCTCCACCATGGGGCGGTTGCCGTTGAAGATGTCGAGCAGCACCTCCTCCTTTAGCGAGTTGTAGCGTGCACCGTGCTCTTCGAGCTGTTTGATGTAGTTCTCAAAGTTCTCCAGCACCTCATCGTCGCCCATGGCACGGATCACATTGCCGCGTGCCATGATACGCAACTTGGGGAACAAGGCCTTTATCATCTGCAGATTGGCATTGTTCACCCCATAGATGAGCGCGGGGTCTATATCTTCGAGAATTATATGCTTTTCAATCATTGTTGTTCTTTAGCGGTGAGCTTTGAATAATCACTCTGTCAACTTACGATAACGGATACGCTTGGGCTCTTCGCGTCCGAGGCGCATCTGCTTGTTGGCCTCATACTCACTATACGAACCCTCGAAGAAGAACACCTGGCTATCGCCCTCGAAGGCGAGGATGTGTGTACAGATACGGTCGAGGAACCAGCGGTCGTGGCTGATGACTACGGCACATCCGGCAAAGTTCTCGAGACCCTCCTCGAGTGCACGCAGGGTGTTCACGTCGATATCGTTGGTGGGCTCATCGAGGAGCAATACGTTACCCTCCTGCTTCAGTGCAAGGGCGAGCTGGAGGCGGTTGCGCTCACCACCCGAGAGCATTGAGCACATCTTCTCCTGGTCGCTACCGGCAAAGTTGAATCGGCTCAGGTATGCACGCGCATTCACATCGCGGCCACCCATGCGGAAGAGTTCGTTGCCCTGGCTCACCACCTGGTATACGGTCTTCTCGGGATCGATATCCTGATGCTGCTGATCTACATAAGCGAGCTTCACGGTCTCACCCACCTCGAAGGTACCCTTGTCGGGAGTGTCTAGGCCCATGATCAAGCGGAAGAGTGTAGTCTTACCCGCACCGTTAGGACCGATGACACCTACGATGCCGTTGGGCGGCAACATGAAGTTGAGGTTCTCATAGAGCAGCTTGTCGCCAAATGCCTTGGCCACGCCCTGCGCCTCGATAACCTTGTTACCCAAGCGGGGACCGTTGGGGATAAAGATCTCGAGCTTCTCTTCGCGCTCCTTCTGGTCCTCATTCAAAAGTTTGTCGTATGAGTTCAGACGAGCCTTACCCTTGGCCTGACGAGCCTTCGGTGCCATGCGCACCCACTCGAGCTCGCGCTCCAGGGTCTTGCGACGCTTCGAAGCCTGCTTCTCCTCCTGCTCGAGGCGCTTTGACTTCTGGTCGAGCCAGCTGGTGTAGTTACCCTTCCAGGGGATACCCTCACCGCGGTCAAGTTCGAGGATCCATCCAGCCACATTATCGAGGAAGTAGCGGTCGTGAGTTACAGCGATCACGGTACCCTCATACTGCTGGAGGTGTTGCTCCAGCCAGTCGATGCTCTCCGCATCGAGGTGGTTGGTAGGCTCGTCGAGGAGCAGGATGTCGGGCTTCTGCAAGAGCAGACGGCATAGTGCCACACGGCGGCGCTCACCACCCGAGAGGTGTGTCACGGGCTGGTCCTCGGGCGGACAACGCAAGGCGTCCATCGCACGCTCGAGCGTCGAGTCGAGGTTCCATGCATCCGTAGCGTCGATGATATCCTGCAACTCTGCCTGGCGGCTGAAGAGCTTGTCCATCTTGTCGGGGTCCTCATAGTATTCGGGCAATCCGAACTTGTTGTTGATCTCCTCATACTCGGCCAGTGCATCCACGATAGGTTGCACACCCTCCATCACCACCTCCTTGACGGTCTTCGAGGGGTCGAGCTGAGGGTCCTGGGGCAGATAGCCCACGCTATATCCGGGCGAGAACACCACCTCACCCTGGTAGTCCTTCTCCAGGCCGGCGATGATCTTCATCAGAGTTGACTTACCCGAACCGTTGAGACCGATGATACCAATCTTCGCTCCGTAGAAGAACGAGAGGTAGATGTCCTTAAGAATTTGCTTGTTTTGCTGGTAAGCCTTCGATACGCCCACCATCGAGAAAATGATTTTCTTGTCGTCTACTGTTGCCATGTATTATAAATTCTGAATTCTGAATTATAAATTATGAATATACATCTATTATTGCGCAAAGTTACAAAAAAAAATGTGTCCGTACAATTCATACGGACACACTGCGCTTCTTATTTTATAAAATCGTAGTAAAACCAATATGTATCACCGAATTTTCGCCGGCAAAGATTCATCAGTTCTGTTGGTTTACCACACATTTCCTCATACAATGCCATATAGTCTTGATAACATTGAGCAATCTTCTTATCAGGATTGAAGGTGATGGGAGTAAAAGGATTCTGTTCATTGTAAATCATCCATGCCTCTTGATAATGCTTAGGGGCCTTATCGAGAGTCTCCGCCAATGAACTATTCCCTGCAGTGAGTGTAGCAAATGTGTCGAGGTCTTTGTCGAGTAGAAGTGAAGCGACGTATAGGTTGCGATAGATGGCCGTATCGGTCTGCTCCGCTATACGACGATAAAACTCGACGGCTCCCTCCCCCACTTCTGGATATTGTCCTAACACATCGTAGAACCGTGTAGCTCCATACGAAGGTGCCTGTGGCCCATCGTTACTCATCAACAATCCGCTACTGCCATAAGGTTGAGGAACACTGAACATCTCCTCACTCCATCGACCCGTCTGGGCAAAGGCAAGGTTGCGCAAGGCTGTGAGGTCAGCATTAGTATCGTAGGATTGTCGTCCTACGCCCAATACTTTGTCATATCGATTGTCGTGAACATATTTCCATGCAGCCAACTCCATCTTATCGGCAGGGAGGTCACTACCAAAGCTGCCAGTAAGAACGAACAAGACCGTCATTACGGCCAAGTTGGGTGTGAGTTCATCGACGAACGAGGCCTTGTGTTTGTGCAGAGAGTTACGTTCTACCCACACAACGCCTATATAGAGCAACGCCACTAATATCACGCCCATAATCCACATCCATAGCGAATAGTTATAAGTGCTCATGTCTACTCGCGTTATCAAGGCGAGTAATGCACACGATGGAAGGTAAGACCATGCCTCAAAGCGTCCGGACAAGCGCCCTAACTTATTGAGCTGATATTGCAGCGCAGCGAGTAGAGCGGTAACGAGAATTGCTGTAATCAGTGCATTGTTTGAAGTCTTTCCCTGTGCCAGATGATCTTGCACGAGTGCCAATAGTTCTCCTTGAAACATATATATATATAGGAAGGAGAAGGCCGAGAAGAGCGCTGCACAGATGAAGCGTATGGGAGTGCTATCTTTGGAGGTTCTTTTCATTATTCGTTTATTTATCATTTCATCAACACAGACAATGGTCAACAGCTAACGGTCAAGAATCGCGGTACGTATTTCTTTTATACGAAGTCCGATATTCATTGACTGTTGCCTGTTGACCATTATCCATAACACATCAATCCAGCTTCTTCAACACGATTGCTGAGCGAGCAGGAATGTAGAGCTTCAGCCACTCCTTCTTGTAGCGCTTGTGCAAGGGCTCGAAGTGGGTGAAGTGTGTGAGGCTCGGGTCGGTGAGGCCATTACCGCCAAAGACGGGGTTGTCGGTATTGAGCACCTCCTGGTATGAGCCACGCGGCACGAGCAGGCCGTAGTCGCTATACGAGTTGGTGGGGCTGAAGTTGAAGACAAACAACAAGTCGTCGCGACGATAAGCGAGTATCTGGTCGCCATCGTTACAGTTGATCTCCACCACCTTGCTCTTCTCATACTTGTTCACGCCACCGATGAGCTTCATCATCGCCTGGTCAAACTTACCCAGGTACTCGTAACATAGCTTGTCATTGTCTACGAGGCTCCATTGGCGGCGGGCATACTTGTAGCTCCAGCCATTGCCTTCGCGGGGGAAGTCGATCCATTCGGGATGACCAAACTCGTTACCCATGAAGTTGAGGTAACCACCATTGATGGTCGATGCGGTGAGTAGGCGTATCATCTTGTGCAGGGCGATACCGCGGTGAGCCATATAGTTCTCGTCACCCTTCTGGAAGTGCCAGTACATATCTGAGTCTACAAGACGGAAGATGATGGTCTTGTCGCCCACGAGTGCTTGGTCGTGGCTCTCGGCATACGAGATGGTCTTCTCGTCCTGACGGCGGTTGGTCACCTCCCAGAACATGCTGGTGGGCTTCCAGTGCTCGTCGGTTTGCTCCTTGATGAGCTTGATCCAATAGTCGGGCACATTCATCGCCATGCGGTAGTCGAATCCGTAGCCACCATGCTTGATGGGCGCTGCCAATCCGGGCATGCCCGATACCTCCTCGGCAATGGTAATGGCATTCTTGTTGAGTTCGTGGATAAGGTCGTTAGCCAATGTGAGGTAGCATACGGCATCGCCATCCTGGTTGAGGTTGTAGTAGTCGCCATAACCACAGAAGGCTTCGCCGAGGCCGTGGCTACGATAGAGCATCGAGGTGACGCCATCGAAGCGGAAACCGTCAAACTTGTACTCCTCCATCCAGAAACGGCAGTTTGAGAGCAGGAAGCACACGACATCATTCTTCGAGTAATCAAAACAGAGTGAGTCCCAAGCGGGATGCTCGCGGCGGTCACCAGGATAGAAGTATTGGTCGGGGTCACCTGCAAAGTTGCCCAAGCCCTCGAGCTCGTTCTTCACGGCGTGTGACTGCACCATATCCATGATTACCGCGATACCGTTGGCATGCGCCTCGTCGATGAGTTGTTTCAACTCCTCGGGAGTACCTTGGCGCGATGATGCGGCGAAGAAGTTTGATACATGGTAGCCAAATGAGCCATAGTAGGGATGCTCCTGGATAGCCATGATCTGTATACAGTTATATCCGCCAGCGATGACGCGGGGCAACACCTTTTCGCGGAACTCGTTATAGGTCGATACTCCTTCAGCTTCGCCCGACATGCCCACATGGCATTCGTAGATGAGCAGGGGTGAGGTGTTGGGCTTAAACTTCTTCACCTTGAACTCATAAGGTGCGGGCTCCCACACCTGAGCACTGAAGAGATAGGTCTTCTCGTCCTGCACTACGCGGCGTACATAGGCAGGGATGCGCTCGCCCGAGCCACCTTCCCAATATACCTTCAGTTTGTAGTAGTCCTCGTGCTTGATAGCCTCGGCAGGGAGTTTCACCTCCCAGTCTCCATGTCCATTCAGCCGGGTGAGCTTATACTCGGGCTTCTCCTCCCATCCGTTGAAATCACCTATAAGATATATCTCCGTAGCATTGGGTGCCCACTCGCGGAAGGTCCAATCCTTCTTGGTCTTGTGCAGGCCATAATATTCATATCCTTTGGCAACATCTTTGAGCTTCTTCGCTCCGTTGTCAGTGAGTTCGTTCTTGCGACGTACATAGTAGTCGTGGCGGCCTTGAATCGCAGCTTCGTACGGTTCCAGCCAAGGGTCGTTCTGGATAAGTTTAAGCATGATATTTCAATAATTGTGAATTATGAATTATGATATCTGAATTGCCACCCCAATGAGAGTTCTCTAAACATGATTCTCAGGTATCACACAGAATTCAACATTCAAAATTCAGAATTTAACATTGTTTCTTCACTTTAATAATAATCTTCTTCAATCCCGCAGGTGTGATGCCAGGTGCATGTCCATCTTCAGGGAAAAAGAGGGTAAACATACCAGGTTTCACGGTGATATAATCTGTAGCCAACCCATCGTAGAGTGTCATGTCAACAGATGCATCGTACTCCGCTTCGGGCAGGTCGGCACGCTGGGTATAGCCCATAACCTCACCATTGGTAATGGGGACATGAATGTCGATATATTCGTTATGTGTTTCCAGCTTTGCCTCCTCCTTGGTTTTAGGTCCCCATTGGCAAACATTCACGAAGAGTTCATCTTCGATAAGTACAATCTTGCCAGGCTCTAAACTGTTGAGGTCAGTTTGCTCGATATAGTCAAATGCTTTTGCAAACAAGGGATGTAGCGACTCATAGTCGCGCATGTTTTTCAGATTGTCTATTACCATGGTTTTAGCTTATATCTGTTCAATAATTGATTTAATTCCACAAATGTAAGGATAATCTTCAAACCTTCCAAATATGGAAGGAAAAAGTTTAATATGGACAAGAAAAGACGCTCTACCAATAGGGACAACTCCAAATAATCCCACATAGGTTTCTATAAATCGAAAAAAAACTGTAATTTCGCGCGTTATTTTAAATTATTAATAAGGTATGAAGAATATTAGAGTGGCCATCATCGGATATGGCAATATAGGAAAATATGCGTTGGAGGCTCTTGAGGCAGCCCCCGACATGGAGGTAGCAGGCGTGGTACGTCGCAATGGTAACGTGGACTGCCCTGTTGAACTGGCGCCCTACCCTGTAGTAAAACATGTGAGTGAGCTGCAAGATGTAGACGTAGCCATCCTCGCCACTCCCACTCGCAGTGTAGAGCAGTATGCATTGGAATGTCTGGCTCTAGGCATCAACACCGTGGACAGCTTTGACATGCATAGCAAAATCGTAGACCTTCGCCGTTCGTTAGATGCCGCCGCCAAGAAACACGGCAAGGTGGCCATCATCTCTGCAGGTTGGGATCCCGGTAGTGACTCCATCGTGCGTTCATTGATGCAAAGCCTCGCCCCCAAGGGTATCAGCTACACCAACTTTGGTCCCGGCATGAGCATGGGACATACCGTGGCTGTGAAGGCAGTCGATGGAGTCAAGGATGCACTATCGATGACCATTCCTGTAGGTACTGGCATACATCGCCGCATGGTATACATCGAGCTCAAAGATGGCTACGACTTCAACACTGTGGCTGCTGCTATCAAGTCCGACGCCTATTTCGTAAACGATGAGACTCACGTCATCCAAGTGCCTTGCGTAGATGAACTTAAGGATATGGGACATGGTGTGAATCTTACACGTAAAGGAGTTTCGGGAGTCACCCAGAATCAGTTGTTCGAGTTCAACATGCGTATCAACAACCCTGCTCTCACCAGTCAGGTGCTTGTGAACGTGGCTCGCGCTACCATGCGCCAACAGCCTGGTGCATACACTATGATTGAGATTCCTGTCATCGACATGCTGCATGGGGATCGCGAGGAACTGATTGCACATTTGGTGTGAGAATACTAAAGGAGAATTCACAGACATGGCAATACTACGATTCGAGGTCATCGGTGAGGCATTCAAGAAGCGTCCCCTTGAGGTGGAGGCTCCTACCATAAGACCTTCAGACTACTTTGCGGTCAACGTATTCAATAAGGAGAAGATGGCTCGCTACCTCTCCCCTGAGGTGTACAACAAGATGGTAGACGTGATGGAGCATGGCGCCACCATGGACCGAGCCATCGCCAATCAGGTGGCCGATGGCATGAAGCGCTGGGCCATGGAGCTAGGTGCCACACACTACACACACTGGTTCCACCCCCTCACCGACACCACTGCCGAGAAGCACGATGCCTTCGTGGAGCACGATGGCAAGGGCGGCATGATAGAGGTCTTTGATGGCAAGTTACTTGTGCAGCAAGAGGGCGATGCCTCTTCATTCCCCAATGGAGGTATCCGTGCCACTTTTGAGGCACGCGGCTATTCCGCTTGGGACCCCACATCGCCCGCCTTTGTGATGGACGACACGCTTTGTGTCCCCACTGTATTTCTCTCCTATACAGGAGAAGCGCTCGACTACAAGGCTCCCCTACTCAAGGCGCTCCACGCTGTAGACAAAGCAGCAACTGAGGTGTGCCAATACTTCGACCCTGAGGTCAAGCGCGTGACCTCATATCTCGGATGGGAGCAAGAGTATTTCCTTGTCGACGAGGGACTCTACGCAGCTCGCCCTGACCTACTCATGTCGGGACGAACACTCATGGGACATGGTTCTGCCAAGGACCAGCAGCTCGAGGATCACTACTTCGGAGCTATCCCCGAGCGAGTAGCAGCCTTCATGAAGGAGTTGGAGATAGAGTCATTAAAGTTGGGCATACCAGCCAAGACACGTCACAACGAAGCTGCCCCCAATCAGTTTGAGCTCGCCCCCATCTACGAAGAGACCAACATCGCCTGTGACCACAACATGTTGGTGATGATTCTAATGAAGAAGATTGCTCGCAAGCACGGCTTCCGTTGCCTGCTCCATGAGAAGCCCTTTGCAGGGATCAACGGCTCGGGCAAGCACAACAACTGGAGCCTAGGCTCAGACCGCGGCCATCGCTTGATGTCGCCAGGCAAGACCACCGAGGACAACCTCATGTTTATCACCTTCGTGGTGAACACCTTGGCTGCCGTGTACCGCCACAACGGACTGCTCAAAGCATCCATCATGAGTGCCACCAACACGCACCGACTGGGAGGACACGAGGCACCGCCTGCCATCATATCTACCTTCCTCGGTCGACAGCTCACCGAACTCTTCGACGCACTGGAAAATTCGTCGAGTGAGGAGCTCTTCAAGATAGCTGGCAAAACAGGCAAGCGCATCCTCGAGATGCCTCAAATACCCGAGTTGCTCATCGACAACACGGACCGCAACCGTACGTCACCATTTGCATTTACGGGAAACCGCTTTGAGTTCCGTGCAGTAGGTTCGGAGGCCAACTGTGCCAGCGCCATGATAGCTCTCAATGGTGCTGTGGCTGAGCAGCTCGTTGAGTTCAAGCGTCATGTGGATGCACTCATCGAGAGTGGTATGGACAAGCGCGAGGCACTCATCAAGGAGATACAGAAGCTCATCACCTACTGCAAGCCCATCCGATTTGACGGCAACGGATACAGTGACGAGTGGAAAGCCGAGGCCGCACGCCGTGGACTCGATTGCGTGACATCAGCTCCCGACATATTCAAGGCATATGCCAATGACACAAGCGTGAAGATGTTTGAGAGTCTGAACATCATGAGCCGAGCAGAGTTGGAGGCGCGCAACGAGATTAAGTGGGAGATATACATCAAGAAAATACAGATTGAGGCTCGCATCTTCGGCGATATGGCCATCAACCACATCATTCCTGTGGCGACCAAGTATCAGAGCCAGCTTGTGGACAACGTCTACAAGATGAAGGAGATACTCGGAGCCGAAGGTGAAGCGCTGTCTGCATCGAACATCAACCTCATACGACGCATCGCTGGACTGGTGCAGAAGATAGAGAGCGGAGTGGCCGAGATGATTGCTTGCCGCAAGGTGGCAAACCGCATTGAGAGCGGCCTCTACAACAAAGCTGTGGCCTATCACGATACCGTGGCGCCCAAGCTCGAGGAACTGCGTCTCTACATCGATGACCTCGAAGAGGTGGTCGACGATAGCTTGTGGCCCTTGCCCAAGTATCGCGAGTTGCTCTTTATCCGATAGGCTAGTTAAACAAAATGCATGAGCGAGAGTCTTATATATATATGAATAGATAAGAATATGCAAATGATGAGAAATGTAAGAACTCTGACACGGGTCTTAGCCGTAGCCCTGACGATGCTCACATCTCTACCCTCCATTGCGCAGGGAGCCTCTGAGGTGTGGCTCGACAAAGCCTCTGAGAAACTGCAAAACAAAGGAGTGGAGATTGCCTTCCGCATCAGTGAGGAGGGCATGCACCTCAATGGCAAGCTACTCATCGATGGTGAGCGATATGCCTACGATAGCGAAGACATGAAGATCTGGTTTGACGGCACCACACAATGGACCATGCAGATGGGCAGCGGATACAATGAGTTGTACGTAGCTACTCCCACTCCCGAGGAGCAGCAGGCCATAAACCCCTACCTCTTGCTCAACAACTACAGAGAGAGATACAACGTCACTGATGGTGGGGAGAAGAATGTCAACGGGAGGCTCACCCATGTGGTGAAGCTCGAGGCCCGCGAGGAGACACACGAGCCCGGCAATGTCAACGTGTACGTGCTGAGCGATGGCTCTCTTGCAGCCATAAGCATCATTGCATCGGACGGACGGACCTTCAAGATTGAGGTGCGCTCAATGCGCAATGGGCTCACCTTCCCCAAAGGCTCGTTCACCTATCCGGAGGGCAAGTATCCCGCAGATGAGATTATCGACATGAGATAACTATCCAGGAGAGCATGGCAATCCCATGCCTCTCCTCCACTTTAGTAATAATTCACAAACTGATAAATCAAAATATTCGAAATGGAAAAGACAAAATGCCTTATCATCGGCTCGGGTCCTGCCGGATACACCGCAGCCATCTACACTGGACGTGCTAACATCCCCACCATCCTCTACGAGGGACTGCAGCCAGGCGGACAGCTCACTATCACTACCGACATCGAGAACTTCCCCGGATACCCCAACGGTATCAGCGGCTCTGAGATGATGGATGACCTCAGACTACAGGCCGAGCGCTTCGGAGCCAGCTTGCGTAGCGGTATCATCACCAAAGCAGACCTCTCACAGCGCCCCTTCCATGTGACCGTAGACGATGGCACAGAGATTGAGGCCGAGACCATCATCATCGCAACTGGCGCCTCGGCCAAGTACCTCGGCTTGGATGATGAGAAGAAGTATGCAGGTATGGGCGTGAGCGCTTGTGCCACCTGTGACGGATTCTTCTACCGCAAGAAGGTGGTAGCCGTAGTCGGTGGTGGCGACACTGCATGCGAAGAGGCCAACTACCTGGCAGGACTCGCCAGCAAGGTGTACCTCATCGTACGTAAGAACTACCTTCGCGCAAGTCAGATCATGCAGGACCGCGTGATGCAGAACCCCAAGATCGAGGTTCTCTTCGAGCACAACGTGACTGGTCTCTTCGGCGACGGAGGCGTCGAGGGTGCCCACGTGGTGAAGCGCAAGGGCGAAGCAGATGAGCAGCACTACGACATTGCCATCGACGGACTCTTCCTTGCCATCGGCCACAACCCCAACTCGGAGATCTTCCGCCAGTACCTCGACACCGATGAGACGGGCTACATCATGACCCAGGGAGCATCGCCAGCCACCAATGTGCCGGGCGTATTTGCTGCTGGTGACGTGGCCGACCCCCGCTATCGCCAAGCGATCGTAGCTGCAGGTAGCGGATGTAAGGCTGCTCTTGAGGTCGAGAAGTTCCTGGCCGAGCAATAAGAAAAGGCTATCTACATGGCTGAGCAAGAGGTCAGCCATGACCCTATGCGACAAGGTTGAGCGGCACGACAGCTCGGTCAAGAGACACGCTGAGCAACTACTGAGAAGAAGCAATTTAGGCGCACCCTGCGGGGTGCGCCTAAATCATTTTCTTGCACTGTTACCTATCCTCAGCGCTTGCTGATGCGGAGGGTGTAGGTCATCTTCTGATTGGGTACGCGGTACTCGGGGAGGGTGTCCACATCGTGTCCGCAGCTGGCGTTACCTACGCCGCGTGTCCATGCGTCGAGGTGGAGCACGGTGTAGGGGCGAGCCTGCATCTCCCAGAAGTGCTGAGCATTCATGAGGTCAGCATCGGTGTAGGGGATGGCCGAGAAGGCCACGGTGCCCTGAGTCTCGATGGTGATGCCGAAGCCCTTGTCGTCGCTCAAGGTGAGCTGGCGCAGTCCTTCGCGTCCACCGGTCATCTGAGGCTTCACATAGCGTTCTGGCATCTCAGCCACGGTGGTCGAGTAGCGTCCTACGATGGCGCCATCCTTACGGTCGCAGTAGTTTTCCCAAGGACCGTAAGCGTAGTAGTCTACGTTGTGGAGCGATGAGTCGACCATGCACACGAGACCTGCACGGCGCAGGTTACCGCTCTTGGGCACGAAGGTAGCCTCCACGTCGACGATACCCTGAGGATAGATGATGTAGTTGATCTCCGTGTCGCAGAGCGAGCCACCGCGACGAGTCTTGATGATGGTGTTGCCATCCTTCTCGGTCACCTCGATAGTGCCCTCGGCCTCGAGTCCATTGGATGTATTGCCGAAGCGGTCGTTCTCGATCCAGCGGTGATTGTCATAGAGGAATCCCTGCCCCTCAGCGATGATGTTGCGCCCATCGAAGGCAAGCGCCGTGAGGCGTCCTGTGGCTGCGTCGAAGGTGGCCTGCACCTTATCGTTGCCCACCATCACCTCGTGCAGGCTCGATGTAGCGAGTATGGGAGCGCCCTTGGGCTCTACCTTGGGGAGGTCGCCACGCTCTACGAGGGTAAACTGTGCCAATGCCTCTTCATGTCCAGCCTGGCTGTATACGGTGGCGTTGCGGCGTACGAGACGGAGGTTGAGCATCACCTCTTGCTTATTGGCCTTGACCTTCTTGAGTGTCACCTTGGGGAGCTTGATGTCGCCTGTCCAAGTGTCATGGGGCTTCACTGCGGGGAGCTTCACGATGCGTGTAGCCACCACTCTACCCTCCTTCACCACCTCATACTTGAGGTTGAAGTCGCTGAGCGAGGTGAAGTCGTAGTCGTTATAGATGGTCACTGTGGCGCGGTTCTTCTTCACGTTCACCTTCTTGACGTCAAACTTGACGAACTGGTGTGCAGCCTTCACCTCCTTGAGCTTGCCGCCCTCGTGGCGTGTGGCGGGGATGACACCGTTGGAGCAGAAGTTGCCCTGATGAGGACCGGGGTAGTCGTAACCGGTGTGGAGTCGGTACACACCCTCCTTCATCTCCTTGGGGTCGTAAATGGCCTGGTCAACCCAGTCCCAGATGCATCCGCCGATGCATGCGTTCGAAGCCTCGATGTAGTCCCAGTACTCGCGGAGGTTACCGATGGCGTTACCCATGGCGTGGGCATACTCACAGATGAACATGGGCTTGTCGAGGTCGCTGGTGTTCTGCTTCATCCAAGCCATGCCGGGGTACATCTTGGAGTAGAAGTCCGAGTGGGCCTCACCTCCGAAGTCGCGTCCGCCGCGTGTGCCCTCATAGTGTATGGGGCGACGGCTGGTAGCGTCGGTAGCCATGTCGCATCGGCGTGCTGCATCGTAGCAGTCGGCAAAGTTGCTTCCGTAGCCCGCCTCATTGCCGAGGCTCCACATGATGACAGAGGCGTGGTTGCGGTCACGGTACACCATGCGCTCGATGCGGTCCACGAAGGCGGGTATCCATGACTTCATGTTCGAGATGCTCTGGTTGGCGTGGTCCTCGAGGTCGGCCTCGTCGCAGCAGTAGAGTCCGTAGTGGTCAAACATGGCGTACATGCGGGCTGCATTTGGATAGTGCGAGGTGCGGATGGTGTTGATGTTGTTACGCTTCATGAGGAGCACATCCTCGAGCATCGACTCGGTGGGTACGGCACGTCCGTAGATGGGGTGCGTGTCGTGGCGGTTGACACCCTTGAAGAGCACCTTCTCACCGTTGACATACATGAGCGAGTTCTTGATCTCGATGTAGCGGAATCCGTGCTTGGTCGAGAAGGCCATCTCCTCACGTCCCTCGGCATCCTTCTGCACTACTCGTACGGTATAGAGATGAGGGTTCTCAGCATCCCACATGAGGGGGTTGTCGAGCTTCAGACGAGCCACGACGCCTACCTCCTTCTTGTCAGCGGCAAACTCGGCGGTGATGACCTCACCTGCCACCTGCTTGCCTGCGGGGTCGTAGAGCGACACCTCGAGCTGCTTCTTGCCCGTGAGTCCATCGCGGTTGTCGAGGGTGAGCTCCACGTTGGTCGTGGTCTGCTTCTTGTCGGCACCTACAAACTCGGTGTGCACGTAGTGGTCGCGCACCGACACGGTGGGCACATTGTATACATACACATCACGGAAGATGCCGCTCATGCGGAACATGTCCTGACACTCGAGGTACGAGCCGTCGCTCCAGCGGAACACCTGCACGGCGAGGCGGTTCTCCTTCCCTTTATATATATAAGGTGTGATGTCAAACTCGGCCACATTGTTGGCGCCCTGGGTATAACCCACATACTCGCCATTGAGCCATACGAAGGCTGCTGAGTAGATGCCGCCAAAGTGGATGAAGGTGCGCTGTCCGTCCCATTCCTCGGGCACGCTGAAGGTGTGGGTGTATGAGCCTACGGGGTTGATGCCGTAGTTCTTGCCATTGTCGTTGTAGTAGGGACGCGCCTTGATGAAGGGCGGTGTGTTGGAGTGCGGATACTCCACGTTGCAGTAGATGGGCAGGTCATATCCGTGCATCTCCCAGTTTGAGGGCACGGGGATCTCGTCCCATGCCGAGTCGTCGAACCCATTCTCGAAGAAAGTGAGCGGACGCTGCGAGGGCTCGCTCACGAGGTTGAACTTCCAGTTGCCGTTGAGCGACTGGTAGCGGTTGTTCACGGGCACGGTCCACGGTGTGGCGTAGTAGTCGGTATCGGCTAGCATGGCCGCCTCGCTCTCATAGGGCATGTAGGTGGCTACGGCACGCTCCTTGTTCTCCTCGAAGATGGTCTCGTCCTCCCACTTGGGCGACTGGATCTTGGGCTTCTCTACCTCGGCAAAGGTGAACCACGCCGACTCATCTTCCGCATCGTAGGGCACGAGCATCATGCGACCCTCGCGCAAGGCATACATCTTGCCCGCCTTCTGCTTCGATGCAGACAGGATGCGGTAGGCGCGGGCTCCCTCCACGGGCTCGAAGCGGAAGCGTGCATTGTTCCACACGCCCACGACAGCCGTCCACTGGAGCAGGTAGTCGATAGCGGGGTTGCCACCGCCATCGTCGAAGTTCTGTGTGTAGAAGGCTCCCGCCACGGCACGCTGTGTGAGGTCGATCATCGTCATCTGCCAGTACTGTCCGCGGTTGAGCTCCTCGATGGGCTCGGCCACGATGTGTGCATTGTTCTGACCATTGTCGCCATTGCCCAATGCCATTCCAGGCTGCCCGTAGGGGTAGATGCGATAGGTGGCATCGGCATCGAAGCCATACTCGGCCGACTCGTCGATGCGCATGGCCGCAGCATTCTTCGTGCGTGCCTCGCTGAGCGGGATGAGCGAGAGCGTACCGTTCTGCTCGCGACACATCGCCACGTCGGGGCGGTTGGCAGGGATGAGCAGCACGGCGCCGCGCATCTTGCCCTCGAAGGGCTCGACCTTCCACAGCTGGGCCTCGTCAGACCCGTTATTCTCTCCTACCCCCACCCTGTTGCCATCGGCACGGAGCGCCTGGTTGGTGAAGGGGTTGATGATGCGCACGCTCCCCGAGAGGTCCGTCACGGTCCAGTACTGACCCTCTGCGGCAACATCGAGTTTCTGAAACTTAGCCTTGTCGCCCTCGAGCTGCAGCGCTATGCGCCCGTCTGTCGCGGGGAAGAGGTTGTAGTAAGCCCCCTTGCGGAAGCTCGTCTGCGCCACGAGCGCACTCGTCACGCATAGCATCGCCACGCACATGAGCGTACGGATGCCCGTCTGAAATCTGTGTTTATTCATATACTAAAATATAGAGTTATTCACAATACTCCGCAAAGGTACGAAGAAGCGAGCGAAATATCAAGTTTACTTGAATATTTCTCAGCAAGCACCGAGTAGCTCGCCGAAGGCAAGATAAGGGTAAAAATTGAAAATTGAAAAATAAAAGTTGAAAAGGGAGTTAGATGGAGTTAAAAGGAGATAGATGGAGTTAAATGCCGAATGTCCTTACGCGCGATAAAGCTATCGGCCTCTATCTATCTTCCATCTCCATCATCGCCTCCTCCCACTCCGCTTCGGCAGCGGCGAGTGTGGCCTTGAGCTTCGCATACTGTTCGAAGAGCGCTTGGTTGGCTGCTCCCGTGGGTGTCGCCATCCACTCCTCCAGCTCCTTAATCTCGGCCTCTATCTGGGTCACGCGCTTCTCACACTCCTCCACCCTCTTCTGCAGCTTGCGCTGCGCCTTGGCCTGCTCCTTGCGGGCGGCGTAGGAGGAGGAAGAAGACCCTCCCCCCTGTCCCCCTCCCTCTATGGAGGGGGTGACTGATGAATTTCCATTCAGCGATGCCTGAGTCCTCCCCATAGAGGGGGAGTTAGAGGGGGTCTCCTTTTCCTCCTCCCCCCTTCTCTGCAGATAATCATAGATGCCTCCCAGATGCTCGCGCACCTTGCCACCGCCAAACTCGTAGACCTTGGTGACGAGTCCGTCGAGAAACTCGCGGTCGTGGCTCACGATGATCACCGTGCCGTCAAAGTCGCGTATGGCCTCCTTGAGCACATCCTTGGAGCGCATGTCGAGGTGGTTGGTGGGCTCGTCGAGGATGAGCAGGTTGACCTGTTCGAGCAGCAGCTTGATCATGGCCAGTCGACTGCGCTCGCCACCCGAGAGCACCTTGACCTTCTTGTCCGATGCCTCGCCGCCAAACATGAAGGCGCCCAGTATGTCGCGTATCTTGAGGCGTATGTCGCCCACGGCCACGCGGTCTATCGTGTCAAACACGGTGAGCTCCTCATCGAGCAGCTGTGCCTGGTTCTGGGCAAAGTAGCCTATCTCCACGTTGTGTCCTAAGGTGAGCTTGCCCTCGTAGGGTATCTCTCCCATGATGCACTTGACGAGTGTCGACTTGCCCTCACCGTTCTTGCCCACGAAGGCCACCTTCTCGCCACGGCGTATGGTGAGGTTGACATCCTTGAAAACCAAATGAGACCCACCTAAATCCTCCCTGTGAGGGAGGACTTGAGCCTTCGCGATGCCAGTACCCCCTCCCTCACAGGGAGGGATGGGGTGGGTCTTTGTATAGATCTTTGTCACATCCTCGCAGATGATGGGATAGTTGCCGCTGCGTTGTGCGGGGCGGAACTTGAGTCGCAGTGTGCTGCGGTCCTCCTCGTCGATGACCACGGGCACTATCTTCTCCAGCTGCTTGATGCGGCTCTGCACCTGTATGGCCTTGGTAGGCTTGTAGCGGAAGCGCTCGATGAAGTCGGTGATGTCGGCAATCTCCTTCTGCTGGTTCTCATAGGCCCGCAGCTGCTGCTCGCGTCGCTCGCGTCGCAGCTCGACATATTCGTCATACTTCACGCGGTAGTCGTGTATGGTACCGCAGGTGATCTCTATGGTGCGGTTGGTGACGTTGTTGATGAATGCGCGGTCGTGACTCACGAGCACCACAGCCTTGGCGCTGCGTGCGAGGAACCCCTCGAGCCACTGTATGCTCTCTATGTCGAGGTGGTTGGTGGGCTCGTCGAGTAGCAGCACGTCGGGGTGCTGCAGGAGCAGCTTGGCCAGCTCGATGCGCATGCGCCATCCGCCCGAGAACTCCGCCGTGGGGCGGTCCAGGTCCTCGCGGCTGAATCCCAGTCCACACAGCGTCTGCTCCATCTCGGCATGGTAGCTGTCGCCACCGATGATCTGCAGTCGCTCGTTCTCATGGGCAAATCGGTCGATGAGTGCGTGATAGTCGTCGCTCTCATAGTCGGTGCGCTCGGCCAGCTCCGCTCCCAGGCGGTCCACGAGGCGTCGCTGCTCACCGATGTGTGCGAAGGCCAGCTCCGTCTCCTCGCGCACGGTGCGCGTGTCGGTCAGCTTCATCACCTGTGGCAGGTAGCTCACCGTGATATCCTTCGGCATCGCCACCGTGCCGTCGGTCGGCTGCTGCAGTCCTGCGAGTATCTTGAGCATCGTGCTCTTGCCCGCTCCGTTCTTGCCCACGAGGGCTATGCGGTCCTTGGGGTTGATGATGTAGCTCACCCCCTGAAACAATGGCGTAGCGCCAAACTCCACCTTCAGATTTTCGATACTTATCATAATGACCGCAAAGGTACGAAGAAGCGAGCGAAATATCAAGTTCACTTGAATATTTCTCAGCGAGCGCCGAGTAGCTCGCCGCAGGCAAGGTACGAGGAAAAATTGAAAATTGAAAATTGAAAA
>JAFZFN010000019.1 GCA_017555875.1 Bacteroidaceae bacterium
ATGCAAGAACCCCAAAGGGGATGAAAGCAAGACCTACTACTCAGGCAAAGCCGTCAAGACCGGCGAATACACCTTCGACGACCTCGCTGCCGACATCAACAACTCTACCACCGTGACCAAGGCCGACGCCTTGGCCGTGCTAGCCAGCGTGAAGCCCTTCATCACCAAGGCCCTCCTCGGCGGACAGGTCGTAGTGCTGCAGGACATAGGCCGATTCCAGGTCACCCTCCAGGGCAAGTGCTACCCCGCAGAGGCACTCACCGACGAAGAGTTCTCACCCGCATCGATGATCAAGAGCCACCGCATCGTGTTCCGCCCCGAAGCCAAGCTCAAGAAGGACATCAACGCAGGCATCTCCATCAAGCGCATATCGTCAGAGGCGATGGAGTAATTACTCAATGTACTATTTGACTATTTACAATTTACGATTGATTTACGATTTGGCTATTTCTCAATTTACCATCGCGTAATGTTTGTAAATGACTAAATGGTTAAATAGTACATAAATAGTAAATAGTAAATTGTCAAATTGTAAATTACAAAGGATTGTAAATTACAAAGGATTGTAAAATTGTAAATTACCCCCATGAACAACACTTGGAAAACCGTCATTAAGGTGCTTGCCGCCGTACTGGCAGCGATCGCAAGTGCCTTGGGCATCAACATCATGGTGTAGTGGACAATCCCCTACCCTAACCCCACACCTCCATCCCTCCCGGGACGCACGGAGCGTGAGGTAACATCAGACAACACAAGAGAGAGTACCCCTCACGCGAGGGTGCTCTCTCAATCTTTTTTTCATTCTCCTCATCGCACCACCACACCCTCATGCGAGGCATGCGCGAAGCGATGTACGTGGAGGATCAGTAGAGACGGAAGATGCGGTCCATCATCTGCCACTTGTCGGTGGCCTTGTCACCCTCGCTACACTGCTGGAAGATGGACATGAAGTCCTCCCACTCCTGCTGGCGGGGGAGCGTGGAGAGGCGCTCCATGGCACTGTCCCACTCGAAGTCCAAGGGGGTCTCGACGATCATGAAGAGGCGGTTACCGAGGAGGTAGATCTCCATCTCGAGGATGCCGACACTGCGGATGCCCTCAAGGATCTCTGCCCACACCTGACCCTGGGAATGGCGGTGGATGTACTCGCGGATGAGCGCGTCGTCGGGCTTGAGGTCCATGGTGCGGCAGTAGCGCTTCACGGGCACCTGATAGGGTTGGGTAGGATAACCTGTTGTCATAGCAAGAAAGATATATATAATGAATGGTTACTGTCTCTCACACTTCTCACGGCAGCGGTCACAATCGCGTAGCCAAGCGCTTGACCATCACAGCCTTCCACGAGGAGAAGTCACCGGCAATGATGTGCTGACGGGCCTCGCCCACGAGCCAGAGGTAGAAGGCAAGGTTGTGGATAGAGGCTATCTGCATGGCCAAGAGCTCTTGGGCATGGAAGAGGTGGCGCAGGTAGGCCTTGGTGTAGAGCGTGTCGACCACCGAAGCACCATCGGCCTCGATGGGGGAGAAGTCGAATTCCCACTTCTTGTTCTTCATATTGATGATACCATCCTTGGTGAAGAGCATTCCGTTGCGACCATTACGGGTGGGCATCACGCAGTCGAACATGTCGACACCGCGCTCGATGCCTTCGAGCAGGTTCATCGGAGTACCCACACCCATGAGGTAGCGCGGCTTGTCGGTGGGGAGTATCTCGTTGACGACCTCGATCATCTCATACATCTTCTCCGTAGGCTCACCTACAGCCAAGCCGCCAATGGCATTACCCTCGGCACCCTTCGAAGCGATGAACTCGGCTGACTGGCGACGCAGGTCGGGATATACACAGCCCTGCACGATGGGGAAGAGGGATTGGTGGTAGCCATATTTGGGTTCGGTAGAGTTGAAGCGGTCGAGGCAGCGGTCGAGCCAACGGTGGGTGAGCTCCATGGACTTCTTGGCATAGCCATAGTCGGCATCACCAGGCGTACATTCGTCAAAAGCCATCATGATGTCGGCACCGATGGTGCGCTCGATATCCATCACACGCTCGGGAGTAAACAGATGTTTCGACCCGTCGATGTGGGAGCGAAACTCGACACCCTCCTCCCTCATCTTGCGGATGCCCGAGAGAGAGAACACCTGGAAGCCTCCACTGTCGGTGAGCATGGGGCGGTCGAAGCCGTTGAACTTATGGAGTCCGCCAGCACGCTCGATGACCTCCAAGCCGGGACGGAGGTAGAGGTGATAGGTGTTGCCCAGGATGATCTGAGCCTTGATGTCCTCCTTGAGCTCGGTGAGGTGAACGCCCTTGACGGAGCCCAGCGTGCCCACGGGCATGAAGATGGGGGTCTCGATCTGTCCGTGATCGGTGGTGATGAGTCCCGCACGGGCATGGGTCTTGGGATCGGTGTGTTGGAGTTGGAATTTCATCATTCGTTACTGCATTTTTAGTAGAGGCTGCTCGGACCTTTTTATCACGAAGCGCAAACAGTCTCCTCGATTCGGATACAAAAGTAATGCATTTTTTCGAGCCATGCAACGCACGGCCCACACTATCACACGCCCTGCGAGCAATACAAAAAGAGAGGACGGGTAAAAACCCGCCCTCCTCAAGTATAAATCATCTAGACGAATGACTTCTTATTACTGACGCTTACCACCAGAGTAAACGATGTTGAGAGCCCAAGCCTCACGCAGCGCCATCTTGATGTCGGTGACGATACCCATCTGGGTGTCCTCATCAATCTTCATAGATACACGCATGAAGGGCTTGTCGCGCTCGGGCATCGCCTCACGCTCCTGGTAGATGTACTCACCGATGGCATCTACTTCAGCGAAGTCATCGTTGAGCTGGATACGTGTAGCAACACCCATCTTGGAGCGGAACTCCTTGGTAGGCTTACCCACGTATACGTAGGTGATGAGCGACTTCTTCTCCAACTTCTCGATCTCGGTGCCCTTGGGAGTGTTGAACTCCACCTTCAGCGTCACCTCACGCATTGAGGTTACCATCATGAAGAAGAACAGGATACTGAAGATCAAGTCAGGGAGTGACGAGGTATTCAGTTCAGGAACTTCCTTGCTACCATTCTTATTAAACTTTCCCATGATTAGTTTCCTCCATACTTTTTAGGTTCAGCCTCTGAAATCTTCAAAGGATACACACCACGCACGGCCAAGGCCTCATCAGACTCGGGATCGAGGTGACGATAGTACTTGCCGAATTTCTCACGTGAGAACTCATCGCGCAACTCGTTGTAGGCTGCCATCAGCTCATTCTGGATCTGGAAGTACACCTCATAGCTTGTGCTACGGTCGGTCTGCACAGAGATGATGTGGTTCTTAGTCACAGGGTGAGCACCGAGGATGGGCAGAGGGGGATCTGCGGGATGGAACTCAGGCATGTTTGACTTGTTCTCAGGGTTGGCGATGAACTCCTTGGCGATAGCACGCAAGTCTGAGGGCTGTACGTCCATCACAGTCACGCGCTTCGACTCGTCACCATAGTAGTACATGATTTCGTTGTTCATGTTGACAGAAACAACCAACACGTTTCTACCCTTCACCTTGACATCCTCTTCCTGCTGGTTGGGATCGGGGGGAGGCGGCAGACGGCGCACCAGACCCGTATCGGTATCCATCGAAGTGGTGATCAAGAAGAAGATCAAGAGGATGAACGAGATGTCGGCCAACGAGCTACCATTCAATCCAGGAACTTTTCTTTTCTTCTTTGCCATAAATAAAATCTCCTATTAATTATGACTCTTATTTCTTGAAGATTCCTGTCAAGCTAGCAATCAACGCAACAGCTGTCACACCGAGCAATGCGTATACAGTGTAAATGATTGCGTCGGTCAACTGCAACCAAAATGCATCTTCATAAAGTCCTGTACCGGTCATGAGGGGTGATGCATCACCGATGAACCATGCCACTACCAATACGGGGATAAACAACCACAAGCCAACCTTGGCAAGCACCTTGCCCCAAGTAGGCATGTTAGAGTCGACCTTACCACCCTTAGCGCCTACAGCACCGACAACAGTGCACACACCGCAGATGGCTGCCAAAGCATACATCCAGTACATCAATAGGTCTGTAAATTGCGGTGACTTGTAGAGGCCGCTGGGAAGCGACTCCTGATTTCCGAATCCAACGCAGAAGAACAGTACGAACACCACCACAGAGAGGATGAGCAGTACGTAATATACGATGGATGCTATTTTACTCGCTTTCATTGTTGTTTTCAGTTAATGAGGTTATTACTTCTTCAAGTTGTACTTCATGATCAAATCCAAGAGGGTGATAGAGCTATCCTCCATGTCGGTGGTGAGAGACTCAATCTTAGAAAGGATGAAGTTGTAGAATACCTGAAGAACGAGAGCTACGATAATACCGAAGATAGTGGTAATCAAGGCCACCTTCATACCGCCGGCAACAACGGTGGGGCTGATATCACCTGCCTTCTGGATGTCGTCGAACGCCATAACCATACCGATCACAGTACCCAAGAATCCGAGTGAGGGAGCCATCGCGATGAAGAGAGTTACCCATGAGCAGTTCTTCTCAAGTGCTGCAGACTGTACGCCACCGTAAGAAACTACTGAACGCTCAACTACGTCAAGACCCTCGTCGATACGCAAGAGACCCTGATAGCAGATAGAGGCAACAGGACCGCGAGTGTTGCGGCAAACCTCCTTAGCACCCTCAACGTCGCCCTTAGCCAAAGCAGCCTCGATGGCAGCCATGAGCTTCTTGGTGTTCACCTCAGCGAGGCTCAAATAGATGATACGCTCGATACAGAAAGCCAAACCGAGAACCAATGCGATAGCTACCAATGACATGAAGCTTGCATCACCCTCGATAAACTTGGTCTTAAGAGCCTTGTGCATACCTACGGTCTCTTCTTCTACTGCAGCTACGGGAGCCTCAACTGCTGCTGAGTCTGCTGCTACTGAATCAGCTGCTACTGAGTCAACGGCCTCTGTCTGTACAGCTACCTCGTCCTGAGCAACTACTGTCTGTGACAATCCAAATGAAAGGATTCCGAACATTGCAAATACTGCAAAAAACTTTTTCATTGTGTTTTTACTTTTAATTAATACTATTATTGTTTGTTGTTACTAAATTCTCATTCTGCGGAAAGAAGGGGATTCGAACCCCTGATACGCTTTTGACGTATACACGCTTTCCAGGCGTGCCTCTTCAACCACTCGAGCACCTTTCCAAAGTCCTCGCAACGCGAAGCTTTGTATGGAAACCTGCGCGAAAGAAAGAAACGGATTCCTACTTCACGCCAATTTCATTTGCAAAAGTATTGTTTTTTTTCTTTGCAGCCATAAAAAACGCAATTATTCTTCAAAAAAAGTTGTTTTTTTAAGATTTCAATCACCAGCGCCCAGCAATATGAGCCCCGACAAGCAAAATAATCGGAGCTATCGTAGGAGAATTCAAAGCAAAAACATACCTTTGTGACAGTATTCAACATTTAACACATATAATATATAGGTATTATGAAAGATTTCTTGAAGTACACACTCGCCACCATCGTGGGATTGCTTGCATGCACAATCATCATGACCATCATCGGCGTGATAGGCATTGTGGGTATGGCCGCATCGTCAGATGTAGCCACCGTAGTCGACGAAAACAGCATATTCAAGCTTGAGCTCAAGGGTATGGTCACCGAACGGCTGGCCGACAATCCCTTCGCCGCACTCATGAGCGAAGAGCAGACTGCCCTGGGCCTCGAAGACATCCTTGCCAGCATCCAGAAAGCCGGCGACAACGAATACATCAAAGGCATATACCTCGAAGCGGGAGGCATCGTGGCAGACCCCGCCAGCATAGAGGAGATACGCAACGCCCTGGTCAAGTTCAGGCAGACGGGCAAGTTCGTCGTAGCCTATGGCGACAACTACTCGCAGGCCGACTACTACATCAGCAGCGTGGCCGACAAGGTGATCCTCAACCCACGAGGCATGGTCGACTGGCATGGCATGGCCTCACAGACCATATACCTCAAGGACCTGCTCGACCAACTGGGCATAGAGATGGAGGTATTCAAGGTGGGTACATACAAGTCGGCCGTAGAGCCCTACACCTCGACGAAGATGAGCGACGAGAACCGCGAACAGATTACCGCCTACATCACCTCCATCTGGGACAACATGGTGGATGGCGTGTCACTCTCGCGCAACATCAGCGCCGAGCAGCTCAACGAATATGCCGACCGCTACATCGCCTTCGAAGGTGCCGAGGCTAGCCTCGAGGCAGGCCTCGTCGACACATTGCTCTACATGGACGGCACCAAGGCCTACCTGAAGCAGCTCATGGAGGTGGACGAGGATGACCGACTGGCCATACTCTCTATAGACGAGATGAAGAACCTGCAGAAGAACGTGCCACTCGACAAGAGCGGCAACATCATCGCCATATACTATGCCGAAGGACAGATCGTGGACACACCCTCAGAGGGTAACTTCAGCGGTACACCCGAGATCGTCGGTGAGAAGGTGGCCATGGACCTCAGCAAACTGCGCGACGACGAGACCGTCAAGGCCGTCATCCTGCGTGTAAACTCACCCGGCGGCAGCGCCTTCGCCTCAGAGCAGATATGGAACGAGGTGGTGAGACTCAAGGAGAAGAAGCCCGTCATCGTGTCGATGGGTGGCTATGCCGCATCGGGCGGATACTACATCTCATGTGCTGCCGACACCATCATTGCACAGCCCAACACCATCACTGGCTCGATCGGCATCTTCGGCATGTTCCCCAATCCACATAAGCTCATCAACAACAAGCTCAAGCTCAACATCGAGACCGTTAAGACCAACCGCTTGGCCGACTTCGGCAGCATGAGCCGCCCGTTCAACACCGAGGAGCGTGCCGTGATGCAGCGCTACATCAATGAGGGATACGACCTCTTCGTGAAGCGTTGCGCCGACGGACGAGGCATGAGCACCAAGGACATTGAGGCTGTGGCCCAAGGCCGTGTGTGGACAGGAGAGATGGCCATGGAACGCGGACTGGTGGACCTGCTCGGCGACATCGAGATGGCCAAGGAAATCGCCGCACAGAAAGCGGGCATCGAGAGCTACACGCTCATCAGCTACCCCAAGGAGGCTGGTGCACTGGAGATGTTGCTCGACCAGACCAAGGAAAGCTACATCGAGACACGAGTGGGCAAGGTGGCAGGACAATTCAAAGACGAGCTGAACCTCATCTACAACATCGAGCAGATGAATCGACTGCAGGCACGACTGCCTTTCGAGATACACCTCATGAACTGATAGACACCTAGCAGATGCGACCATGAGCAAAAATACCACAAAAAGACACTGGGCACTGACCCCACTATCCTGCCTGTATAGACTGGTGGTGGGAGTGCGCAACAAACTGTTCGACTGGAAGGTTATGCCCTCCGAAGAGTTTGACCTGCCAGTCATTTCTGTGGGTAACCTGACCGTGGGAGGAACAGGGAAGACTCCACACACCGAGTACCTCATCAGCCTGCTCAAGGAGAAGCACAAGGTCGCACTGCTGAGCCGTGGATATAAGCGAAAGTCCAGCGGATTCCAACTGGCATCAGCCAAGAGCACCGTCAAGGACATTGGCGACGAGCCCTATCAGATCAAGGTGAAGCACCCCGACATACACGTAGCTGTAGATGCCAATCGGCGACATGGCATACGCCGCCTGTGCAAGGAGAGCAAGACCAAGGACGTCGAGGTCATCCTGCTCGACGATGCCTTCCAGCACCGCTATGTGACACCTGGCATCAACATCGTCTTGATGGACTACAACCGACCCATATACGAGGATGAGTTGATGCCCATGGGAATGCTACGCGAGCCCCTCTCCAGCCTCGACAGAGCACATATCGTCATCGTCACCAAATGCCCTGAGGGCATCAAGCCCATAGACTTCCGCATCGTGGCCAAGAACCTCGAGCTGCGACCCTACCAGCGGCTCTTCTTCACCACATTCAGCTACGGAGACCTGAGGGCCTACAGAGCACCACACCGCAAGAAGCCCTTGACGACTCTCACCCCCAACACCCACATCCTATTGGTCACTGGCATAGCCTCGGCACAGCCATTGAAGGAGAAGTTGCAAGAGCACACCTCATACATCATCCATCTGGAGTATCGAGACCACCACGACTACACCCGCAACGAATGGCAAGAGATCAGTAGGAGGTTTGCAGGCATCGCCGCAGAGGACAAGCTCATCATCACCACGGAGAAAGATGCCGCCCGACTCAGCGCCCTCAGCCTCGACAAGACCATCGAGGACAATCTCTACATCCTCCCCATCGAGGTGGAGTTCTTACAAGATCAGCAAGACACATTCAACAATCACATAACCGACTATGTTAACAAAAATTCAAGAAACCGCATCGTTCATCAGAGAACGCATGCATAGCGCTCCCGAGACCGCCATCATCCTCGGCACAGGCCTAGGTAGTCTTGTCAACGAAATAACCGAGAAGTACGAACTCAAGTACGAAGACATCCCCAACTTCCCCCTGTCCACCGTCGAGGGACACAGTGGCCGACTCATCTTCGGCAAGCTGGGCGACAAAGACATCATGGCCATGCAGGGCCGCTTCCACTACTACGAGGGATACTCGATGAAGGAGGTTACCTTCCCCGTCAGAGTGATGCGCGAGCTGGGCATCAAGACCCTCTTCGTGTCGAACGCAGCGGGTGGCATGAGCCCCGACTTCATGATTGGCGACCTGATGATCATCACCGACCACATCAACACCTTCCCCGAGCATCCGCTCCGCGGCAAGAACATCGACTACGGCCCTCGCTTTCCCGACATGAGCGAGGCTTATGACCGAGGCCTCATCGCACAAGCCAAGGAGATCGCAACGGAGAAGGGCATCCGCATCGTGGAGGGTGTCTACGTAGGAGTCAGTGGACCCACCTTCGAGACCCCTGCCGAATACAGATACTTCCGCACCATCGGCGGCGACGCTGTAGGCATGAGCACCGTACCCGAAGTCATCGTGGCTAAGCATTGCGGCATCCGCGTCTTCGGCATGTCGGTCATCACAGACCTCGGCGTCGAAGGCAAGATCGTGGAGGTTACCCACGAGGAGGTGCAGGAAGCTGCCGACAAGGCACAGCCCTTCATGACAGAGATTATGCGCGAATTGATCAACAGAGCCAACTGATTATCCAACCTACACTCTCGGATTTCTCAGAGCTCCGAGAACTTATAAATCCCTATAGATAGAAGAAATGGAACAAAACAAGAGAACCCCCATATCAACCCTCGGAGAGTTTGGCCTCATCCGCCATCTCACCGAAGGCTTCGAGCTGCAGAACGCCTCATCCAAATATGGAGTAGGCGACGATTGTGCCGTGCTCGAGTACCCTGAGAAGCAGATACTCGTCACCACAGACCTCCTGATGGAGGGCGTACACTTTGACCTGACCTATGTGCCCCTCAAGCACCTTGGCTACAAGGCCGTCATGGTAAACCTCTCGGACATCTATGCCATGAACGGCACACCCCGACAGATCACCGTGTCGCTGGCCATCAGCAAGCGCTTTGGGGTGGAAGACATGGAGCAGCTCTATGCCGGCATGCGCCTCGCCTGCGAAGCACACCATGTGGACATCGTGGGTGGCGACACCACCTCGTCGCTCACGGGACTGGCCATCAGCATTACAGCAATCGGTGATGCGCCCAAGGACAAGGTAGTGTACCGCAACGGGGCACAAGAGACCGACCTCATCTGCGTGTCGGGCAACCTCGGAGCCGCGTACATGGGACTCCAACTGCTGGAGCGCGAGAAGAGCGTCTTTATGGGTGAAGGTAACGCACAACCCGACTTTGCAGGCAAGGAATACCTCCTCGAACGCCAGCTCAAGCCCGAGGCACGCCGCGACATCATCGCTGCCCTGGCGGAAGCAGGCATACAGCCCACCGCCATGATGGACATCTCAGACGGACTCTCGTCAGAGCTCATGCACATCTGCAAGCAAAGTGGCAAGGGATGCCGCGTCTATGAAGAGCACATCCCCCTTGATTACCAGACCGCGGTGATGGCCGAGGAGTTCAACATGAACGTCATCACCTGTGCCCTCAACGGAGGCGAAGACTATGAGCTGCTCTTCACCGTCCCCCTCACCGACCACGAGAAGGTGAGCAAGCTGGAGGGAGTACGTCTCATCGGACACATCACCAAGCCCGAGCTGGGCTGCATGCTCATCACTCGCGATGGAGGCGAGATGGAACTCCGCGCCCAAGGTTGGGAAGCGCTGAAAGACTAAGTCGACCATCCACACAAGCATAAATGTAATAATAAAGGAAAACTTTTATCTAACCATTTTAACAAACCACACCAATGAAAAAGAGAACCTTACTATCAACTCTGCTCACTCTCTTTGCGTCAGCAACTCTATGGGCAGTACCCTTTGTGACAACAACCGTTACAGACGGAGCCTTTGCCAATGGCACCTCATGGTACACCCTACGACTCGGCAACGGAGGCGCAGTGTTAGCCGACAATGAAGGAGCCGCCTACATCAGCGTCGGACGTGCCACCACACAATACGAAGCCAAAGACCTCTGGTGCTTCGTGGGCAACGACACCGATGGCTACACCATCTACAACAAGCAGGCAGGCCCCAGCAAGGTCCTGGCCTCTCCCTCCGCTATGGACAATCAGGGAGGCAACACCTACCCCACCCTTTGCGATGCAGCCACCCTGCCCGCTGGCCATATCGCCACATGGGACTTCCCCTCGTCGGACAAGATTGCCAATGTCGAGGGATACTACATGCAGCTCCACGGCACCAGCCATAAGGTGAACAACTTTGGCGGCAACGGCAAGCTAGCCTTCTGGACGGGCGGCGCCGATGCAGGATCAACACTGCAGATAGCCCTTGCCGAGACCTCACTCGAGGTGTTGGCATCGACAGGGACATTCACCGCTAGCAACAGCAACAAGACCTGGCACTCCAAGTGGGAGAGCAGTGTGATCAGCGGTTTCAGCCTCAGCACAGGAGCCAACAACATGACCACCTCTGGCGACTATATTGCGGGTTATTCCGGTCAGTCCGGTTCGTCAACCTACACCCTCACAGCTCCCGAGGACTTCATCGTCGAGAGCTACAGCTTCGACTTTGCCAACACCAATGGCGACGCCAGCTACGCACTCACCCTCAACATTGGCGGCAAGAGCTACACCTCATCGGTAACGACACAACATGTCGCTGTGAGCGGACTCGAGGAGCACGTAGCTACCTTCACACAGAGCGGTGCAAACAAGGGTGTTACCTTCACCAACTTCATCGTAAAGATAAAGCGCAGTACCATCGTCCCCGAGCCTCAGTTCGAGGTGTTCCCCACCCCCACCTCTGGCGCTATTCCCTATCGCATACCTGCCATCGCCACCGCATCCAATGGCGACCTCATCGCTGTGGCCGACTACCGTCATAGCCGTGCCGACATCGGTATGGCCAACAACGGACGCATCGACCTCCATGCCCGCATCAGTCACGACAACGGAAAGACCTGGGGCGACATCTTCCCCATCGTCGAGGGACAAGGCGCAGCAGGTGTCAACACCCCTGGACAGATGTATGTCGGCTTTGGCGACCCCTGTATCGTAGCCGACCGCGAGAGCAGCCGTGTGCTTGTGCTCAGCTGCTCGGGCAACGTCTCCTTCCCCAATGGCCAGCGAGACAACCACCAAGGCATCGCCCACTTCTACAGTGATGACTATGGTAAGACCTGGAGCAAGCCCGTGGACCGCTCCGAGAGCATCTACTCACAGCTCGACAACACCCCCTACGGCCCAGTACGCGCCATGTTCGTTGGCTCCGGCAAGATCTCTCAGAGTAAATATATCAAAGTAGATAAGTACTACCGCCTCTACTGCTCCGTATTGGTCAAGGATGTGAGTGGTGCCCACGTCAACTTTGTGCTCTACTCCGACGACTTCGGTGAGAAGTGGACCATCCTCGGCGACCCCAACGTAGCCCCCATACCTGGCGGTGCCGATGAGCCCAAGGCCGATGAGCTCCCCGATGGCTCGGTACTCGTCAGCTCACGTGTCGGCGGCGGACGCTACTACAATATCTTCTCCTACACCGATAGCAAGAAGGCCGAGGGTAGCTGGGGCACCCATAGCTTCTCGGGCAACACCAACAATGGCACCACAGCCATCAGCAACTCCACCAATGGCGAGATCATCAGCCTTCCCGCCAAGCGCCTAGCCGATGGCAAGCCCGTCTACCTGCAACTGCAGTCCGTACCCTTCGGCTCGGGCCGTGCCAATGTGGGGATCTATTATAAGGAGCTAGAGAGTCTGGCCGACTTTGTCACCCCCGCCGACCTTGCCAAGGACTGGGACGGCCGTCATCAAGCCAGCTACCTCAGCTCGGCATACTCTACCCTCTGCTGGCAGGCCGACAACACCCTAGCCTTCCTCTACGAGGAGGATACCTATGGCACCAATGGTGGCGGATATACCATCGTATATAAGAACTACTCGCTGGAGCAGATCACCGACAGCGCCTACACCTACTACCCCGAGCTCGACAACCGCGCTTTCATCACCGAGGGCATCGAGGCCAAGCTATCGACCGTAGAGCTGGGCACAGGCAACTACGTGGGTTGTCTTTACCCCGAGGCAGAGGCGCTTATCAATGCAGCCATCACGGCCTACACCGACTCACCCTCGCAGTCGGCCTACGAGGCAATCAACGATGCCATCATCAATGCCCCCGCCATAGAGCTCGTGCCTGGTGCATGGTACCGCATCCGCAACACCGAGCGCTCTAGCGCCACGCTCTACCTACAGCCTGGAGCAGAGCGCATCAGCACCGCCACATCGGGCACGGCCAATGCAGACCAGTACTTCGCATTCGTCCCCACAGCAGATGAGGACCAATACTACCTCTACAACGGCAACTACGAGTACTACCTCGGTCCGCTCGGAGCCAATGAGACAGAGCCTGTCGTGACTACAGACACCAATGCAGCTGGTGTATGGACCGTCACCACACGCAGCAGCGGCAAGAGTTCGCTCGTATGTGCCAACAAGACTGGCGGCAACGCAGGCCTCCACCTCTCTGGAGACAACAAGCGCCTTGTGCCCTGGACAACCGATGCAGCAGCTTCGCTTTGGTACATCGAGCCTGCCGAGGAGTATGGCGTCACCATAGGCAGCAAGGCCTACACCACCATCAATCTCCCCTTCGGTGTCATCCTTCCCGAAGGGCTCACCGCCTACTATGCAGACACCGTGTCTACCATCAACGACGTAGAGTGCATGGTCATCCACCCCTATGCCCACAATAGCGTGCCGGCCAATAGCCCCGCCATCCTCATAGGCAACAAAGGTGACTACACGCTCGCCATCAGCGACAAGGCCGTCGACTGCGGCTACACCAACCTCCTACGTGGTGTGCTGAAACAGCAGAGCATCAGTGGCAGCGATGGCAACGTGTACCTCCCCAATGGAGAGATGACCTTCAAGAAGCGTTCGATGACCTCCATCAACGTAAGTGCCAACACCGCTTACTACATGTATCCCAAGGCAGGCTCTACCCTTGCTCTACACATCGACATACCTGCTGGCGTCGAGACCACCGAGACGGACAAGGAGATTGTGTTCTACGACCTGCAGGGCAACCGAGTATCTCGCCCCACTACGGGACTCTACATCACCTCTGATGGGCGTAAGGTATTGATCAAGTAAACAATCCTGATAGACAAGACTATTAAGGGGGTGTATCAATCGATACACCCCCTTCTTGTATAATGTACTACCAAGAATCAGAAGAACATCGAGGAGTCTTCGCCTCCCCACATCTGCTTGTAGTCTTGTGCAAGTCCGCCTTCGGAGGTTTCCTTGTAGAGCGATGGGAGGTCGTGGCCGGTCTTCTTCATCACCTCGACTACCTTGTCGAACGAGACACGATGCACGCCATCGGTAAACATGGCATAGGAGTTGGCATCCATGGCGCGAGCTGCGGCGTAGGCATTGCGCTCGATGCAGGGAATCTGCACGAGTCCACAAACGGGGTCACAAGTGAGTCCTAGGTGGTGCTCGAGGCCCATCTCTGCAGCATACTCAATCTGCGAGGGCATGCCTCCGAACAACTGTGCTGCCGCAGCAGCTGCCATAGCGCAGGCTACGCCGACCTCACCCTGGCAACCTACCTCGGCACCCGAGATGGAGGCATTGGTCTTGACGATGTTGCCAAACAGGCCTGCAGTGGCCAAGGCACGTAGGATACGCTGCTCGGAGAAGTTGCGCGACTTGTACAGGTGATAGAGCACTGCTGGCAACACGCCACACGAGCCGCATGTGGGGGCGGTGACGATCTTGCCTCCAGCAGCGTTCTCCTCGCTCACGGCCAAGGCGTAGGCAAAGAGGAAGCCGCGCGTACGCATCGACTGCTGATAGCCCTCGGCACGAACATAATAATTAGCTGCCTTGCGACGCAGGGCGAGCGGACCAGGGAGCACACCTTCCTGCTCGAGGCCATGTTCGACGGCTGCCTTCATGGTGTTCCACACGTCGTGGAGGTAGTCCCAGATCTCGGGTCCCTCACACTCTTCGACATACTCCCAGTAGCTCTTGCCTGTAGAGATACACCATGAGAGGATATCTGTAGCGGTGCTCATGTCATATACCTGCTTGTGCTCGATAGGAGCTTGTCCCTCTTCTGCCAAGGCACCACCGCCGACGCTATAGACTGTCCACTCGGCAAGTCGCTCGCCTCCTGCATCGAGGGCGCGAAACTTCATGCCATTGGGATGGAAGGGGAGGAACACCTTGGGCTCCCACACGATGGTGGTGCGATGTTCTCCCAGCACCTCGAGGATGGCTTGGTCTGTCATGTGTCCCTTACCAGTGGCTGCGAGACTGCCGTAGAGGGTCACCTCGAAACGAGCGGCTTCGGCGTTGCGTGCGAGAAACTGTGTGGCGGCATTGCGTGGGCCCATCGTGTGACTGCTCGAGGGGCCGTGGCCTATACGATAGAGTTCTTTGAGTGAATACATGTTTATAATTAGGAGTTAGGAATTAGGAATTAGGAATTGCAAATCAGAAATCATAAATCATAAATTAGAATTATGGTTTTGTACGAGGTGCATCACACGCAGGAAGTTGCCTCCCCAGAGCTTCTCGATGTCGTGTGGGCTGAAGCCTTCTGCACGGAGCCGACGGGTGAGGTTGATGACCTCGGATGCATCGGCACAACCGATGATGCCTCCGTCGCCGTCAAAGTCGGTGCCTATGCCCACATGGTCGATGCCTGCCACGTGTACCATGTGTGTGATGTGGCGCACGGCGTCGTCGATGGTGGCGCCGCCCTCCTTGCGCAAGAATCCGTCGTAGAGACACACCTGCACCACGCCGCCCGAGGAGGCAAGTGCGCGGAGCTGGTCGTCGGTGAGGTTGCGCGGATGGTCACACAGTGCACGTGCCGAAGAGTGGCTACACACGATGGGAGTGCGGCTGGCCTCGATCGCTTGATAGAAGCTGCTCTCGGCAGCGTGGGAGAGGTCTACCATCATGCCCACGCGGTTCATCTCGCTTATGGCACTGCGTCCTAAGTCGCTGAGCCCACCATGCTCGCTATTGCCACGGGCAGAGTCACACAGGTCGTTGTCGCCATTGTGACAGAGAGTCATGTACACGACACCTCTGCTGCGGTAGTGCGCTATGCGCTCCAGGTCGCGCCCTATGGCATAGCCGTTCTCGATGCCCAGCATCAGCGCCCTGCGTCCCTCGCGCTTGATTCGGTAGAGGTCCTCGGGGGTGTAGGCTATGGCCACGCTGTCGGCATTGTGGCTCACCATGGCCTCTATCTGGTCGAGCAGGTGGTCGGCCTTGGCCTTGGCGGCCTCGAGCGAGGCCTCATCGCGCTCCAGCTGACGCAGGTAGGCCACCATGATGGTCGCATCGAGTCGTCCCTCGGTCATCTTGTGCAGGTCGACGAGTATGCGTGGGTCACGCTGCTCGAAGCGTATCTGCTGGTCAAACTTCATGGGAGTGTCGCAATGAGTGTCGAGCGTGAGCACTTGGCGGTGCAACTCGCGTGATTCGGCATAGGAACGTGCCTCGCCTACGAGCCACTCGAAGAGGGGCAGCATGGAGCGGTCGCCAGCGAGTATCATGCACTCGGGGTGCCACTGCACGCCGAGCATCGACTTGTGACGGGTGCTCTCGACCGCCTCGATGAGTCCATCCGCCGAGCATGCCACTGCGGCAAACCCTGGCGCTGCCTCCTTCACTGCCTGATGGTGGAAGGAGTTGACGGGCAACACATCCTTTTGGAATATGCGATGCAGGAGGCTCTCTGAGTCGATGCGCACGGTATGCGTAGCCACGTGGCGATCTGTATTCTGACTATGCTTGAGCGTGGCTGATGCCTCCTTGTAGATGTCTTGATAGAGCTTGCCACCGAGCGCAGCCGTCATGACCTGCAGTCCACGACAGATGCCGAGGATGGGTATCTGACGATTGGCGGCGAGTCGCACGAGCATCAGTTCGTGCCAGTCGCGGGCGGGGTTGATGCCCCCGAGCTCACGCAAGGGCTCCTCGCCCAGATAGAGGGGATTGATGTCGCCTCCGCCCGAGAAGATGAGCGCATCTACCCCTTCGAGCAGACTGATCATCACGTCGGTGTCGTCGCAAGGCGGTATGATGAGCGGCGTGCCCCCAGCCTCGATGACGGAGCGATAATATCCCTCGAGCAAGGTGCACTTGCCTGTGTCGTAGTTGCCCGTGATGCCGATGATGGGGCGGGGCTTGGACGGAGGGAAGGAGGAGTGCAGCTCGGTGTATCCTCTCTCTATATTGAATGTGGGCATATCCGTATATTAATCTACCGCGATGGGGAGTTCCTTCTTAATGCTTTGGTCGAGCGATATCATGGTCTCCGTGGCCATGACGCCAGGGATCTCTTGTATGTGTTCGTTGAGCAGGGTCATCAGATGCTCATTGTCGCGGGCATAGAGCTTGAGGATGATGCTATAGGGCCCTGTAGTGAAGTGTGCCTCCACGATCTCGGGTATCCGTTTCAGCTCTTCGATGGCCTCTTTGTACATGGATCCCTTGGCTAGCCTCAGGCCGATGTAGGTACAGGTGTGGTAGCCCAGCTTCTTGGGGTTGGTGTGGAATCCCGATCCTGTGAACACGCCCAGTTCTGTCAGTCTCTGCACGCGCTGATGTATGGCTGCTCGTGAGACTCCGCATTCGTCGGCTATGTCCTTGAATGCTGTGCGGGCGTTCTTGGCGAGCATATCCAAGATACGCTTGTCGATTTCGTCAATCTTTTCCATCGTATCAGATGTATGTATAGTAAAAACATTAAAAGTGGTAGCAAATGTATAGTATTTTTTTCAAATAGCCTACACTGCCACCACTTTTTGTTAGGGAAAGGGTATTATTTTATAAGATTTGCTCCTTGAACCGCTTGACCGACTCAGCCACTTGTGCATTATTCTCCAGGCGATCGGCGCAGAAGAGATGCTGTGCCCGAGCATAGTGGGGTCGGCGATGCTCGAGCATGTCGGTGATGTAGTGGCGCAGCTCGTCTGCCGTCTTCCCCTTGACCAGCGGACGCTGCACACGGGCTATGGTGAGTCGTGTGTGGATGACGTCGACCGACGCTTCGAGGAATACGGTGATGCCCTGCGCGTTCATGTAGTCCATATTGTCGAAGAAGCAGGGTGTGCCCCCACCCGTAGCGATGATAACGTTCTCAAACTCAGCCACCTCGTGCAGCATGCGCTGCTCTATCTGCCTGAAGGCCTCCTCGCCCCGCTCGGCAAAGATCTGCCCGACGGTGCTGTGATAGCGGTTCTCGATGTAGTGGTCGAGGTCGATGAACTGCAGTCCGAGGTCGCGCGCCAGTGCCTTGCCCAGCGTAGTCTTGCCTGCAGCCATGAATCCGATGAGGAGGATGCGTGTTGACATATGCCTTCTCCCCTCCGATTACTTCCGTCTCCTTCTCGGTGCAGCGGGCTTCTCTGCAGCCTTCTCGATGATGGCCATGCACGCAGCGAGGTCGAGCGATGTGGGGTCGGTGCCCGTAGGTATCTTATAGTTCTTGCCTCCCATGGCGATGTAGGGTCCATAGCGTCCGTTGAGGATCTCCACCTCGGGGTTCTCGGCAAAGGTCTTTATCTGACGTTGCTGTTCGAACTGGCGTTTCTTTTCGATGAGGTCGATGCCCTCCTCCAAGGTCAGCGCCATGGGGTCGGTGCCGCTGGGCAGGCTCACATACTGCTTGCCTAGCTGCACGTAAGGGCCGAAGCGGCCTACATTCACCACGATCGGCGAACCCTCATACTCACCCAGCGTACGAGGCAGAGCAAAGAGGGCCAGTGCCTCCTCGAGGGTGATGGTGTCGATAGACTGCCCCTTCTGCAATTGGGCAAAGCGGGGCTTCTCTGCATCGGATGCTGAGCCCACCTGTACTACTGGGCCGAAGCGGCCGATCTTCACCGACACGGGGCGCCCGCTGGCAGGGTCGGTGCCGAGCACTCGCTCACCCACCTTGTACTCCTGCTTGGCGGTCATGGCCTGCTCGATGAGGGGGTCAAAGTCCTTGTAGAACTCGTCGATGACCTCGGCCCAGGGCTTCTGTCCTTCGGCCACCTCGTCGAACTCCTTCTCCACGGTAGCCGTGAAGGCATAGTCGAGCACCTGAGGGAAGCTGACGGTGAGGAAGTCGTTGACCACGGTCCCCACATCGGTCGGCACCAGTCGGGCCTTCTCCTTGCCATAGGTCTCGCGCGTCTGCTTGTCGGTGACCTTGCCTCCGCGGAGCTTGAGCACGTTGATGGTGCGCTCCTGCCCTGCGCGGTCCTCCTTGGCCACATATTCGCGGTTCTGTATCGTGCTGATGGTGGGCGCATAGGTTGATGGGCGCCCTATGCCCAGCTCCTCGAGCTTGTGCACGAGGCTGGCCTCGTTGTAGCGGCGGGGGTGCTGTGTGTAGCGCTCCGTTGCGGTCACCTCGGTGTAGTGCAGTTCCTGTCCTTGACTGACAGAGGGCAGCATGGGTACATCCTGCGCATCCTCGGCCTCGTCCACTGCGGCCTCTCGGTACACACGGAGGAATCCGTCAAACCTCACCACCTCGCCCATGGCCACGAAGGTGTAGGCCTCTCCGCTCATGCTGATGGTGATGGTGGTCCTTTCCATCTGTGCATCGGCCATCTGCGAGGCTATCGTGCGCTTCCAGATGAGCTCGTAGAGTCGGCGCTCGGCCGCTGTGCCCTCGATGGTCTGTCGGTCCATATAGGTGGGGCGTATGGCCTCGTGTGCCTCCTGTGCTCCCTTGGTCTTGGTCTTGAAGTTGCGTGCCTTGTGATACTCGGCCCCCATGCTCTCGACGATGGCCCTCTTGCTGGCCCCTAGGCAGAGCGATGAGAGGTTGGTCGAGTCGGTACGCATGTAGGTGATCTGTCCCGACTCGTAGAGTCGCTGCGCGATGGTCATCGTCTGCGACACCGAGAAGCCCAGCTTGCGGGCCGCCTCCTGCTGCAGGGTCGATGTGGTGAAGGGTGCTGCGGGGATTCGCAGTGTGGGCTCGGTCTCCACATTTTCTATTGTGAAGGTGGCCTCCTTGCATGAGTGCAGGAAGGCCTCTGCCTCCGCCTTGTCGCCAAATCGTGTGGTGAGCTCAGCCTTCAGCTCGGTGGTGCCGCCCGTCGCATCGGGCACCTCGAAGAGGGCCACCACGCGATATGCCGCCTCGGGGCGGAATGCCTGTACCTCGCGCTCGCGCTCCACGATGAGGCGCACGGCCACCGACTGCACTCGTCCTGCCGAGAGCGAGGGCTTCACCTTCTTCCACAGCACGGGCGAGAGCTTGAATCCCACGATGCGGTCCAGCACGCGGCGTGCCTGCTGTGCATTGACGAGGTTGATGTCTATCTCTCGGGGGTTCTGTATGGCGGCGATGATGGCGTCTTTGGTGATCTCGTGGAACACAATGCGCTTGGCCCTCTCGGGTGTGAGCCCGAGCACCTCATACAGGTGCCAGCTGATGGCCTCTCCCTCGCGGTCTTCATCGGATGCGAGCCACACCATCTCGGCGCTTGCGGCAGCCCTGCGCAGGTCGTCCACGACCTTCTTCTTGTCGGCAGGTATCTCATAGGTGGGGACATAGGTCCTCGTGTCGATGCTGAAATCCTTCTTCTTCAGGTCACGGATGTGTCCGAAGCTCGACATCACCTTATAGTCCTTGCCAAGGAACTTTTCTATTGTTTTCGCTTTAGCGGGAGACTCCACTATCACCAGGTTCTTTTGCATAATCTTCAACGTTGCTTTCACAAATTCGGGCGCAAATGTAGACAAAAAATCATTACCCCTATAATAATATAGGTATAAAAGTGCTTTTTTTCGGTTTTTTTAGCTTTGCCGCGGGGGACGAAAGGGGGGAAAACATCGCCCTGCCTACACCTCCTTCATCGAGAGACTGATGCGCTTGCGAGCGTGGTCCACCTCGAGCACCCTCACGGTGACGTGCTGATGCACCGAGACGATGGTGGTGGGGTCGGACACATAGCGGTCGGCCAGCTGCGACACGTGCACCAAACCATTCTCCTTGACGCCTATGTCGACAAAGCAGCCGAAGTTGGTGACATTGGTGACGATGCCGGGGAGCACCATACCTGCCTTGACATCGTCGATGGTGCGCAGGCGCTCATCGAAGCTCCACACCTCGATGGCTTCTCGAGGGTCGCGCCCGGGCTTCTCCAGCTCGGCCATGATGTCCTTCAAGGTGGGCAGACCTACCGCATCGCTCACATACCTATCTATATCTATCTGCGCACGACGCTTGTCGTCGGCAATGAGCTCAGCCACCGAGCAACCGAGGTCGCGGGCCATCTGCTCCACGAGGCGGTAGCGCTCGGGGTGAACGGCGGAGTTGTCGAGCGGGTTCTTGGCATCGGGGATGCGGAGGAAGCCAGCCGACTGCTCGTAGCTCTTCTCTCCCATGCGGGGCACACGCTTCAGCTCGCTACGCGAGGCGAAGGCTCCGTGCTCGGCGCGGTAGTCGACGATGTTCTGCGCCAGCGTGGCATTGAGTCCCGACACATAGGTGAGCAGGTGCTTGCTGGCGGTGTTCACATTCACCCCCACGGAGTTGACACAATGCTCCACGGTGCGGTCGAGCGACGATTTCAGTTCATTTTGGTTCACATCGTACTGGTATTGTCCCACCCCGATGGACTTGGGGTCAATCTTCACCAGTTCGGCCAAGGGGTCCATCAGTCGGCGGCCTATGGACACGGCACCACGCACGGTGACATCATAGTCGGGGAACTCGTCGCGGGCCACCTTCGAGGCCGAATAGATGGATGCCCCATCCTCGCTCACCACGAACACCTGCAGCTGGCGGTCGTAGCGCTGCGAGGTGACAAACTGCTCGGTCTCGCGACTGGCCGTGCCATTGCCGATGGAGATGGCCTCTATCCTGTATTGCTCCACGAGGCGCGTGAGCTTACGCGCAGCACCGGCATAGTCCGACTTGGGCGGATGGGGATAGATGGTCTCGTTGTGCAAGAGATTGCCCTGCGCATCGAGGCATACCACCTTACATCCCGTGCGGTAGCCGGGGTCGATGGCCAGCACGCGCTTCTGCCCGAGGGGCGGAGCCAAGAGGAGCTGCTTCAGATTAGCTGCAAACACGCGGATGGCCTCCTCGTCGGCCTTCTGCTTGGAGCTATTGGCAAACTCGGTCTCTATGGAGGGACGCAAGAGGCGCTTGTAGCCGTCGCGCACGGCAAGAGCCACCTGCTCGGCACATTCGCCCGAGGTGCGCACATATTGGCGTTCGAGGCGCTCGATAGCATTAGCATCATCGGCAGGGGCAATCGTGACACGCAGGAATCCCTCGTTCTCGCCACGGCGAATGGCCAGCATGCGGTGCGACGAGCAGCGCGAGAGCGGTTCGCTCCAGTTGAAATAGTCGCGGTACTTGTCGGCCTCGGCCTCCTTGCCTGCGACGACCTTGGAGGTGATGCGTGCCTCGCGGGCAAAGATGCCACGTAGGGCGTTTCTCGACCGCTCGCTCTCGCTCACCCACTCGGCAATGATGTCGCGCGCTCCCTGCAGGGCCTCATCGGCACTCCTCACCTCGCCCTTGACGAAGCGCATGGCCATACTCTCCACACCCCCTCCGTTCTGCGCCATCAGCATCTTGGCCAGCGGTTCGAGTCCCTTGGTGCGAGCCACCTCGGCACGTGTGCGGCGCTTGGGTTTATAGGGAAGGTAGATGTCCTCGAGTTCGGTGGAGTCCATACACTTGGCTATACGAGCACTCAGCTCGTCGGTCATCTTGCCCTGCTCCTCGATGGTGGCGACGATGGTCTCCTTGCGCTTCTCGAGCTCCACCAGCTTCTTGTGTGCCGTGTCGATGGCAGCAATCTGCACCTCATCGAGGCCGCCCGTCGCCTCCTTACGGTAGCGACTGATGAAGGGGATGGTAGCTCCTTCGGCTAATAACTTCAGCGTGTTGGCCACGGCCTGCTCCGAGAGGCCTAATGTTCGGGAAATATATTTGTTCATCGTATCTTATGTTTTCTATGTTCACCTTTTTTTGCATTCGCAAAGGTAAGGACAAATTATGAATTTTGGCTTAATCAACCTTATTTCTTTTCTCCCTCCGACCTCTGCAAAGCTACTACATTCCTTTTTCGGCCTCCGTCACTTAGTCAGGGAAACGCATCATAGAAAAATCCGTTCCCTCGATGGAATCGGCTTTTTTTGAAATTTTCCCCATCGATTTCAGGTTACAAAAGTTCATAAATGGGTTGGCATTGGCAAGCCATCATGTCTACACAATGGCATAGCACAGCATGGCTAAACTATCTAAAAGCACTGTCACTCTTCAGGGGGGGGGGGGGGAGGTAATCACAAGCTACACAAATCCACATTACCATTCGATACAAAGACAACAAACAGGTTACCAATATATTGCGATATTTTTTCAAACTTTTTCGAGGGCTTGAAAAAAAATTATCACTATAGTGAAAAAATTTTTTCAACAAAGCGAAAAAAATTTTTCTAGCCTATGAAAAATAAAATTGGAGGGCTACAAACTCGAGTACTTAGCCGTCAGTACAGCAGTACCTACAAAGAAGTACTAGAAAATCGCTTTGTCCATTTTCTCTATGCCCTACGTATCCGTCGATGTTTCCCGCTATCGCTCTGCCAATGCCAACCCATTTATGAACTTTTACCACCGTGTTTTTCAGTATTTCACCCTGAAATAGTCCAGCAAAGCCATGTAGTTGTCTTGTGCCGTGAGGCAGGTGTCCATCAGGTAGCCCTTGATGTGAGGCCAATGTTGCAGGCCGCGGTAGTAGAACATCTTCAACTCATCAGTGATGATGAACGGCACATGCCCATTGGCCAAGCACTCCTTGAACATGACGAGCCGCCCCACGCGGCCATTGCCATCTTGAAAGGGATGTATGCACTCAAACCTATGATGCAGGTCGAGGATATCCTCCAGCGTCTTCTCTCCCTTGGCATTATATTCCCTCAGCAACCGCTGCATCTCTCGGCGCACATCCTCGGGAGGCGTCGTCTCATTGCCACCCACCTCATTGGGCAGACGCTTATATTCGCCCACGGCAAACCACTCGTGCCGGCTATCCGAGGTGCCGCTCTTCAGCATCTCGTGTAGCCCCTTGATGAACGGCTCGGTGAGGCGCTCTTCGGCACGATCGATGATGAGGTCTATGCAGCGGAAGTGGTTGCTCGTCTCTATGATATCGTCCACATTGACGCTCTCAGTGGTGATGCCTATGGTGTTGGTCTCGAAGATATAGCGCGTCTGGTCGTGTGTGAGGCGGCTGCCCTCTATGTGGTTTGAGTTATAGGTGAGGTCAATCTGTGTGCGGTGATAGATACCCCCTTTCAGGCGCATCTGCTTCTGCTCGCGTAGCGTTTTGAGCAGTGGCGATGCGTATGCTTTGCCCCACTTGGGCAGAGTGGCCTCTGCAGGGATGTTCCAGGTCTTACCCGTGAGGAAAGCCCCTTCAATCTTACCCGTAGCACAATAGTTACGCACCGTACGCTCCGACACCCCACACTGTCGGGCAAAGTCTGAAACAGATATATACTCCATAACCAATCCTCCTTAGCAAACCCTCTTATCGGCAAGTTTTCTTCATTATAACACTGCAAAGATACTATTTCTTGCCGATACCGGCAAGAAATGACGGTTTATTCTAGTATATAGGGGTATATTTCCGATAAACTTTTGTTCCCTTTTACTTCCTCGTGCATAAAAAACGTACTTTATTTACTTTCGAGAAACAACTATCTCCTTCGAGCGTTTGCATTGTTCGGTTAAGAAAAAAATCGAAGAGCATGAAATAAATCATCATTCATAATTGACTTTGGCCCCTCCGAGCGTCGAACTTTGTTTCAAAATTCAGAATTAAATTGTAATTTTAGTTTGCTGCGCAACCTGAAGATAGGCTACGGCTCGCTGAAAAAAGTTCAAATAAATTTGGCTTCTTGCTCGCCTTGCACCACCTTTAATCTATGCTCGCATAGCTTGGAATTAGGCTGCGGCTCGGAAAAACACAAATAAATTTGCTTTTTCTCTCGCCTTGCACTAATTTTGCAGCATCCGAGGGGAGAAATCCTCGGTTCAAGAATGCGTTTCTTGCTTTATCCCGTAAATCGAAATCGCCAATTTCAAGCTGAGGGATGAGGACAATGCAACGCTCATTCTGTTTGTATATCCACACAAGTACAGCCCATGCTGTACCCCACAAGGTATATACGACAGCGTGGGGTATTTGTTTCTCAGTTCATTTCAGCATGGTGTTTGGCGATACCTGATTTACGATGAGCGCGACAAGTCTCTACGCTTTTCTTGTATCCGTTAGTCAAACACATCATTAACGCTGACTTTGGGGGACTTATAGGCAATAGTTGAGACAATTAACTATTTCATTATTAACTATAAGTACAACAAAACTATGCAAAAAACAAAACATTGGCTGATGACGATAGCAACGCTATTGTGCAGCATCATGGTGAATGCAGCAACCTATCCCGACTGGACTTCCACCAACAAAGGGCAAGGTAATTCGACCTCCTCAAACACTTACACTATTAGCGCAGCCGCTGGTGATGTACTCACTTTTGACTGGGAAGTAAGTAGTGAAAGCGGTTGGGACAAGCTTATTGTTACTGTGGATGGAACAGAAATTCTCAACGAGAGTGGTGAAGCATCTGGCACTTATCAGCACACATTCGACGCTTCTGGAGCTCACACGATGATAGTCAAATATACCAAGGATGGAAGCGCTGACTATGGAGAAGACTGTGCTATGATTTACAATATCGTTTTGGATGATATAGATGAAATCGTAACCTCAGGCACCTGCGATAGAGGTATTACATGGAGTTTAAGCAGTCGAGGAGTATTGAGAATAGAAGGTAGTGGTGATGCTATTTCAAATCCCTGGATAGACTATTCATTTGACATCAAAAAAATAGTCATCGGCAATGGTGTTACAAGTATCGGAGATGGACTTTTCTTCGGATGTAATCGTCTTACCTCCATCTCTATTTCTGAGAGTGTGAAATCTATAGGATACAATGCTTTTAGAGATTGCAGCAGTCTTATTGACGTTGACATCCCCGAGGGTGTGACAAAAATCAACTCATTTGCTTTTATGTCTTGTAGCGATCTCACCTCGGTTACCATTCCTCAAAGCGTAACCAATATAGCACCTAAGGCTTTTTATGGTTGTAGCAATCTTTGTTCTATTATTGTAGAAGAGGGTAATCCCATATATGACTCCCGTGAGGACTGTAATGCTATCATCGTGTCTAGCTACAACTCGTTGGCTGTAGGATGCAAAGCGACAATTATCCCCCAAAGTGTGACGATTATTGAAAATGAAGCTTTCGCAGGAATGGCCATCAAATCCATCGTAATACCAAAGGATATAACATCTATTGGAAGCATGGCGTTTGAAGATTGCCAGCTTACCTCCATAACATGTGAGGCCATTACTCCTCCTACTATAGAATATTATACATTTGAATCATATTACTTGGATAGGTCCATTCCCGTATATGTTCCTGAGTCATCTATTCCATATTATCAATCTTCTGAGTATTGGAGCGAATTTACAAATTTTCAACCCATAACCCCATCCAATGCCTGTGGTGATAACTTAACTTGGGAACTTACAGGAGAAGGCGAACTAATAATCGAAGGTTATGGGCCCATGTACGACTATATCGAATCTTCCTTGCCATGGGGAGATTACACATACAGAGAACTTATAAAAACAGTAACTATAAAAGGAGATGTCACCTCTATTGGAAACTCGGCATTTCACGGCTGTTATAACCTCACAACTATCACCATCCCAGAAAGTGTAACCAAGATTGGGAACAACGCGTTTAAGGGTTGTTATGAGCTAACCTCCATTACCATTCCAGAGAGTGTAACGTCTGTTGGACGATCTGCTTTTGAGAATTGTTCTGGATTGACCACCATTACGCTACCAGAAGGGATAGTCTCAATTGAAAATAAAACATTTTACAGGTGTTATGGACTTACTTCTATCACTATTCCAGAAAGTGTAACATCTATTGGGGACAAGGCATTCTATTATTGTAATTTCCTCACTATTACTATTCCAGAAGGAGTAACTTCAATTGGTGAGAGTGCTTTTGAGCAATGCTCTGAATTGACCTCCATTACACTACCAGAAGGTATAACCACAATTGGTAATAAAACATTTTACGGGTGTGGTATGCTTACTTCTGTCACTATCCCTGAGGGTGTGACATCTATTGGAGAGAGCGCATTCGAATATTGTTCCAATCTTGCTAGCATTTCTATTCCAGCTAGCGTAACTAAAATTGGAGACTATGCATTCAGATATTTAGGGAATGTTTCTACCATAAATGTGGCGGAGGGTAATACCACTTATGATTCTCGTGAAGATTGCAATGCACTTATTGAATCAAGCAGCAATAAACTGATTTTAGGAAGCTCCTCAACGGTTATTCCTCAAACTGTAACTTCTATCGGAGAGTATGCTTTCTATCGTTGCAGGAATCTAACCTCCATAAATATTCCCACAGGAGTTACTTCGATTGGCAAATATGCTTTCTCTGAATGTAGCAATCTATCCTCTATCGTTATTCCAGAAGGAATTACAATAATCGAGGAAGCGACATTCTCTCATTGCGAGAATTTAACCTCCATAACCATTCCTAAGAGCATATCTTCAATCGGCGACTATGCTTTCTTTATGTCGGGCTCAAAATTGACAGCGTTGACTTGTCAGGCGTCAACACCCCCTAATGTAAATTACTATACATTTGAAGGCATTAATAAATCTGTACCTGTATATGTGCCTGCTTCTTCGATTTCTGCTTATCAAAAAGCCACGTATTGGAGTAAGTTTACCAATATACAACCTATTGTATTGGATGTAGAGATAAGTGATGCAGAAGGTAGTTTTGAGCAGGAAGGAAATGAGACCTGTACCAGCATTACCTACACCCGCACCTTCAACAACACCAATTGGCAGTCACTCTACGTACCCTTTGATATCGACTACAATAACATCAAGGATGATTTCGATGTAGCATATATCAACGACGTACACCAATTCGATGACGACAATGACGGAAGCATCGACCGTACACAGGTGGAGGCCATCAAGATTACCACAGGCGTGCTCGATGCAAACTATCCCTACTTGATACGAGCCAAGGAGGTGGGCGAAAAGGTCATCACCTTGGAAGATGCCGTGCTATATGCTACAGAGGAGAACTCTATCGACTGCTCATCGGTATTCCGCAACTACACATTCACAGGCTCATATACCACAAAGACTGCTGTAAATCTCCCTGCAAGCGAGGGCTACTATGCACTAACTGGTGGCGAATGGAAGCAACTCTCCGAGACAGCCAAACTGGGTGCTTTCCGCGTATATCTGAAGATTGACTGTCGTGTGGCTGGTGAGGAGGTAGCAGAAGCCATCAGCATGCGTGTCGTTGGTGAGGACGGAGATGACGCTACGGGAATTGATACCTCAGAATTCAAAAGTCAGAATTCAGAATTCATCTACGACCTGATGGGCCGCCGCGTAGAGAACCCCGCCAAGGGCGTATACATCGTGAATGGTGTGAAGCGTGTATTCTAATCATAAGAAAAAAAGAATATGAAAAACGAATATATCAAGCCTCAGATGGAGGCCATAGAGATAGAGGTGGAGACTGTGATGATGCAAGGGTCGTTCTCCGATGTCGTAGAGGGCGAGACGAGCGACACCTTTGACAGCAGAAGTCGCCGTGGCTCATGGGGTAACCTATGGGAATAGGTTCGAGTCCTCGGCATGACGCTTGCGTCCCGAAATGAAAAATGGGCAAGGAGTTTTTTACTCTTTGCCCATCTGTTTCTATTAGCAGTATTGCTTATCCGAGCCGCTCCACGAGCTGATCGATGGTCATCGCTCCCTGCTCACCGCTGACCATGTTCTTCACCGAGAGCTGGCCGCTCTGCATCTCGCTCTCGCCCACCATCACTACGTAGGGGATGGCGTGGTCGTTGGCAAAGGACATCTGCTTCTTCATCTTCACACTATCGGGGTAGAGCTCGGCAGCGATGCCTGCAGCGCGTAGCTTGGCCACGAGGGGGAGGCAGTAGGCGGCCTCGGCAGCACCGAAGTTGACAAACATCACCTGTGTGCCACGAGCAGCGCTCTTGGGATAGAGGTCGAGCTGGTTGAGCACGTCATAGATGCGGTCGGCACCGAAGGAGATACCTACGCCCGACACGCCAGGCATGCCGAAGATGCCGGTGAGGTTGTCGTAGCGGCCACCACCCGAGATGCTGCCAATCTGCACATCGAGGGCCTTGACCTCGAAGATGGTACCGGTGTAGTAGTTGAGTCCGCGAGCGAGGGTGAGGTCCACCTCTACCTCGTTCTTGATGTCAAGATGGGTGAGGCTGCTGAGCACAAACTCCATCTCGTCGACGCCCTTGAGACCCGTCTCGCTGGCTGCGAGCACGGTGCGCAGGGTGGCGAGCTTGCTCTGGTTGTCGCCACTGAGCTGGATGATGGGCTGGAGGGTCTCGATGGCCTCGGCGGGGATGCCCTTCTCGGCGAGCTCGGCATTGACATTGTCAAGACCAATCTTGTCGAGCTTGTCGATGGCTACGGTGATATCGACTATCTTGTCGGCCTGACCGATAATTTCGGCGATACCGGTAAGGATCTTGCGGTTGTTGATCTTGATGCTCACGCGGATGCCGAACTTCTGATACACGGCATCAATCATCTGCACGAGGTCTACCTCATTGAGCAGCGAGTCGCTGCCTACGACATCGGCATCGCACTGGTAGAACTCGCGGTAACGGCCCTTCTGCGGACGGTCGGCACGCCACACGGGCTGAATCTGGAAACGTTTGAAGGGGAACGACAGTTCGTCGCGGTGAGCCACCACGTAGCGGGCAAAGGGCACGGTGAGGTCGTAGCGGAGACCCTTCTCGCACACCTTGGCGGCGAGCTTCAGGGCATTGCGCTCGAGGAGGTCTTCATCGGACACCTTACCAAAGCAGTCGCCCGAGTTGAGTATCTTGAACAGGAGTTTGTCGCCCTCTTCGCCATACTTGCCCATGAGGGTAGAGAAGTTCTCCATCGCGGGGGTCTCGATGGGCTGGAAGCCGAAGGTGTAGAACACCTCGCGGATGGTGTCGAATATGTAGTTGCGCTTTGCCATCTCGGCAGGCGAGAAGTCGCGTGTACCTTTAGGAATAGAGGGTTTTGTTGCCATACTGTCTTCTGATTTTTTGCATTACGTGGTGCAAAAGTACAAAAAAAGTCGCGTCCGACAAGCGAACACGACTCTTTATATCGATGAACGGCCATCTTTTAGTCTCTGCGACCCAGGTAGATCATCACATAGTAGACCAACGTGGCGAGTGAGCTGAGCGCCGCCACCACATAGGTGTAGGCTGCTGAGCGCAGGGCACTCTCGGCATCGCGCTGATTGTACGATGAGGTGATACCCGACTTATCGAGCCACACGAGAGCACGCTTGCTGGCATTAATCTCCACGGGAAGGGTGATAAAGCTAAACAGAGTGCTCATTGCAAACAAGCCAATACCAAATAGCAATATGCCAGGGAAGCTCTCGACGCATAAGATACCGATGAGCAATATCCATGACACATACTTGGAGGCGAACGACACTACGGGGACGAGCGACGAGCGCATACGCAAGGGACCATAGGCCGTGGCATGCTGCACGGCATGGCCACACTCGTGGGCTGCCACCGCCGCGGCTGCCACGCTACATGAGGAGTAGACATCGCGGCTGAGGTTGACGGTGTGGTTGGCAGGGTTGTAGTGGTCGGTGAGGTGACCCTCGACGCAGGTGACCTTGACATCGTAGATGCCATGGTCGCGCAGCATCTTCTCGGCCACGTCGCGGCCTGTCATGCCTCCGCCAACGGGTATCTCGGAATATTTCTTGAACTTGCTGTTCAAGTTGGCCTGCACAATGTAGCTGAGCAGGGCGATTCCGATGAAAATTATCCAGATTGGGTTCATAGTGGAGACCCACCTAAATCCTCCCTGTGAGGGAGGACTTTCCGTCAGCGCGGTAGTCGTGGGTATTCTTATTAGTTTAACAATTAATGAATATAAAAGGAATCATTACTCTAAGCCCCCTCCCTCACAGGGAGGGATGGGGTGGGTCCTTTACTCCATATATCTCTCAATCGTCTGATCACGGTCGGGACCCACAGAAACGATCTTGATGGGGCACTCCAACTCTTCCTCAAGGAAGGTGATATAGTTATTGAACTCTTCGGGGAACTCATCCTCAGAGGTCATCTTGGTCATATCGCACTGCCAACCGGGAAGCTCAGCATAGATGGGCTCTACCTCACCCTCGATTGAGTAGGGGAACTCCTCTGTCTCAACGCCATTGATGCGATAAGCCACGCAAGCCTTGATGGTCTCGAAGGTGTCGAGCACGTCGCTCTTCATCATGATGAGGTGAGTAACACCGTTGACCATGATAGAATATTTCAATGCTACGAGGTCAATCCATCCGCAACGACGCTTACGGCCAGTAACCGAACCAAACTCGTGACCGAGAGTGCAGAGCTTGTCGCCCACCTCGTCAAACAACTCTGTAGGGAAGGGACCACTACCTACGCGTGTGCAGTAAGCCTTCATGATACCATACACGTTGCCAATCTTGTTGGGGGCAATACCCAAGCCTGAGCAAGCACCAGAGCAGATGGTGTTCGACGAGGTCACGAAGGGGTATGAGCCGAAGTCGATATCCAGCATCGTGCCCTGTGCGCCTTCGCAGAGCACGCTCTTCTCGGTCTTGAGCAGATTGTTGATCTCGTGCTCGCTATCGACCAAGGGGAACTGGCGGAGGTACTCGATACCTGCCATCCACTCCTTCTCGATCTCGGTGATGTCGTACTCATAGTTCATGCTCTTGAGGATCTCCTCATGGCGAGCCTTGGCCTTGGCATAGATAGCGGGGAAGTCGCCGAGGATGTCGCCCACACGGAGGCCATTGCGGCTGATCTTGTCGGTATAGGTGGGACCGATACCCTTACCTGTGGTGCCTACCTTGGCATCGCCCTTGGCAGCCTCATAGGCAGCGTCGAGCACGCGGTGGGTGGGCATGATGAGGTGGGCCTTCTTGGAGATATGAAGACGCTCCCGCAACGGATGGCCCGATGCCTCGAGCGCCTCGGCCTCGGCCTTGAAGAGGGCGGGGTCGAGCACGACACCATTACCGATGATGTTCACCTTGTCGCCCTGGAAAATGCCCGAGGGGATGGAACGAAGCACATACTTCTGTCCCTCAAACTCGAGTGTGTGACCCGCATTGGGACCGCCCTGAAAACGGGCTACCACATCGTAGCGCGGAGTGAGCACATCAACGACCTTACCTTTACCTTCATCGCCCCACTGGAGGCCTAACAATACATCTACTTTCATGATTATATGATTTGTTGTTTCTTTTGTTCTCTTAACTTGCGCTCACGTGTCTCCTTGCGACGCTTGGCTGCGATACACTTGGAGCAGGTGCCATACATGTAGAGCGCTGTGTGGTCGATGGAGAAGCCCTTGCTGTGGGCATTCTCGATCACCTGACGCAGCTTGTCGTCGTGCACCTCGGTGACGCTGCCACACGACATGCAGATGCGGTGAAAGTGAGTAGTCATGTTGAATGACTTCTCATACTGGGAACTGTTGGCAAACTTGTGACGGATGACCAGATGAGCCGCGGTGAGGAGCTCCATGGTGTTGTAGAGCGTGGCACGGCTCACATGGAACTTGCTCGCATTCATCACGTCGAGCAGCTCCTCCATGGTGAAATGGCCCTCTATGGAATAGATTGCATCAAGGATGGCAAAACGCTCCTGCGTCCTGCGAAGACCCTTATTTTGCAGATACTGCTCAAAGGTGCTATGCACCGCTTCCTTTACTCTTTCTCGCATAGTACACATAAAGTAGCAAACAAAGGTAAAGAATTAATTTGAAAAAACTCAATAAATCGCGAAGATTTATCGAGTTTTATACAGTTTTAATAAAATGCAGATGAAAAGTCCGCAGGCCGAAGCTACTCGAGAGGGCGACGCACAGCCTCGACAATGGCAGCCGGCACCTCGGGGACACGCACGAAACACTGCACCTCGGACGGCTCCTCGCGGGCAGTCCAGGTCATCGACTCCTCAAAGAGGTCGGTGATGACATACGAGTAGGACCAGGGGCCACGATCATAGTCATACACGCCGCTGATGACATCGCCCACACGCCAGTCATACTCCAGCTCATAGGTGCCTGTCTCCAAGACTGGATACATGGAGGCCGTGTTCTGATAGATCTCGAAGCCATACTTGCGGTCTATCGCGACATACACATAGGTCCCCTCGGCAAGGGCGTTGCCATTCAAGGTCTCGAGTTTCCACACACCCTCCAGGTTGTAGGGCTTCACCTCCAAAGGCTCTGGAGCCTCAATAATCTCGTTGTCGCAGGCTGCAAACAGCGCTACGGTAAGCAGCATCAACAGGTTGGTCAGTTTCTTCATATCGTTGGTTATAATTCTTGTTTCTACTTATTTCTCAATCACAATGCGCAACGTGCGTTCAGAGGGCCTCCCCCCTACTCCCTCGACAATCAGCGGAGCCTCGATGATGCCTCCCTCCGCAGCAGGGAGCTTGTCCACATCGACAGCAATCACCAGGTCGGCCTCAGCGCCAGGAGCGATGACGGCAGGCTCGGTGTAGAGCTTGGCATAGGGAGGCAAGATACGTGACGTTAGGCGCAAGGGGCGGCTGCCACTATTGGCACAGAGGACACGTCGCGTGGTGATGCCATGGGCAGGCAGGTCGATAAAGGACACCACCTTGCGCTTCAGTCGCAACACACCCATCGAATGGGGCAGATGGCGCCACACATCACTCTCGACCACCTCGCCATAGAGCGAGAGACGGGCCATGGGCTGGCTCTCATAGCCCTCGACATAGACAAAAGCGTCGACATCAATGGTGCCTGGCCTATTCTTGGGGTTGAAGGTGAGCGTAACCTCCATCTCACCTCCTGCAGCGACAGACACGGAGTCATAGGCGGCGACGGTGCATCCACAAGTGGTACGCACTCGGGCAATGCGTAGCACCGATTGGCTCACATTGCGCAGACGGAAGGTGCGACTAATCGGGCTGTCCTGCTCTGACAACTCACCCAAATCATAGGATGAATGGTCGGCATGAAGTATCTTGTCGGCTTCACCATAGAGCGAAGGGCTCACGATAGAATCTATCTGAGCTCGAGTAAGGTTGCTGACCGTTGCCTGGGCAGCGGCAGTCACAGCAACCCATACCATACAAACCAATATGTGGATTCTATAAGACACCTTAGCTCTCCTATTTTATTTTAAGTGAGATTCTTTACATCCACCCATTATCATAGCCACCCTTTCGCACAGTGATGGCGATGGTCTGCTCGCCGCAAACCTGTGAGTTCTCCTTGTCGTGCAGCTCGATGGTAGCGGTTGTCGCGCCAGGCTCGATGCCTGTCACTACCAGCTTGGTGTCGTCCACGATCACGGCATCAGCAACGGTCGAAGAGGCAAGCTTCACGATGTAGTGGACGCTATTACCCTCTACAAAGTATCTCGCCAAGTCGATGGTCTGCACCTCGCCTGGAGCTACGGTGACGTTGGGGACACGCATATCACTGCCTGCTCCACCACCAATGGCACGCAACAATGCGCCTGCATCGATGAGCGTACCCATCTTGCCGCGATAGTCATTGAGGTTCATCTGCACCACTGTGTAGCCTGCCGATGAGTGGTTGTAATTATAGGTCTTGGTCTTGCCGCGATAAAGAGAGTCCAAGATGTCGCGCGAGGTCTCACGCATCAGCTCCACGAACTCCTCAGCCTTGAAGTGACGGCGCATCTTTGCAGCATACGACAAGCCCAAGGCAGCCACGCCTGACACGTGGGGACAGCTCATCGAGGTGCCCTCGTAATATCCATAGCCGTCCTGGCCATCAACCACAAGCGTTGAGAGGATAGCGCCATTGGGACTCTCAATACCGATGCCACTATTGTTCTCGAGCAATGTGCCATAGTACTCGGTATCGCCACCTGGGGCAGAGAAGTCGACCTCCACGCCATAGTCGGTATAGCCAGCAGGAGTATAGTCAGCAGCAATAGCCGCCACGCTCAAGCACTTGGAGTAGGCCGAAGGGAAGGCAGGCATGGCCGAGTATTCATTGCCCGCAGCAAAGATAGCAATTCCTCCCTCGATGACACCGTTGGGCGAACCGGCATTGTGGATGAAGTAGTCGATGGCCTCCTTCTCCAGAGGATAGAGCGTAGCCCACTCCTCCTCAGACGCGGGGCCAGGGGTGTAGCCATCCATCATGTTGGCCAACGCACTGTTGTAGCCCCAGCTACACTGCACGATGACAGCGCCATTGTCGGCGGCATACTTGAAGGCACGAGCCTCCTGAGCCAAGGTCACCGAGTACATGCCGTCGATGACCTGACACGACATGATGCGAACTCCCGTGCCTGGAGTGCCATTGCCACCGGCAACACCACATACGCCAAGGTCATTGTTGTTGACCGCAGCGATGGTGCCTGCCACGTGAGTGCCGTGGCCCGTGTCGTAGTTCTCTGACCAGCAGATGATGGGCGAGTCCTTCACAAAGTTGTATCCATACTTGTCGCCTGCATAGCCGTTGCCATCATTGTCCTTCTTCGAGGCGTACTCTTCATCCTCATTGACCCACATATTGGCAGCAAGGTCGGGGTGATTCCACATCACACCCTCATCGAGCACAGCGACAATGATCTCGGGGTCGCCAGCCTCGGGGTAGATTTTCCAAGCCTCACGGCAGTTGACATCGGCACCGGGAAGCGCCAGTGCATCCCACTCGGGTTGCTCTATCTCAGGGTAGCCACCATTGTTGATGTAGCCCCACTGGTAGTACAAGCCCTCATCATTGAACGGGGCACCTGCCACACGAGCACCACTCTTGAGGCGCTCACGGCTGATGGCGACGGGCTTGCTCTTGTCGCGGTCGACGCGCTTCAGCTTGGTATTGCACTGCACCTTGGACACCTCGCCCAAACGTCTGAGGCTGGTGATTGCCACCTTGAGGTCGGTAGACTTGTCGAAACGCACGATGTACCATAGGTGCAAGCCATTGGCACGGGCACGCTCCTCGTGACGAGGATCAATAGGGAACACACGCTCGAGCTCATAGCCGCCAAGGATGCGCAACACCTCGTCGGTAGAGGGGATGCCACTGCGAGTCATTGCTTGGCCCGAAGCGGCAATCTGGTCAAGGATATCGGTCATCTCGGGTACAAACTTGATGAGCAGTTCGCCCTCCTCAGCACCCTCAGGGATGAAGGCATCGGTGTGTTCAACCTCCACACCACCCGGAGCGATGACATCTGCATCGTTACAAGCGGTCACAAACAAGCCCATGATAAGGGCTACTATATAGGTTCTTTTCATATTCATAGTCATAGTCAATGCTTATTCGAATTCCTCTACAATCTCATACTTTTTTCTATAGCCAGGGAAGAAATTGTAATAGTATTCATAATTCGTCGGCTCATTGTCAAACTTCACCAAATCACCTTCCGAGTTGAGTCCATTCTCCTTCTGCATATAGATCAGCGACTCGGGGAACCAATCGAGCAGGTGAGGATGATAGAGCATCCAGTGAGGGAGATTGCCCGTGAAGAAGTTGAGGTTGAGCGTGAGGCGCTTCATATTGGGCATAATCTTGGGCATGCCCACGAGGTTCCTGATGGTGTCGCCTCCCCATGCGGTGACATCCTCTTCGGTCCACAAGGGCACATCGGCATCGGGTATGGTGTCGCCATCAACAATGGTAGTAAAGGTCGGCAGCTCACCCTCGATGTAGTTATTTGACAGGCGCAGCTCCTCAAGCGTATCCCATAGCAGCAGACGTCGCAGCACATCGCTATTGTTCACATTGAAATGAAGGCCGATGCCATCTTCATAGGTATCCTTCTTGCTGAGGTTCGAGAGCGACCAACGACGGCAATCAATGAAATCGAGCTTCTTCAGCTTGGGGAAATTCTCCTTGGTAAGGATGGCTGGGATCGACTCAAAATTATTGGAGCTGAGGTCGAGCGACTCGAGCTTATCGCCAAGTTTGACGAAATCGTCGGGCAAGGACACCAATCCGAAGGCTCCAATCTGCAGGTGCTTCAGGTATTCGAGGTCGCAGATCTCACTGCCAAGTTCGATGCTCAGCAGCATGGTGTTCACATTACTATATATATTGAGTGTCTCGATATACTTGAGGTAACGCAACTCTTGAGGGATGCTCTCCTTGGTGTAGCACATCATGAAGTTGGCCGAGCGCACACGACCTACGGCCTCGCGAGGCACCTCACCGCTGAGGATCTCCTTATCGGTGCTTTCCCAAAGGGTTATGTTGTTCCAATACTGCATGTTCTCACTCACTTCCCATGGGCTGAGCAGCTGCAAGCGATTGATAATGGTCACAATAGCCAATGAGTCACCCAAGCGACTATCAGGGATGACAGGAGCAGCCTCCTGAGTGAGCGTCAGCATGGCAGACTTCTCCAATCTGTCAGCATCCTCATTGAGCGGAAGGAAATTGACAAAGGCTACACGGCCTGTGGTGTCAGAGTTGATCTTCCAATCGAATCTGACCTTTGCTGTGCGTGGTCGAGATGGACGGTCCAGATTGGGTCTCACCTCAGCCTGCTTGGGAGTAATCCACTCGATGGGGTTGTTCAAGCTATCGACAATGCTCACCTTGAAGTTCACATTGGTGCGCACCTCGACCTCGAAGTAGCGATCGGCAACGCTATTGGTAGCTGAGGCTATGGTCATGGCCGTATCCTTGAGGTTGATAAACTTGCCATATCCACCTTGCTCGACCATCACAAAATACTGGTCGCCCTCGACAGTCTGAAAGGTCAACTTTGCATCACGCAAGCCATTCTGCAATGTAGAGTCTACGAGGATGCTACACTTGGTGCTACCAACACCATTGGCGGGAGAGATGCTTATCCAAGGTCTATTGGAGCTGACAAACCACTCGACACCTGAGGTCACGAACAGTGACTCGACACCACCTTCGGGATCTGCATAAATCGTATTCTTTTCTATTTCGAAGCCTAAAGCCTCAATACCATTCTCTTGGTCACAAGAGACGAAGAGAGCAGCAACAATAGCGAAAAATATAGAGAATCTTTTCATATAGTCCTGTATTATGCTTTATTGTAATAAGTAGTCGCATCCACGAATATCCTGATCCTTATCATAAATGAGCAGATTGTATCCCAGACGGTAGTAGTCACACACCTCCGAGAGGTCGATCGAGATGTTGGGGTTGCCCTTTATCTCGAAATATCGGAGATAGGGTGATATGCGGTCCTCGACCTTACGCAAGTCGTTGTAACCCACATAGAAGGCCACAAGGCTAGGACAGGTGTAGAGTCCCGTGGGCCAAGTCTTGAGGATGCTATTGCCCTGTGCATCGCGCTGATAGCGCAAGCCAAACGTAGTGAGGTAACCACAATCGAGCGGCTCATAGGGAAACTCGCTGAAGCAGTTGTGGCTGAGGTCGATACCATAGAGATAGGGCAAGTTGGTAGACCAGAAGTCTGACGGCTTCTCGGGGTCAGGCGAGAGGGTCGTGAGCTGATTGAAGCTAAGGTCAAGGGTCTGCAAGAGATGAGAGTTCTTGCCCGTCATAGAGCCTGCAGGGATGTGCTTCATACCATTGCCCGAGAGGATAAGCGTCGTGATGGGCGAACCCGTCTTGAAGAGCACGGCGGGCATCTCCTCCAAGCGATTGTATGAGAGTGAGACAGAAGCTGCATTGATGCCGTGATGGGCGTCGCCATTCTCAAAACCTGAAATCAGGTTGTACGAGAAGTCCACTGAAGCCATGATGTTTACAGACTTGGCGTTGAACACGTCGGGCACCTCGGTAAGCAAGTTATTCGTACAAGAGAACAACTCCACATCATAATAGCCGAAGAAGTATTTGTATCCATCCTCGTCAAGCTGGCCAGGGATACTGGTAATCTTGTTATTGTCGAGATAGACCTTCACGAGGTTCACATTCTTACCGAAGGGATGGAGCGTCTTGATCTGATTGTGGGTACAGTCAAGTAATCCCAACTTGACCATCTTGCTCAGCTTCTCATAGGGAGGGAACTCCTCCAGCTTATTGTAGCCCATGTAGAGCATCTGCAGACGATCGCCGCTGTTGCCATCGATGATATCAATCCAGTTGTTGCGCAAGCTATCAGCCTCAATACCGGTATTGCAGGCAATATTGAGCGACTGGAGCTCGGGCAGACCATCCTCGTCGAACATCTCCATGGGGAGACTTGTGAGGTTGGCGCAGTTGTAGATTTCTACATCGGTAAGCGACTTCAACTTCTTCCAACTCCACAACTTCTGCTCCTGCTCCTCATAAAATTCGGGGTAAGCTGTATCCTCCTTGACATCGACAAAGAAGTTATTGACCGTGATGGGCGAGTTGGCAATGTAGAATTGCTGCAACTTGGTGAGGCGCATCATAGCACGAGAGATACCCTGAATATTGTTGGTCCTCATGCCAAAATGCACATCCTTCAGTTCGATGCGACTGCTAGGACGGATGGCTGGCTGCTTGGCGTCGCGGTTTACCTGATCACGCAAGATATCAGACAATCCCTCACGAACGTCACGAGCAAGGAACTTGTCATGATAATCCATGCGGATAGACTGCTTCTGCTCGATGCTCATGTCGGCGCTAGCATTCTCGGTGAGACGTCCGCCCAACAACTCATCGTGAGTGCCGAGATAAAGTATAGCCAACTCGGTAAGCTGACCGATGGCATCAGGCACAACACCACTAGCACCCATACCGGCAAATGACAGTGACTCGACACGACCATTGGCACCTAGAATGACACCAGGCTGCTGTCCCCACATGTCGAGGTCTTTATTAAAATCCCAGTTGCATCCAGGGACCTCGGCCTCGCCATGATAGCTCCAGTTGGGACCATCGAGAGCAAGCCATATCTCCTTCAGTGCGAGATAGTCCTTGATGTACTCGGCAGTCTCACTCAACTGGATGGTGATGTTCACCGAATCATTCAACTCATTGTCGCGTATGAAGAACGAGGGGGCATCCTCTGCCACCATCGCCGTCTCGAGTTCATTCTTGGCCTTCTTATCAGAATAGGTTGTGTAGCTCATCACGCGATACTCGCCAGCCTTGAGCCACACCATGGTGTCTACAACCAATGAAGTGGTCTGCGCATTGTGCTCAGAGCCATCCATCGAGCCATTATGGAATCCCTCCTCAAGGATGACAGGGACCTTACTTATCACTGAAGGTTCCTGTGTCTCGACATTCTTCACAGTAAAGCTAACAGCTTTGATATCACTGAAGGGATAAGCGCCTCCATCTGCAGCACGAGTGGTGGGAGTGGTAAAGGCTTCAGGCTTGACCAAACGGAACGTCGCCTTACCGCGCTCTCTCACCTTCACAGAGAGGTCCTGATAGACAAGTCCGTCAGGGATTATCGTGAAGGGTAAAGACAAATCATCTACAGTCGTGATTACGCTGTCCAACTTATTGTACAATTTGTAGCTAGTCACCTTGTAATCACCAGCCAACAACTGGAGCTTATCACTACGAACGCCATAGGCAGCATTCTCCTCGCTGTAGGAGCGAAGGACCAGCGTCTGCTCTATCTCCGAGAAATCAGGGCGTTGCAATGACACCCCGACCTTACATGCCTCCGAAAGATACTCCAATGTCGTCTCATCCTCTGCACGAGAGGCACTCGCCTTGGGCGCTGTATCGTTCTTGAAGAGTCTGAACTGCACATAACCATATGCTGCGCCCAGCTCCTCTTGTTCAGTACAACCAGTGAGGTTTGCCATCGCAAACACTGCAACAAATACCGCTACGAGAGCTCTACTGAATAATGAAAATTTCATATATCGGTTCATAATCTTTTTCTTATCTTTTCTTAGAGTCTAGTTATCACAAGCGCTTTGAGGACATTGGTGTCTGCATCAATGAAATAGATAATGAAGTCCTCATCCATAAAGTACTCTATCGTACCATCTTCTGTGACATTCTTAATGTTAGCAGAGAGAGTGACAAGCATATAATTGCCCTCGATCTCCTCCATGATGCCATGCTCCTCAGTGTAGTGGTCTTCTGAGCCCTTACCTGCTTTGTACTTCACACCACTCTTTGCATAGATCTCCACACGGTCCTGGTTATCGGCATTGCTCGTATCCCATACGCTGAGAGGCAGCAAGGGATTGATGATGTAGGGCATGCTCAGGTCCAGGCTACATCTGAAGACTTTGTTGGCCTCGACACCCTTAGTTGTTGCTATAGCCAGCCACTCGGGGTCTGTCTCCTTGGTCACTGCGAGGACCTCCATTCCTGTGGCCTTCGTCCTGAAGACCTTCATGGCATTGGCCTCATCGGCTTCTTGGACAAACTTGGCCACTACGAACTGACCTACATTGTCCTTTATCTCAAGCAGGCCATCAACATCCCAGAACAACACTTCTGCGAGCTCGTCAAAGTAGCTCTCGGTGCCATATCCAAACGCCTCAGCAAAGGGGAGCGGTAGAGCAAAGAGGTGCATGATGCGCTCGCTGCCCACATTCTCCTTGAAGCCAATCTCTACATTGCCGAATGAGTCATCTGCCACATCAAGCCAGCTATCCTCAACCGTAAGCAGCTGACAACCTACTTGACTATCATAGCTCACACATACCAAGTCGTAGCCCTCAAGAGTCTCTATGGCAACCTTCATCGGAGCATCGCAAGTATCTCCCATGATTGCATCGCAGTAGGTCTTGCCATCAACAGCGACTCTTATGTTCCACTGTGCTTCGGGATCAATCGTGATTACCGCACCACTCTCCTGCTTCATCTCCACCATACGATACAGTGCGGCTTCCTCGCGGAGTTCCATCATACCTTCGACCTCTTCGCAAAGGAATTCCAAGACCTCTTCAGTGCCTCCCAAGCTATCGGTAATGGCTTGAGGGAGCGCCATCAAGAGCTGCTGGCGTTCGAGCAAGGCATTGATCTCATTGACAGACACCTCCACCACTCCGTGCAAATCGTCCTGTATGGTCACCCATCCTTCATCCTCCGACAAGATATAGTATCCACAACTCTCATCATAGCCCAATGACACAATCTCGTATTCGTCGTTAGCAGCGACGATGCTGAACGACACAGGCATCTCATACTCCTCAACGCCCAAGAACGCTTGCTTGGCATCGTATGACACCACGAGCACCTCTTCCAGCTGTTGGCTGATGCGGATCTCCCGAGGATTCATTCCTGCATACTGCACATGGAAGCTGCGATGAACGGTGCTGTCCTTTGTCATGCGCAGCGAGTCGTTCGCATTGTTTATCACATACTTCATCGAGTCATCCATCATGCTCAGCGTCAGCACCTTGCCATCACGCTCCATCTGTACCCAAGAGGGGCAGTCATATTTCAGAAGATCCATGTCAAAGTTTGGCGATAGGTCCAGGACGAGCTTCCCTTCGGCACCGATTATCAGTGATTCTCCGTCAGCATATACCTGTCCATTGCTACTCACCTCCACCTCATAGGCCTTTGCAGCACGGCGAGTGATGTAAGCGATGACGCGGCTCTCTCCATTCATATATAAAGTGATGGAAGCCCTATCGTCTGCAAACAAATTACCACGATCATTTACGACAAAGTTCACCGTGTGCTCTCCAGGCTTTCCGCCCAAGCTCTTGTCTTCGCCATTGATGCGGCACCAATCTTTATCTGAATTGATATTCCAGTTGTAACCTACATTGAAAGACACGGCAACCGTCTCTCCACATGTTGCATCTACCACCAACGTATCGGTGGGGAAGCCCAACACAGTGGTGCCTCCCATGATGTCATCATCACAAGATCCCATGAGCCACGCAGCCATTACGACCATGCACGACAACAATATGTTATGTCTATTTCTATTCTTCATTGTCTGATATTCTTATTAGTACCCTTGATTCTGCAATATGCGAGCCTCATCGTCGCTAATCCACTCTATGGCATGGATAAAGGTACCCACCGTATTGGTTCCAGCTGCCATGCCCGGTACCCACAGAGTGACAAACTGGTAGATAAACTTCTCGCAAGAGCTATAGTAGCTCACCTGCGAAGAGGGCTGATAGATATGAAGCATGCCATCGCCATACTTCGTGCCGAAGGCCTCACCCGTAGTCACCAGAGGCTGGTCATCCATCTCGATGAGCGGGTTGAGCGCGTCGTCTGTCGAGAATCTCAGCTTCACATCATAGCCATCATAGTATAGGTCATGCATGATGATTGTCCTTCTCTCCTCGTCGGTCTCGTCCACCGAGGTCTTGATCAGGCGGTTGTATCCTCCAGCATAGTTGTAAAGGAAGGTAGAGGTTATCATGGCATATCCGGTGAAGGCATTGATATCAAAGGGGCATACCTTGCGCAGCACCACGCGAGTAGTGTCGCCACCATAAAGGTCCCAGTGATACTTATCATTTGCGATGAGGTGAAGCACCACCTCGGGGTCATAGTCCACTGTGAGGTTGTCAGCATGTCCCTTGATGCGAAGGTTACCCACCATCTCACCAGCCTTGATGGTGACTGTGTTTGACAAGAGGGTGTAATGCACACCTTCGATAGCATTGCTATACTTATCGACCACCTCTACGGCTACTGTGCGGTCCTTATCGCTCACCGTAGTTGCAGCGATTTCCACATCAAACACCTCGGTGTTGTTCTCCACGCCCAGCACGGTGAGCGTATCGGCAAACATGATATACTCACCTCCGTCATACAAGGCACGCTCCTCTTCGCAGCTTGTCATGCCTGCGAGCAGCCCCAGCGAGATGATTGTTCCGAGCAAAATATTTTTCTTCATTCGTCCTTTCTCCTATTACTTATTACTTTCGTTTGGTAAGATATTGGCTCCGGGCGACTCCAACTCATGTTGTGGTATGGGCCACACGAACAAGGGATTGTCGGCCTCAATCTTGAGGCTGCTGCCATTCGAGAGCGACTGGTCCTGCGGTGTACGCTCAAATCCTTTGTGCCAACGCTTGAGGTCCTGCAGACGGAAGCCCTCCATATAGAGTTCCTTCACGCGTTCCTCTTCTATTATGTCCATTGCATTGTCTGCGGTGAGGCTTGCCGACGCGCCTGAGCTGTAACGTGCCTCGCGGAGCTCTGCGATGTCCTTTGATGCCTTGGCATAGTCAGGAGTCTCCTTTTGTGCATAGGCCTCGGCACGGATGAGGTACTGCTCAGACAGGCGGAACACCTGTGGCTCACACACATGGATGAGCTGCGCCGCATCGAACAACTCCTGATTGCCCCAATACTTCGAGAGCAGAGGCCATGTGAGTCCATGGCTATGTCCTGTCGTAGCAGAGGTGAAGGTGGCACCATAGCGCAAGTCGTTGCTGGCATAGAGGCCGAAGACCCACTGGGCAGGCACATAGTCGGGCTTGTAGGACTGGAAGTCCCAGTTGAAGAATATCGAGCCCAACGCTCCTCCATACGATGTGGTGGTGAAGCCCACCTCCCAGATGGTCTCGGTAGAGAGGTTGTAGCGCCACATGTACTCGTAGTAGCTTACGGGCTTGTTGGTCATCGTGATGTAATCAGGCATGTCGGTATACTTTGTGCTTGCGCTCGACAACAGGAACTGTCCGCTCTCGATGAGCAAGGTCGAGTACTTGATGGCATTCTCATAATCCTTCATGTAGAGAGCCACACGTGAGCGAAGCGCATACACCGTATATATGCTGAAGTAGGGGCTGCCATAGAAGGTCAAGGTAGCATCCTTCTCCTCCTCCTCGGTGAGCTGCAGGCAGTCCTCGGCACGCTCGAGGTCCTCGAGGACAAAGTCGTAGGACTCCTTCAGCGTGGCACGCTTCAGCGAGTCATTGCTGTAATACTCCTTGCGCAACACCACACCGAGCTCATGCTGTGCCATCTCATCGCTATCGTAGGCTTTACAGAAGAGCTTGATGAGCTCCGAGTAGGCCAATGCGCGAGCAAAGTAGGCCTCGCCGCAATACTGCTGCAGACGGTCAAAGTCCTCATCGTTGTACACATTGTCGCGCACCTTGTCGGCGTTGGCCAACAGGAAGTTGCATCGACCGATGACATTGTAGAGCGCTCCATACACTGAGGTGATCTGCGAGTTGGTGGCCAAGATCTCCCAGCGCCACACGTCACCATAGGTGTTGGTGTAGCCATTGACCGCGTAGGCCAAGTCGGCCTGGATGTCGGGGAGCAGCGTGAGGTAGCCACTATATAGTGCACCATTCATCCAAGCATTGTAGATGCCTATGACGGCCTGATTGGCATCCTCGATAGTCGTGATGGCGTTGCCCGCAGGGATCTCGTCTTGAGGGAACTTGTCAAGACAAGATGAGAGCACACATGCGCTGAGCGCAACAAGTAGATATATTCTGAATTTCTTCATAATGCATCGGAATTAGAAGGTTAGCTCCATGCCAAGAGAGAACTGGCGCGACATGGGGTACTGCGCTGCATACACATTGCTGGTCGACTCAGGGTCGATGCCACTAAACTTAGTGAAGGTGAGGAGGTTCTGCCCCTGCACATAGATACGTGCTCCCTCGATACCCTTCATCTTCTCCAGGGTCTTGCGCTGGAAGGTGTAGCTCAGCATCAGGTTCTTCATGCGGAGGAACGAGGCATCCTCGAGGAAGCGCGAGTCCATCTGCGGGGTCACACCATAGCGAGGGATGTCGGTGATGTCGCCAGGCTTCTTCCAGCGGTCATAGAGGAGTCGCTTCGACTGGTTGTACACGGTGTAGAGTCCGTTGCTCTCCTCGAAGAAGCGGTCATTGTTGAACATCCAGCGGTCGGCCACCCAAGCAAACTGCGTGCTCAGCCCTAGGCCTCTCCACGACACCGAGGTACCGAATCCGCCCTGCCATGGTGCCATGTAGGTCTTGCCGACAAGCACCTTGTCTGACTCGCGGAACTCGGTGGTGATGTTGCCCTTCTGGTCATACCAGAGCGCATCACCATTGGCGGGGTTGACACCGGCATAGCGATTGATGAAGAACTCGCCCACGGGATGTCCCACCACCAGCTTGGTCGAGGTGCCCGACATTTCATACTCGTTCAGGCCGTTATACAGCTCGGTAATCTCATTGTGGTTGTACGATGCGTTGGAATTGATGTTCCACACGAAGCGCTCTGTGCGGAAGACATCATAGTTGACCGACATCTCCACACCGCGATTGACCATGGCGCCCACATTGTCCCAGCGTTGGCCAAATCCATTGTTGGCATAGGATTGGGGCACGAGCATCAGCATGTCTGTCGTGCGCTTGTTGTAGAACTCCACGTCGACATTGAGGCGGTGCCAGAATCCGAGGTGCAGCGCGAGGTTGCTGCTCCAGAGCTGCTCCCAGCTGAGATTGGGGTTGCCCTCACTCGAGGGAGCGATGCCCGACTCACCATTATATATATAGCCACCGCCCACGAGCTCCAAGTGGTCATAGTTGGGGATGGCCGAGTTGCCCGACGTACCGGTGCTGAGTGCCACCTGCGCATTGGTAATCCATGTATAGGGGCGCATGAACTTCTCCTTCAGCACGTTCCACATCAAGCCCACCGACCAGAAACTGGCCCAACGGCCATTCTTACCGAAGCGCGACGAGGCGTCGGTACGGAGCGAGAAGTCAGCATAATACTTATCCATGTAGTTGTACTCACCGCGTCCGAAGAACGACAGGTAGCTGTAGCTGGAGTAGCTCCTTCCCCACGAGGTGGCCATCGTGCCGGTCGAGAGGTTGGTGAGGTAGTCGTTGTTCTGACCGCGTGTCACCACCTGGAAGCTCTCCGAGCGGAAGTTCACTCCCTCTTGTCCGAGCATGAAGTTGAAGTCGTGCACATAGTCAAGGTTGAGCTTATAGTTGGCCGTGTTGGTCGCTGTGAGCTGCATCGCGTGGCTCATGGCATTTCCTGCCGAGCCTATGCCGTTGTTGCCGGGGAAGCTGGGCAGCGACTTCACGTCGGTCGTCGAGAGCGAGAAGTCCACACCCAGCTGTGAGCGCAATGTGAGGTTCTTCACTGGGGTCATCTCGGCATACACCGTGCTCAGCAGCTTATACTTCTCCATCTCCTGAGGGTTGCTTGCCATCCACTCGATGGGGTTCTGTGTCGTTCCTGCCCATGAGCCATCCTTCGAAGAGGCGATGCTACCATCCTTCTTGTAGGGGTTCCAGTAGGGGAGCATGAATCGGCTTGCTGAGATGGGGGTGTAGAGCGTATAAGCTCCCTCCTCGGCCTGCTGCACCTGCTCATAGGTCATCATCGTGTTGGTACCCATCTTGAGCCACTCGCCCGTCTTCACATCGGCATTGCTGCGGAGCGAATAGCGTCTGAAGGTAGACCCCATGGCGATACCGTCCTGGTCAAAGAAGTTACCCGACACAAAGTAGTTCATGCGCTCTGTCGCGCGGCTCACTGAGAAGTCATAGTTCTGCAGCAGGGCGCGATTATTGAAGATGGCCTCCTGCCAATTGATGTCGGTCTGACGCAGCAGGTCATAGTCCTGTCCCTTGTCGAGTCCCAGCTCCTTCTCGAAGGCGATACGCTCCTCGGTGTTCATCAGCATCCACTCCTTGGAGCTAGCCAGCTGCGACACGCCTCCCATGGCACGTAGTGTCACCTTGGCCTTCTCCATCTGTGTGCCACGCTTGGTCGTGATCACCACCACGCCATTGGCGGCACGGGCACCATAGATTGATGTGGACGATGCATCCTTGAGCACCGACACCGACTCGATGTCGTTGGGGCTGATCGTGTTGAAGTCGGCACTCGAGATGGGCACACCATCGAGGATGAAGAGCGGAGCCGTACCCGAGTTGATGGAGTTGGTACCACGTATCTGGAACGTGGCCGCCTTCGAGGGCTCACCCGAGTTGGAGAGCACCATCAGTCCGGGGCTCTGTCCCTGCAGTGCCTGGTCAAATCCCGCTGCGGGGATCTCGGCAATCTTGTCGGCCTTGACCATCGATACCGAACCTGCCACGGTACCCTTCTTTCTCACTCCATACGCCACGACGACCACCTCTTCCATGAGTTGTGCGTCCGACAGCATCTCGATGTCGAGCTTGCCCGTCTTGGCTGTCACCTTGTGCTGCTGCTCCTGCATACCGAGATAGGTAAAGCTCAACAGCACCTCCTTGCCGGTCAGTTCGATGGAGTAGTTTCCATCAAAGTCTGTCACCGTTCCGTTCGTCGACCCATCCAACGGGCGTATTGCTACACCGATCAGAGGCTCACCATCCTCCTTGGAGATGACCGTACCCTCGACCACGAAGCTCTGTGCGAGCAGCGTGCCGAAGGAGACCATCATTCCAAGAATGACTGCTAATAGTCTTTTCTTCATTATGTGATTGTAAAATTTTATTACACAACGGTTTACGATTCATTTCGCCCATCCCAAGCGCCCGCGCCTAGCACGCCAAAATCAAATCGGCCGCAAAATTACACATAATTATCGAAAAAACCTAATCATTAACTACTGAGAGACTGACTTTTAACATTTATAACATATGGAGCCCTACCATAGGGCCTCACCCGTCATCGCCCCGTGGAGAGAGGGAGTTGCTACACGGCGGGCAGACTGTTGCCGTTGATCTTGCGGTACAGGTCGAGGGCAAACACGTCGGTCATGCCCGAGAGGTAGTCAAAGACGGCCTGCACCTTGCCAAACAGCGTCGGGGCATGCAGGTCATACTGGCTGCTCACCCTATCGATGAGCAGCTGCGAGTAGGCCTTGTCGGGATGGGTGACAGCATCTATCATGAGCTCGATGAGCGTGTTGATGATGCGGAAACCCGCCAGCTCGATGTCAAGCACGTCGCGTGAGCGATAGATCTTCTTCACGGCCACCTCGGAGCAGTGCTTGTAGGCTTGGCGGCAGCAGTCGCTCGTGTGCTTGATGAGCGCCTCGCTGAATGTCCCGCTGAGGATCTCCTCCTCGTGGCGCATAAAGGCGTCGACACACTCGTCGATGAGTATGCCTATCACCTTGGAGCGCAGGTAGGCGATCTGCTCGTTCTGGTCGCTCACCATGCCGAGCACCTCGGCCAGATGGCCCCGCTTGTGCTCCTGCACGAAGGGGGTGAGCAGCGCGACGGTCTCCTCAAGGGTCAGGATCTTCAGCTTGAAGGCATCCTCGATGTCCATCAGCTGATAGCAGATGTCATCGGCCGCCTCGACAAGAAACACCAGCGGATGCCTACAGTAGCGGAGCGGCTCGCCTTCGCCACTCAGCCTGATGAGCCCCAGCTCGTCGGCAATGGTGCGGAAGGTCTCGGCCTCGGTCTGGAAGAACCCGAACTTCGACTTTCCCCCGGCGTAGCACGATGAGTAGGGATACTTCACGATGGAGGCCAACGTCGAGTAGGTCAGCGCAAACCCTCCCTTGCGCCTACCATTGAACTGGTGTGTGAGCAGACGGAAGGCATTGGCATTACCCTCGAAATGCACGATATCTTCCCATTCCATCGGGGATAATTGGTCGCGCAGCACACCACCCTTGCCCTCGGAGAAGTAGGTCGAGATGGCCCTCTCTCCCGAGTGTCCGAAGGGGGGATTGCCCAGGTCGTGAGCCAGGCAAGCCGCCGAGACGATGTTGCCCATCTCGCCCACGAGCGAGTCGGCCAGCTCGGGGCGCTTCTTCACGATGGCGCGGCTCACCTTGTTGCCGAGCGAGCGCCCCACACAGGCCACCTCGAGGCTATGCGTGAGCCTGTTGTGCACGAAGACGCTCCCTGGCAGGGGAAACACCTGCGTCTTGTTCTGCAATCGGCGAAAGGGGGCCGAGAAGATGAGCCTGTCATAGTCGCGCAAGAAATCAGAGCGGTCATCACTGCCCTCATTGCCATACGACTCCATCCCCAGCCGCTTGGGCGATATCAACGTTCTCCAGTCCATCATTTGATTTATGATTTTTTAGCTACACTTCATTATGTTTCTTATTGCAAATGTACATCTTTTTTCCATTCACATTGGCAATACTCATCTATTTTTGTTATTTTTGCGCAAAAATGCATGATGAACAAGTGGATACGCAGACGACGCAACACACTCGGCTACGGCGTGCAGAGCCCTAGCGACTTCTACTTCGTGCAGCACGTGCTGCGCGAGCAATCGCCCTACTACGCCTACGAGGCCATCCATGAGCTACACGCCCAAGGGCACCTCCCGAGCTACAGCGAGGCCATCGACCGCCTGCTGTTCCGCCTGGCCAACCACATACACCCCAGCCTCATAGTCGAGGTGGGCGCTGGCACCTCCATCGTCACCATGAGCATGGCCTGCCCATCGGCTCGGTGCATAGCCGTCGCCCCATCGGTCCAGCAGGCCGAAGCGATGCGTCACATCGCCTCTGAGCACCCCTCGGTAGAGGTAAAAAACACCGATGAAATGGCACTTTTTTCGCTCCTCACCCCTGACGACTGCCCCATCGGCCTCCTCCACATCGCCCATGCCGAGCACTATGCCGAGGTGCTCGATGCCGCCCTCCCCCACATGGCCCCCCACGGGCTCATCATCGTCGAGGGCATCCGCAGCGACCGCAGCCGACAACAGTGGTGGACCTCCCTGCACGGAAGCCAGGCCACGGGCACGAGCTACGACCTGGGCGACATAGGGCTCCTCGCCCTCGACCCATCGCGCCACGCGCAAGCCTACTGGGTGAAGGTCAGGAAACGATAACCCCTCGCCATTGCCCCAACACCTCATAGCAACACCCATTCATATGAAAAAGATCCACATATACACCCGCACAGGCGACCTAGGCAGCACCTCGCTCATCGGGGGCAGCAGAGCCAAGAAGCACGACCTGCAGCTCGAGGCCTATGGCACCATCGACGAACTCAACGCCCACATGGGCCTGCTCATCGCCCTCCTCGGCGACACCGCCGACACCCACCCCCTGCGATGGATACAGTCGCGCCTGTTCGATGTGGGCACCCATTTGGCCATGCCCCGCACCGAGGGCAACGCCGTGCCCTGCCCCATCACCGAGGCCCATGTGTCACACCTCGAGACACTCATCGACACCACCGACGCCCAGCTCGCCCCCCTGCACTCCTTCGTGCTCCCCGGAGGGAGCGTCGCCGCTGCTGAGTGCCACGTGTGCCGCACCGTCTGCCGCCGTGCCGAGCGGCTCATCACAGCCATGGGCGAGACACTCCCCGTGAGCCCCTCGGCGTTGGCATTCATGAACCGCCTGTCCGACTTTCTGTTTGTCTGCGCACGCCTCATCAACAAAAAAGAGGGTGTAGACGAAAAATATTGGGCTTCGGATAGTGATTGATAAAAAAAAATTATACTTTTGCAGCCTCATATACAAATAGGTTTACAAAAATTTTAACGAATAGGAGAATACACTATGTATTGGACACTTGAATTGGCATCAAAGATGGAGGATGCCCCCTGGCCCGCAACCAAGGAAGAGCTTCTCGACTACGCCATGCGCTCAGGAGCCCCCATGGAGGTCATCGAAAACTTGCAGGAGATGGAAGACGAGGGTGAGATCTACGAGAGCATCGAGGATCTGTGGCCCGACTACCCCAGCAAGGAGGACTTCTTCTTTGACGAGGAGGAGTATTAAGCAAAGGGGAGCTACCGACATTAGACAATCGAGGGTGTGTCCGTATCACGCGACACGCCCTCGACCTTTTTTCTTTGGAGACAACACCCGTAGTGTGATGATGAACGCTCTCCCGACAAAGGTCCTCTTCCTAACTCATTGCCGACGCGAAAGGAGCGTCGGTTGCGACGACGGGAGGTTTATCTCCCCAAAGGAGTGCGAAACGTAAGTGAAGCTTTTAGGGATACGCGCATTATGCGCGTGCGCCACGCGAGGCAAAAAGTCCGAAGTCCGAAGTCCGAAGTTACCTGCGCTGTGGCCGTTTTTTTCGCGAGTGAGAACTATAAAAAAAGAGGCTTATTTAAGTATTATATATACTACGTATATCTAATACAAAAATAAGGATTTTTTTACCTCATCCTTTTTGCGCCATCTCGGAGCGCGGAATATAACTTCGGACTTCGTACTTCGGACCTTGCAA
>JAFZFN010000020.1 GCA_017555875.1 Bacteroidaceae bacterium
ACATCACAAGATCGCTTCTTGTACTACTTGTCTGTATGGAAAATATTTTCAAAGAACTCTTTCTTCAACCATCTCAAGGGGTGTCCCTCTCGATTGCGGATGCAAAGGTAGATACTTTCTGCAAACTGACCAAACATTCCAAGAACTTTTTTTCAAGATTTTTTAACGGATTTTCCCAATGCGCTGATTTTCAAAGGGAGTCATGGGAAGGAAATTTTCGAGAGGATAGGAAAATTGGCATTTACATGTTGCAAAACATGGTTTTTCGAGGATTTTGGGGGATTCGGAGCTACGAGGGAGATTTTGCATTTGTGCGAAATTATTTCTGCATGGTGGGAAAAATGCTGAAAGGGAGAGGCGGGCTGAACTTTTGCATTCCTGCGATGTTGTATATACCGAGCAACAGCAAAGCTGCAACCTTAATAACTTTTTCTTAATCATTCTATCTACCGGGCTGCTCTTCTTAGTGATAAGGGGAGCAGTTTTCATCTCTCCTGCCATGGGGACTTACACATTATATATATAAGGAGTGCCAACACATCATAAATAAGTTAAAAGAGGGGGCGATTGCAAACAAAACGTAGGCTTCATGCATTATACCTAGACAAGTTTTGTTTAACCCTTAAAAAACTAACGATTATGACCCCAATGAAAAGAATGTACCGTCAAGACTGGGTACCGAGCATCTTCAGTGATTTTTTTGATACGAACTGGATGGGCCGCACCAAGGCTACAGCCCCAGCCATCAATGTCATCGAAAAGAAAGATGAATACAAAGTGCAGGTCGCTGCTCCTGGCATGACTAAGGACGATTTCCACATCCACCTCGACGAGGCCGGTGATCTTGTCATCACCATGGAGAAGTGCTGCAACGATAAGGATGGCAAGGAGTGCAAAGAGCAGAAGGGCGAGTGCAAGGATCCCGAATGCAAGGATGCGGAGTGCTGCGACGAGAAGGAGTGCAAGTATATCCGCCGCGAGTTCTCCTATGCCAAGTTTGAGCAGACGCTCGTGCTCCCCGACGACGTGGACAAGGCCCACATCAAGGCCAAGGTGAAGCATGGTGTGCTCCACATAAAGCTGCCCCGCAAGGTTGCCGAGGAGAAGCCCCAGATGCAACAGACCATCGCGATCGAATAATCATCTGCTGAAGAGACAGTAAATAACTAACCTCTCGTGTCATCCTGAACCCTGCGTGAGCTCTCGCCATTAGCCTCCACAGCCCTCTAGTGAGTGAACTCTCACGTACGTTCGGGATGACACACCTATTCATTTCACTTATCCCCATGAAAGCTACCTTCCTCTCGCTCGCCCTCTGTGGGCTATGCGCTACTGCCATGTCCCAGAAGGTCGACAACAGCACTATCACCTCATTTGACCTCGACCGTTACCTTGGCCGATGGTATGAGATTGCCCGCTATGACCACTCCTTCGAGCGCGGTCTCGTGGGGAGCACTGCCGAGTATTCGCTACGCGATGATGGCAAGATAAAGGTTCTCAATAGTGGTCATCTCAACACGCTCGACGGCCCCTACAAGGAGAGCATCGGCAAGGCCAAGGCCCGAAAGAACGGCACACCGGGCCAACTGCAAGTGAGCTTCTTCGGTCCCTTCTATGGCGACTACGACATCCTCGAGCTGGCCCCCGACTACTCCTACTCGGTGGTGGGCAGCAGCAGCCCCAAGTATCTGTGGATACTGAGCCGCACCCCACAGATGTCGACAACCACAAAGGACAAGATCCTGCGCAATCTGCGCCAACGTGGCTATGACACGAGCAAGCTCATCTGGGTGGAACAGAGATAGCCGCTCCCCCCGCGACAGGCAACGCCATCAAGGTGCTCTCGCCCGAGCGGCCCCCACCATGCCGTAGGCGAGATCATCTCGATGGTGTCTGACTACACGAATAGGGATCTGTGTCTTGTGCAATATGTCAAAGAGCGCCTGCTCCCTTTTTTGCTCGCCCCGCCGAAGTTCACAGGCCGCAAGGATGGAAGCAAGACCTTGAGCGTTTCTTGACCTGTGACTCGATGCAAAGTTACAATACTATTTTTTGACATCTGCACTTACTTGATTCTTCGTGCTTCTTCTTTTTGTAAGTAGCTGATGGAGAGAAAAATAAAAAATCTTCACGAGGTGCACGCGGAGGGTCTACCGATCCGTAGCCGAGGGCTTACCCTCACGGCTCGGTGGGCTCACCGTCGAAGATCGAACAGTCTACTGATTTTAGTGGCCCCATGAATTTTCTCCGGCATTGTCCTTCCTCTTCGTGGGCAAAAGTCATCAATCATCAGTAATCAGATGTTTTCTTGATGATATAGTGAGGCGCAAAACAATGTAAAGAAAATTTTATATATATAATTATTTAAATAATTATATATATAACTTCTTTTTTCAAGTATTTGCATCATCATATATATTTACTGATTACTGATGATTGATGATTTCCGCGATGAGTGCATCCCAGCATAAGTTGCTGATATCGTTGTGTCAATGATGGTAAAGGTAAAGTCATCACTCATCAGTAATCAGTTTATTTTCTTTATTATTGTACTGAAAAGGTTGACTCTGATGACCGAAAGTGTAGACTCTTTTCCTGAGATAGTTGACACAAATACGATTTTTGTTGACTCCCATCTTGTTTGCCTCCGAGATAGTCATCAGTAATCAGTAGTTCGTTTTTTAAATACTCTTTTGTCCCCTCCGTAAGCAGTAATCAGTTTGTCGCACCTGCGAAATGCACTCACCGCACCTGCGAAAAAATCACGCCACACCTATGAAAAACTGCGCTTGCAAGCGAACAAATAGCAAGAAAATCCCCGCAAGTGTCTTTTTTTACAAAAACATGAAAAAACCTCAACCTGTCCCACGATATGGGACAACACCTCCATAACTTCGTGCCAGAAAACAAAAGAACTTATAAACTCATAAACTTAAATCAGTATGGAAACAAAGAAGAAGTATTTCATGGATTGCCACCTTGCAGGACGTATGTATCACGACGCTGATGAAGTATGGAACCAGCTCACGAGTTATTATAGGTTATCCTAGGAGATATTAGGTTATCCTAGGAAGTTCTATGAAATCCTAGGAAATTCTGGGGCGTGTTAGGAGATTCTAGGAGGATCTAAGAAGGCTAGGAAATCATAGGCTTTATAGGAAATGGTGATTTTTAAGATTTCTTGAAAACATCATTGATTTTGCGTATCTTTTTATAAATTTGCAGAGGAGTTTATAGGATTTTCTAGGAGATTCTAGGGATTTCTAGGAAAGCCTAGGTGATCCTAGGAAGTCCTAGGTGATTCTAGGAGGTCCCAGGGAATTCCTAGGTAATTCTAGGGAAGACTAAGAGGCTACAAAAAGCCACAAAGAAACCCAAAAAATCTAAAAACTATAAAAACTATAAATAATTAAACAAAAACCATAAATACTATGAACTACGCCTCTAAAGATAAGGTGCTGAAGAAGGGGACTGTATGGAAGGACCTCTACTTCTATCGCAAGAGCGATGCCATATATCAGCTTACGGTGGAGTTTTGCAAGCGCTTCCTTCCTGCCCATGGTGACCGTACGGTGGATCAGATGGTGCAGGCGGCACGCTCGGGCAAGCAGAACATCATCGAGGGGAGCGAGGATGGGCAGACGAGCTCGGAGATGGAGATACGCCTTATCAACGTCGCGCGGGGGAGTCTGCAGGAGTTGCGTGCCGACTATCTTGACTACCTCAACACGCATCACTTGCCGGTGTGGCCCAAGGATAGCGAGCGTCAGAGGAGGATGCGCGACTTCTGCCGTGAGCAGAATGACTATGAGGCTTATGCTCCGTTGGTGATGAAGATGACCGACGAGGAGTATGCCAACCTGCTGCTCACGCTATGTCACCAGACGGACAAGATGATGTGTGCTTACCTGCAGGCATTGGAGGAGCGCTTTGTCACTGAGGGTGGCATCAAGGAGCGCATGTATGCAGCCCGCACGGGCTACCGCCAGGCACAAGATGAGCATATGAGTCAGCTGGAGGCTGAGAATGCGGTCCTGCGAACGGAAAATGCGGTGCTGAAAGCGCGCATAGCGGAGCTGGAGTGGCGCTTGAGAGAAGAACCTGGAGGTGCCAGGTAACTCCAGGAGTATTATGACAAGGAGAAGAAAGAGTAAGGTCGGTGCCAAGCTGTATGAATGAGTGATTTGACAAGTCCCAATAAGGTATCGGGGCAAAACAAATTTTGCACATCTGACGAAAAGCCTTACCTTTGTGGACAATAACTCAAACCACACACGATGACAACAAGCATACAGCAACCCACCAAGAGGATAGAGTACATCGATGCACTACGAGGACTGACCATGATTCTCGTAGTGTTTTCACACGTCGAACTTAGCTGCATGGGCATCACTACACCGACCTACCTGAACGAGGTGCTGATGTCGTTTCGCATGCCGCTCTTCTTCTTCATCAGCGGATACATCGCCTACAAGGAGAGCCTGGCATGGGACTGGAGCATGTGGAGGACGATGAGCAGGAAGAAGCTAGTCGTACAGCTGGTGCCAACGCTCATACTCGGGCTACTCTATACCTATGCCTATTATGGTACTGACTGGCAGACCTTCGTCACCGCAAACGGCAAACTAGGGTACTGGTTTACCATCGTGTTGCTAGAGATGTTCCTCATCCTATACACGGCAAATACCTGCCTCTACACCCCCGACCGAGAGCGCTACCGCAAGCGTATGACACTGACACTCTTATTGCTTGCAGGCATACTCTTCGTGGCCAAGATGGGTCTCAAGATGATCCCTACGCTCAACACGTGGGCCAACGTGGGGAGCTGGCACCACTTGTGTAGCTACTTCCAATACTTCGCCTTTGGCTACATCTGCTCCATGCACAAGGAGCGGTTTGCTCAGCTACTCGAAGCACGATATACGATGGCTATCGTAATAGGCCTCTACGCCTTGATCTTCGGAACGAAGAAATACCTCATCGCAACTCATCTGACAGGGAGCATAGACCTCTGGAAGGTGGCAGAGACCCTGAGCGAGGCGCTGATAGGATACCTGGGGCTCATCATCGTGTACAACACCTTCAAGACCTACCAAAACGGCTTCACTCGTGACAAACGAGTGGGAAAAGCGTTGCAGCTCATTGGCACAAGGACACTGGACATCTACCTCCTGCATAGTTTCTTCATGCCTCACCTACCCCAGCTGAGTGCGTTGTGTAGCGAAGGTAAGAATGCGGTAGTGGAGCTATTCCTTGGCGGTGGCATAGCGCTATCTATCATCGCTCTGTGTCTGTGCGTGAGCGCTGTCATACGCACAAGCCCTATGCTAGCGAAGCTCTTGTTCGGTGTGAGCAAGAAGAAGGGATAAGAGGACTCGGTACTCCGACAAGGAAGGGAGCCTCAACAAAGATGTCGCGACGGACTCATCAAGGGGAGGGGTTACCCATTAGAAGGGCAATACGGGAGGAGCAAAGCGCGTGCGAGAGCGTAGCGCACTGGCCTGCATCGTAGCCAGCAGGTCACGATTGGCCTCAAGACGCATCACCCGATCTATCAGTTCCTGCTCGCCTCGCTCAAAGGGGACGATAAACCCTGTCACCCCATCATCAACAAACTCGGTGGCATATTTCCATGCGGTGACAATCACAGGAAGCCCAGAGATGTAGGCATCGACTACTGAGCCAGGAAGTCCCTCGGTGTAGAAATGAGTAGGCAAAAGAAGCACATCATACTGACTCAATGTGGCGTAGATCTCCTCGGGAAGTAGCGCTCCTCGGTATTCGGCAAACCGATAATGCTGGAGCTGCTCCATGAAATAGGCCTCATCGGCAGGATTGATTTGCCCATAAAAGGTAACGGTGAACTTGGACTCCAAGCCATGAGTGGCTATGTGTTCACAAAGATGGAAGATCCAATCGAGTCCCTTCATGCGATTGACACGAGCCATGAACACAAGGCGCACCTTCTCAGAAGCCACACGAGAGGGAGCAAAGTCGAAGAATCGGAAGTTGGGCAATAGAGAGACGTTGCTCCATGCATAGTGTTGCACGAGCTCTTGCTTCATGATAGAGGTTTCTACATAGATGCCCGAGATGCGAGATAGCATGAAGCGATGCAAAGGGAGCGAGGCCAAATATTCTCTGAGCCACCCACCGATGACAATATAATGAATGTGGACACGGGACACCGAAGCCAAACAGAAGAGCACAGGGAAGAGATACTTGAGGTTGCCATGGGCAGGTAGATAGATGAGCTTGTGACATCGCACCACCTTGGCAAGCATCTGGAACACAGAGAGCTTGCTTCGCTTAAACTCCTCGGTATCGAAAAAGTCAACACTCTCACCGTACTGCTCCTTCACCAAGCGATACACGTCGCGGGTCTTCACCGTCTGTCCATCGAGTTTATTCGAGCTATGTCCAAAGTAGCCTAGAACCAAAATCCGCTTCATACCATCTTACCTACGACAATAATTCCTATAATAATAAAGCAACACGCAAGTGTAGATACACGAACTCACGACATTGGTCAACAAGGCTCCCTCGATGTCCCATAGCCACACAAGAACAACGAAGCCCAACACCTTGAACAAGCCACAAGCATAACTACTATTGCGAATCGAGATACCCTCGCCATGAGATCCTAGGAAACGATTTATCATATCTCCAAGGCCATGCACCGAGAAGCCTATAGCCATCCATGAGGCATATTGCCCTACGACTGCATAGGAAGAGGGATAGAACCACTCCACAAAATAGCGGAGAAACAAGATGAAACACAGACACGAGGCCAGGGTAACCACCAAGCTCATACGAAACACCTGGCGAGGGATGCAAGGCTCGGATGCAAAACGCTTGAAATAGGCCGTACCGATAATCCCAGGCAGGTAAGACAAGGGAGTAGTGAGCGTAAGAGCCAATGTGTAGAAACCCACGTTCACATTATCATCATTGAACAACCCCAACGTAACGCCTGCCAGATAGTTGGTGGCCACCATAGCCAAAGAGCCGTAGTAGAGATGGATACCATACGAACGATTCTCGTGCTGAAGGTCTGTGAACACAGGACGCAGGTGCTGAAACGAAGGACGAGTGGACAGGACAATAGTTAGCAACACACCACAATAGATACCCCATTGCAACAATGTCATCAGTGACGAAGTGGCCCCAAAGTGGCGATACACCACATAGGCTATCGGCACATACAACAATGCGGGGAGCACACGTGCCGTAGCAAGGCGCCCGATATGATTGTCTCCCTGCGCGGTGGTGTTGATATAATTGGTCAACAGGGGATAGAAGCACACTGGTAGTGACACGAAGAACAGATGACGCAACGTGAGGGTGCGATGGCAAAGGCCTGAGACGAAAGTCCCCAACGCCAAAATGAGAGCACACAAGATGAGGATAATCACCATGATGCCCCGGATGCGACGACTACGCTGCTCCTCCTTGGAGAGAGCCAGCAGACGGCTACCACTGAGAAAATAGCCAAAGAGGAGGAGCGAAGCCAAGAGGGTAATCAGATTCTGCACATAACGCACATCGCCATAGTCTGCCTCTGAAAGGAAATGAGTGTTGACTATGGAGGTAGCAAAGCCCAGCAATGAACCCAGCAAGGTGGATGCATAGAGATAGACGACCTGGAAAGAATGTTTGGACAAGCTCTTCATGGCTGGGTCATCGTTTCATTGGGGTTGCAAAAGGGAAGTAATCACCATCAAACATCAGTGAGCGGAAGTCAGCGTAGCTGAAGCCTTCCTTCTTTGTAGTGTCGACCATGAGATGCCGCACGATCTTCAAGGCTAGGCGCCACGAACCGGTGTAGGACTTGAAGTATCTCAAGCAGTTGGCCGAGGTGAGCATGCGTATCAAGTGAAACTTAAACCGCGAGCTATGCATACGCACACAGATGAGGCGATTATGATAGTACATGTATGCTCGACCCAATCCACGGCTATCATTGGTATTCTTCTGCGATGAGCCCACCTTGTGATACACTATCGACTGGGGCACACAAGCCATCTCGACATCCTGTGTCTGGAGGCGCAAGCAAAGCTCATAGTCCTCTTCGCCAAAGAAGAAGCCATTGTAAAACAATTCTCCACGGCGGTCGAGCAACGTGGGGTGAAAGAAGAGAGCACACCCCGACACAAAGGATATGGGATAGGGATCCCCAGGAAGAGTAGACACAGGCTTATCCTTGTAGGGAACTTGACGGGATAGGAAGGTCAGTTCTCCACCCGCAAACCACACTTTATCTTTGTCTGCAAAGTAACGGATACAGGGCGACAAGACCTTGTATTTGGGATGAGCAGTAGCAAACGATACCAACCGCGACAGAAAGTCGGGCTCCACCTCCGTATCATTATTGAGCAGCAAACAATAGTCGGGACTATGCTTGAGAGCTACAGAAAGAGCTTTGTTATTGGCTACGGCAAACCCATAGTTGGCATCGAGGCGAAGCAACTCATAGGACCTAACGACAGGACGTGACTCTCGATGCGCATCGATCCAAGACTGTATGCAGAGCACAGAATCATCGGTCGATGCATTATCGGCAACAATCACAAAATGAGGCTCACTCATCGCACTCAAAGAGTCGAGACAAGCGAGGGTATCATCGGCCCCATTCCAATTAACAAGTATAATAGCAGTCATGAGAATACGTGGATTTTAAAACTGAATGGAGATGTCGCGGTAGTTCTCGATAAAACGTTCTCGATGCTCATCGATTTCTTTATCAAGAACAGAATGATAGGGGTGATACTTCACATAAGCACGTGTGCCGGGGTATACGTCTGACAAGTCGCTAGTGTAGAAACGTATCAAATTAAAGTTATAGAGCAGCAATGCACACAAGCATGCCACAAAGGAGACCTGACGTTGCCTAAACTCCCAACTCAGCACACGATAGATCGTATTGACTACATAGACGATGATGAACGGGACGAAATAGTTGATAAAACGATTCAAGATACCCAAGTTCATGGCGAGGCCATAAACGACAACCGTCCCCATGACGATGAAGGTAAAGTCTCTGTCCTCGACAATGCTATATCGCTCACGCGCCCAAATGCACACAAGGATGGGGAGGTAATTGAGAAACTCAGAGATGATACCTACAATATTGCGCTGGTCATCCATATACACACTGATGAGTGTCGTGAGCTGCTCATTGATGCCAAACATCTCGAGCAATAGCACAGGCAGATTGACCACACTCATGCACACTACAACCACAACGAGAATCACAATCTCCCACAGACATGAGGGGCGCTTGAAGATATACAGAAAGGGGAAGAGCAACATGATCGCTGCCGAGTAATGGAGCAACAATGCGACAAGACACAAAGCGTAGTATGGCACCCATCGTCGTGACAACAGGAATGTCGTCGCCCACAGAAGTACACTGACGCATAGAGACTCGCGCAGCACCTCCATATTGAAATAACAAAAGTAGCCTATGTAATACAATAGGATAGCCGTAAAGTAATAGCGCGGGCAATATTTGCGAAAGAAATGAAAGAACGACACATTGACAATGAACGCATGAATCAGCTGAAACAGAAAGAAATCGTCGTAGATGCTACGCGATAGACCGTTGAGGATATACCACAACGGGTTATACTGAGCCGATGCGAAGTCAAAGTATTTTAAATCCTGAAGCTTGGGACACTCTTCGAACATGCCCATATAGAGCAACGTATCTCCTCCGATGCGATAGCGGAGCCCTGCAAAAAGTATCAGTACCAGTAGATTGAAGTAGTACCAACCTTTCTCGCCACCAGCCTTCACCATCCAATCGTATCTGACGACTGGTATCAGCAACAGGAGAAATACGACGATATATATCACTTAGTCGGCTTGAAGAGTTTACGACATATATTGGCAAATGGCTCCTTCAGCAGTACATACGCTACGGCCAACACACCGCCCAAGAAAGTATATATGAAGATCACCATTAGCTTGCGCATCGATGAGGGGATGGCAGGCACCACGGCAGGCTTCAGTGTGGTGAAGGCCGGTGTAAACTCTTGCACTTTGGCCTTAGCCAACTGGTACTGTTGTGCCCACTGGGTATACAACGCATTCCGCATGTCCTTCTCTGCATGTAGGCGCTCTCGCTCTACCAGATAGCGTTCCTGGGTAATGTTACGATTGCGGTCAACGTACACGGCATATCGCTCCTGTGCCTCCTCGTAGCTCTGCTTGGCCTCGTTGTACATGCTCTCGATGTATCGACAATCGGCCATAGCCTTGCTCGTACGATACTCGGTGATGCAGTTTTGCAAGCGAGCCATAATCGTATCGGTCATGATAGCTGCAATACGAGGGTCGGGGTCGGTGAATGACACAGAGATGACATTGGTTTTCTTATCCACAAAGATACCCATCCGCCCATTGAGAGCCTCAATCATTCGCATCTGTTTGCGCGAGAGATGATAGGGATCAAAGATTGCCAAGTCGCCTCCCTCCTCTGCACTAGACGAGAGAGTCTCTGATAACCACGACACAAACTTCTTCGGAGCTCCTAGCACCACCTTGGTCCATGAGCGGGGTTGCAACTCGCTGACATAATAAAAATAGGTCGTATCGATAGCCCCATCTTGAGACACCACATTCACATCGAACAGTGCAGATTGGAAGGGCAGTGAGCGCACGATGTCTGGATAGAGCAACGGATAGATAGCATCTTCGCCTCCTATGTTGCTGATGTCAATGCCCACCATCGAAGCCAATGAGCCCAATCCTCCTCCCATCACCGACGAGCTAGACGACTCGGGTGCAACGACAGCCTCTGATGTGTACTCCTTCACCATGGTGATTGCCATCACGAGACCTAACATCATGAAACAGAAGACTACACAAAAGATGAATTTCCAGCGCGACAACAACTTACCCACGAGCTGTAACAGGTCAGCCTCCTTGAGCAGAGGTTTCTTCTCGTATTGATTTGTTTGATTTTCCATAGTCTGCGATTATCTCATGAGAATGTTCACCAACGTAATGATCACCGTAGCCAACGAAGCCGATGTAGAACTCAACGAGAGGATCTCTGTCGTCTTCAAGCGCTCCCTATCGTCTTTAGGCACCACAATCTCACAACCAGGCTGCACGATGGCACTATTCTTTCTCTTAGCACGGGCCACCTTGCCATTCATATACTTCACATACACCTTTGACTTCTTGGCATTGTTGTTGTAACCACCAGCATAGTCAATGTAGTAGTTTATGCGGCGCCCCTTCTCATAAGGTATGACACTACCCGACGACATCACCTCACCACTGATCTTCACCGTGTTCAGGAACTGAGGAATGATGATTCGGTCTCCACTGCGAAGCACCATATCAGCATTGCCAAAGGGTTCCTCAAGGGCTTTGTGCAATTCGATACCTACGGTATACTCCGACTGAGTGAGCAAGGTGTTACGTATTCTTGCCGAGTCTTGCGACGTCTTAGCTCTCTTCAGTTCCTCCTCGATGACGATATAGAGTCGTTGCATCTCCTCGTCAGACATGCGACGTATGAGACGTGCACCTTTTGGATAGGCTTGTGGAGTCAATCCTCCTGCACTTTCGATGAGTTCGCTCAGACGCAAGTTCTTCTGTGTGAGCGCATAGATACCACTAAACAGCACCTCACCCTCAATCGTCACATTCTCCTGTGCATAGTATCCAGGACTCTTGCGCACATATACCTCATCGAAGGGTCTCAATACAAAATTCTCTGCAGCCTCATCGCCCAATGCGAATGAGAAGGACTGTGTGATGGTATCGCTTGTGGACACCGCCTTAGAGTCCTTGACACGACGCGACACATCGACACGTGCTGTGGATGCAGCCTCTGTCATGCCTCCTGCCTTGATGATAAAGTCCTCGACAGACATGTTATCAGCATATTCATATACACCAGGGAAGGCCACCTCACCATAGATGGTCACGGTCTGCACCTCCTGCAAGTCAAAGATGCTAGGGATGAGCAACACGTCATTCTTACGCAGAGGCACATCGGCCACATTGCCAGCCATGAGTTCCTCGACATTGATAGACAAGTTCTCCAGTGTATTGTTGGGATTGCGACGATTGAGTATAGCACGCTGAGTATATGCCTCATCTTTCAGACCTCCAGCACACTCGATGAGCTGCTTCACGGTAGTCACACGTCCGTCCATCTGGAAAATGCCTGGGCGATATACCGCTCCTTTGATCTCTACCATATTGGCAAAAGTCACCATGATGGAGTCCACCGAGACAGAGTCGCCATCGGCTACCCAAAAGGTCTGTTGCTCATCTGCATTGAGCGTATAGATTTCACGTTCGCGCTTACCATTACGCACAAGTCTCACGTCCTCCTTATAGGCATTGCCCGCAAATCCTCCTGCATACTTCAAGAGTTGAGCCACCGACTCCTCCTCGAGCATCTCGTAATACATAGGACGTTTCACCTTACCCGTCACACACACGAGGTTCTTGTAGGCATCCACCGACACTACATCATTGTCTTCGAGTCGGATACCCGTGTTGGCCGTACCATTGAGGATAAAGTCATAGACGTCATATGTAGCCACAGGTTTATCGTTGCGATACACCTTCACAGCACGCAAGGTACCCACTTCGTTGACACCTCCTGCCTGATACAGCGCGTTGAACACGGTAGCGAAGGATGACATGGTATAGGTACCGGGGTTCTCAACCTCACCCATCACATGCACCTGTATCGTGCGGTTCTGCGCCAATGTGAGACGGATATCCGAGTTGGCCGACTCGCCATCGACAGACAGGATGCGTCCAAACTGACGTTTCAGATAGTTATTGGCCTGCGTCACAGTGAGTCCACTCAAGTGCACAGGGCCAAGGCTCTCGACATACACGTTACCATCGGGCGAGATGATCTCTTGCATAGAGTATTCCGAAGCTCCCCACACATCGATAGCCACCTCGTCGCCAGGGCCGAGCTTGTAGTTGGGAGGGGTGGGCAGATTGTATGCGGCCTCAAAGGCAACCTCCTTGTTTTGGAAGATGCGATGACCGAAAATCTTCTTCTTGTTCTTCTCGTCGAGTAAAGCTTGCTCCATAGCCGTAGAGTCGGGCAGTAGCATCCCTATCTCAGTGCCCATCATCATCTCTGTAGCCACATTGGCGCCTTGCTTATCCTTGGCGCCCTCGGGAGTCTGCAGTTTCAGTGCTCCATTCTGCTGGGGCGCTGTACGCATACGGGTCTTCGCATCCAGCGTCATACCCAGCCCAGCGCTCCCTTGGCTCTCCATCTTGCGTCGGATGCGGTTCACTTGGTCCATAGTGACCCCTCGTCTCAGGAGTTCCGAAGCTATCTGCTGCTGGTCGGCACCCCTACCTTGTGCATCCATCACATATTCTATCACCTGATCATCTGTCATCTTCTGCGCCTGGACATAGGAGTAGCACAGGAGAGACAGCATCAAAAACAAGATTCTTCTCTTCATATTATATGTTTCTTGACTTCTTCGTTAGAACTTATTGCCACTGACAATAGCCATCGCGGTCTTCCACACGATGAGAAAATCACCCCACAATGAGCGTGTAGTAAGATACTCCAGATCCATATCGAGACGGATGAGCATCTTCTCCATCGTGTCGGTGTATCCATTATAGAGTGTCGCCTTCGAGGTGAGCCCCGGACGCATCTTATAGAGGTTCACGTAGTTGGGGTTCACCTCCATAATTTTATCAATGAATACCTGACGTTCAGGACGAGGTCCCACAAGCGACATATCGCCCACGAGCACATTAAACATCTGTGGCAACTCGTCAAGGTGATAGTCACGCAAGAAACGCCCCACACGAGTCATCTTCTCACGGCGTTCCTCAGCCGTACGAGGTATACCGTTCTTCTCGGCATCCTTGCACATGGTCCTAAACTTATAGATATTGAAGGTTCTCCCCTTATATCCTATACGTTCCTGCTTGAAGATGGCATTGCCTCCCGAGAAGGCTATCACGAGAAATATCACAACAAAGACAGGCGACAACACGATAATCCCGCTGAGCGAAACCAGAATATCTATCGTCCTTTTTATGCCTCGTTCGCAAGTGTTCATTGCATCACGATAATCCACAAGAGCAATTGGTTCACGAGTTTTATTATTTTCCATAAGCGATGTCTGTTCGGCACGTTACTACTTACATATTATAGTAACGAGAGCGACACTATATTATTATTTTTTTTCAACTATTTTTACAATTATCGCACAAAGGTATGACATTTCCCGTTTATTACCATAAAAAAATGTTATCTTTGCGCGCTATTTGGGAAAAAGTCATAGATATGTTACACCCAGATAGCACCTCGACAACAAAAGAGACTATAGTAAGAAGCAAGTAAAAAAATATGAAAGCATTCGTTTTCCCTGGTCAGGGTGCCCAGTTCTCCGGCATGGGCAAGGATTTATACGAAAACCACATATTAGCAAAAGAACTTTTCGAGAAGGCCAACACTATCCTAGGCTTCCGCATCACCGACATCATGTTCGAGGGCACCGACGAGGAACTTCGTCAGACTCGAGTGACTCAGCCCGCCGTATTTCTCCATTCCGTCATCTCTGCCCTTTGCATGGGCGACGCGTTCTGCCCCGACATGGTAGCAGGACACTCGCTCGGAGAGTTTTCGGCTATGGTGGCTAGTGGTGCACTAACCTTTGAAGATGGCCTCAAGCTGGTATACGCTCGTGCTATGGCCATGCAGAAGGCTTGTGAGGCACAGCCCTCCACGATGGCAGCTATCATCGGTTTGCCCGATGAAACCATAGAGAGCATCTGCAAAGAGATTACCAGCAGTGGACATATCGTCGTAGCAGCCAACTACAACTGCCCGGGACAAGTCGTCATCTCAGGAAGCATCGAAGGTATCAAGCTTGCATGCGAGAAACTTACCGAAGCTGGTGCCAAGCGCGCCTTACCCCTGAGTGTAAACGGTGCCTTCCACTCCCTTTTGATGGATCCTGCCAAGGTAGAGCTCGAAGCAGCCATCGAGGCAACAGAGTTCCACACGCCCAAGTGTCCCGTATACCAAAACGTGGATGCCCTACCCCACACCAATCCTGAAGAGATCAAAGCCAACCTCATCGCACAACTCACCGCTCCCGTCCGCTGGACTCAGAGCGTGCGCAATATGATTGCCGATGGTGCCGAGTCGTTCACCGAATGCGGGCCAGGCAATGTGCTGACGGGGCTTATCCGAAAAATCAAATAATAATATATGCAAAAAATCATCCTTTATCAAATCTTTACACGCCTATTCGGCAACGACAATACACAGTGCATACACGATGGCAGCATTGAGCAGAACGGATGCGGCAAGCTGGCCGACTTCACTCCCGAAGCGTTGGAAGCGATCAAACAGCTAGGTACTACACACGTGTGGTACACTGGAGTCATCGAACATGCCACACAGACCGACTATAGCAACCTGGGCATCCGTCCCGATCACAAGGCTACCGTCAAGGGCAAGGCTGGTTCGCCCTATGCTATCAAAGACTACTACGACATCGACCCAGACCTAGCCACCAACATTCCCAATCGCATGAAGGAGTTCACCCAACTCGTCAAGCGCACTCACGACGCAGGGCTTAAGATGATTATCGACTTCGTCCCCAACCATGTGGCCCGATGCTATCACTCCGATGCTAAGCCTAAGAATGTGGTAGACCTCGGCGAAAAGGACGATACTAGCCTCTTCTTCTCCCCGAAGAACAACTTCTACTACCTCCCCGGCACCACGCTCGGCGGCGAGGTAGACTGGCAAGACTATACCGAGAGCCCAGCCCGCGCCACGGGTAACAATCGCTTCGACGCCTACCCCACACGCAACGACTGGTACGAGACCGTGAAGCTCAACTATGGTGTCAACTACCTCGAAGGCGAGCGCACCGACTTCTACCCCTTCCCCTCTACCTGGCTCAAGATGCGAGACATCCTCCTCTTCTGGGCTAAGAAGGGGGTCGACGGCTTCCGCTGCGACATGGCCGAAATGGTACCCTTCCAGTTCTGGGGTTGGGTGATACCTATCATTAAGGAGAAATATCCCCACATCATCTTCATTGCCGAAGTGTACAACACTTGGGAATACTACAACTATGTCAAGCATGGCAAGTTTGACTACCTCTACGACAAGGTAGGCCTCTACGACACACTCATCGGGATCATCCGTCACCAACAGTCAGCTACCGACATCACCCGCACTTGGCAAAACCTCGGTGAACTGCGTAGTCACATGCTCCACTTCATGGAGAACCACGACGAGCAGCGCCTCGCCTCCGACTTCATCGTTGGTCATGGCCGCCCTGCCCTACCCGCCATGCTCGTGAGTGCCACCATCGACACTTGCCCCACAATGGTCTACTTCGGCCAAGAGTTGGGTGAGCGCGGTATGGACCACGAGGGCTACAGTGGCCGCGACGGGCGCACCACCATCTTCGACTATTGGAGTGTCGACACCGTGCGTCGCTGGCGCGATGGAGGCACCTTTTCTGGCAAGGAGCTCAACGAGGGCGAGCGCGACCTGCAAGCCTGCTATAGCCGCCTGCTCCACATTGCCCGTGACGAGAAGGCCATCACGGATGGAGACTTCTTCGACCTCATGTATGTGAATCCCTTCACTGGCGAGTTTAACCCTCACCGCCACTACGCCTTCCTGCGCAAGCACGAAAACGAGCTGATGCTCATCGTAGCCAACTTTGACGAATGGAGCACACCGGTGAGCATCAACATCCCCTCAGCGGCATTCAGCTACTTCAACCTCCCCACACTCGAGAATGTCGAAGCTACCGAAATGCTTACAGGAGACACCCTCACCCTATCGCTCATCCCCGATGCTCCCGTACGCCTCACCTTGCCTGGATGGTCAGGTGTCATCGTGAAGATCATGCTACCCGAAAGCAAATAAGCTATGGAAGAGACTCCCATCCTCAACGAGCACAACAAGCAGGAGTATCCTCCCGCCCACACTGCCGAGCACATATTGAATCAGACCATGGTGCGCATGTTTGGCTGCTCACGCTCCCGCGTAAACCATATAGAGAGGAAGAAGAGCAAGTGCAACTACGAGCTCCCCACGTGCCCTACCGAAGAACAGGTGCGCGAGGTCGAAGCCGAGGTAAACCGCATCATCCAGGCAAACCTTCCTGTGACCTCTCGCTACGTGTCTCGAGATGAAGTGCCTGCCAGCATTGACCTGAGCAAGCTGCCCACCGATGCCAGCGACACGCTGCGTCTTGTCTATGTGGGCGACTACGACGTATGCCCCTGCCTCGGAGCTCACGTGGAGCACACGAGCGAGATAGGACACTTCCGCATCAGTAGCACCAGCTACAACGATGGTCATTTCCGCATCGTGTTTCGCGTGGCTGCAATGATATAGCATTTGCCTCATACACATTATAACGATTACCCCCTCCTGCCGGAAGGGGTAATCATTTTTTTGAACTACAGCGATGTCGTTGCTATAGCTTTACTTGTGACGTTTGGCCAGTTCGTCTTCGAGGTCAGCGAGAGAGCAACCCATCTGTTCGGTGAGCACAAGGAGATGATAGAGCAGGTCTCCAGCTTCGTAGAGGTAACGTTCACGATTGCCGTCGATGGCTTCGATGACCGTCTCCACTGCCTCTTCGCCCACCTTCTGGGCAATCTTGTTTACCCCCTTGTTGAAGAGGTAGGTAGTGTAGGAGCCTTCAGGCATCTTGGCATGACGATCCTTGATGCAGGCCTCCAACGTACCGAGGAAGCCCTCGTTGTCGCGAGTGTCGAAGCATGCAGTGGTGCCACGATGACATGTAGGACCGTCGGGGCGTGCCTTGATGAGGAGAGTGTCGCCATCACAATCAGCATACATCTCCACCACATGGAGATAGTTGCCGCTCGTCTCCCCCTTAGTCCAAAGGGCTTGGCGTGTGCGGCTATAGAAGGTGACGCGCCCCTCGGCTTGGGTCTTCTCGAAGGCTTCTTGGTTCATGTAGCCGAGCATGAGCACCTTGAGGCTGTCGGCATCTTGTATGATGACGGGCAACAGTGAGTCGCCAGTCTTGCTGAGGTTAAAATCGTTAAAATCCATATTGATATATATTATATAGTCTTATCATCTAGGACAACCTATGATTCCCTAGAAATCCTAGGCTGAAGTTTTTTTTACATTCTTACCTTTATGCCTCGCTCTCGCAGCGCCTGCTTGAGCACGGGGATGGGTATCTCTCCATAATGGAAGATGCTGGCGGCGAGTGCTGCATCGGCACGTCCATGGGTGAGCACGTCTGCAATGTCGTCGATGCTACCTGCTCCACCCGAGGCGATGATGGGGATGCGCAGATGATCGGCCAGTCGGGCGAAGGTGTCGCAGGGATAGCCCTGACGCGTACCATCGTGGTTCATCGAGGTGAAGAGGAGTTCGCCCGCTCCGCGCTCCTGTGCCTCGTGAGCCCAAGCAAAGAGTTCCTTGTCGGTAGCCTGCTTGCCTCCGTGTGTGGTGGCGAGCCAACGCCCTTCGGTAAGACGGGCATCGATGGCGATGACCACGAACTGCGAGCCATACTTCGAAGCTATCTCGTCGATCAGTTCGGGTCGACGTATAGCAGCGCTATTGATGCTTATCTTGTCGGCGCCAGCATCGAGCAGACGACTGGCATCGTCGAGTGTGCTGATGCCTCCACCCACAGTGAAGGGTATGTCTATAGCCTCAGCGATACGGCTCACAAGGTGGGTGAAGGTATTGCGTCCCTCCTGCGTAGCACTGATGTCGAGGTAGACGAGCTCGTCGGCACCCTCACGAGCATATTTGCTACCGAGAGCTACGGCATCGCCCACATCGCGGAGGCCTTCAAAGTTGATGCCCTTGACCGTGCGGCCATCCTTGACGTCGAGGCAAGGGATTATTCGTTTTGCTACCATCTATTTGATTTACAATTTACCCAGTTCTTCCAACGTGATACGTCCCTCGTAGATAGCCTTGCCCACGATGACGTGGCGTAGCCCCATCTCATCGAGGCGGTAGATGTCATCCATACTGCTGATACCGCCACTCACGATGATGTCCTGCTCGGGATACTCCGCTTGCAACCTAGCATAGAGGTCGAAGGTGGGTCCTTGCAGCATGCCATCCTTGGTTATATCGGTACAGATGACCTCCTTGAGTCCATGAGGGACAAACCTATCTATGAGCATTTCGATGGTCTGCTCCGACTCCTCCAGCCAGCCATTGATGGCCACGCGCCCTTCGTTGACATCGGCACCGAGGATGAGTCTTTCGCCTCCGTGCTCGCTGAGCCAGCGGGCAAAGAGCTCAGGCTGGCTCACCGCCACACTGCCTATGATGAGGTGACCGGCACCAGCATTGAATGCATCGCGCAACGCTTCGTCGCTCTTGATTCCCCCACCCCATTCGATGTCGAGCGAGGTACGTGTGGCAATCTGCTCCAACACATGGAGATTCTTAGGGCTGCTGCTCTTGGCCCCATCGAGGTCCACGAGATGCAGGCGACGTATGCCTACATCCTCATAGCGCATGGCCATATCGAGCGGCGAGGCATCATATTGTTTCTTCTGGCTATAGTCCCCCTTGGTAAGGCGTACGCACTTGCCGTCGATGAGGTCTATGGCAGGGATGATGTTGATCATTTCCTTTTACATTTTCAATGAAGGGGACAAAGGTAATGCAAGGGATTCAAAATATCAAATTTTGGGGATAATATAGCAGTTGTTCCATTTATGATTCCCTCTCATTTATCGGAACTACCGATGTCAACCCAAATTAATCCGACCATCTGCCCCACATTCCTATTTTATTTTACTACCTTTGCGCTCGCTTATATCACTAGCAACCGATCATGCTGAAAAGAATCCTCCGTTTCTATAAGAATTGGGCGTTGCCCATCTCGATGCTCATGGGCGTAGTGCTCTACTTTATCTACACCAGCCTTCCCTTCCTCAGAGGCACCAGCCACATCGCCAACAAGTTGATAGGCATACTGCAGCCCACACTCATCTTCTGCATGCTGTTTATCACCTTCTGCAAGATAAAGCCCTCCGACCTGAAGCCCTGCCGCTGGCACGCCACGCTGCTGCTGGTTCAGGTCACAGCCTTCGCCCTCTGCGCAGCGGTGCTCATCCTCTTCCCCAACCTTCCTGGTCGCCTGCTCATCGAGAGCGCCATGACCTGCTTCATCTGCCCCACGGCCTGTGCAGCCGCCGTGGTATGTGCCAAGCTGGGTGGCCATGCCGCACATCTCATCACCTATATCCTCCTCATCAACCTCGCCGCAGCGGTGTTCATCCCGCTCATCGTGCCCTTGGTGAATCCTCAGGAGGGGCAGACCTTCGTCACCACCTCGGTGCTCATCATCCGTCAAGTGTTCCCCACGCTCATCTGTCCGCTCCTGCTGGCTTGGGGCATCCGCTTCGCATCGCCCCGCCTTGCCCAGCGTCTGCAAAACACGGGCGACACCGCCTTCTACCTATGGACCGTAGCGCTCACCATGGCGATTGCCGTCACCACGCGCTCCATCATGCACAGCCACGTCGCCGTGCCCACCCTCATCGGCATCGCTGTGGTCACCCTTGCCTCATGCTGGGCACAGTTTGCCATAGGACGCCGCATAGGGGCCCCAGCAAACGATGCCATCGCTGCGGGCCAAGCCATCGGACAGAAGAACACGGTCTTTGCCATCTGGATGGCCTACACCTTCCTCACCCCCATCACCGCCATCGCAGGAGGATTCTACAGTGTGTGGCACAACATCTTCAACTCCTACCAGCTCTATCAGAAGCGAAAGGGCCAATAGTTTACTGGTCACACATTTGTCACACTTTTTTCACGACCATTTTTCTGGCGGGAGCGAGGAAATACCTATATTTGCAGACGAAAATCTATTACGACACGATGAAAGCAATTGGGTATTTAATCATCATGGAGATGCTTCTTCTCTCAGCCTGCAATGGTGCATCGGGCCTTAAGAAAAGGTATGCGCCTAACGAGGAACAGTATGTAGCGCATGAGTATCTTACAAAAGCTAACAATGTGAGCACCGATGACAATGAGCAACGCATGCTGCTATTCGACAAAGCGATATATCACTTTGCCAATATCGTGGTGCGCAGCGATGCCAACGACACTCTACGTGCCGATGCCCTATTCACCTTGCGATGGATAGAGGCGTACGTGAAACACGACTACGAGCAGGCCCTGCAATACCTCAACCAATACCTCGAACTGGTAGGGCCCGAGCACGAGAGTTACCCCACCTGCCTGGCCTACAAGGCCGATGACCTCTGGCACTTCGGTGCCCAAGACTCGGCTTTGCACTATGCCTACCTTGCCTTGGAAGCGCCACACACACCAAACGATGCCATCGAGTACATCTGTCACCATATTTTATGGAATATATATGATAGTCGCGAGATGCCCGACTCGGCCAGCCGACACAAAGCACTGCACATGAAGATACGCGAGAGCCGCGTGTTTGAGCCCATGACGATGGAGCAACTCAAGAGCCAGTTGCAAGCAAATGTCATCGCCCCGACGAGTAAGCGCACGCCGCTCATCCCCATCGTGACCATTGCCGTAGTCCTTATCGTGGGATTGTATGTGGCGTACCTCACCTACAAGTGCCGTCGCCATGCCAAGCCAACGACACCTGTCGCAAAGAACACACCCACCAAAGCCGAGATACTGAGCAACGCGCTTGTCCAAGGCAGCAAAGCCTTTGCACTGACATCCGTGTATGACGACATCGCCACCATGCAAATCAACGAAAGAGAACTCCCCAATCTCTCCTACGAGACGGCTCGCGCAATGGAGCGCACCCTGCTCGACGCATTCGGTGAGGCGTGTCGCACCCTGCTCGCCAATGGTGACCTCAACGATCAGGAACTCATCTGCGCATTGGGTATGTACCTCGGCTACTCCAATGCCATCCTTGCCCATCTCGGTCACACCACCACAGCCACCATACGCAAACGCAAGGAGCGCATCCGCAAGAAACTCCCCGCCGAGTTTTGCGATGTCATCTGCAGCGGCAAGAGGCAGGAGTGAAGTAACGGGCAAGTTTGGCACCGTCGTCACGTCTCCTCATTTGCAAAAAACTTACCTTTGCAACTTTCGGGGCGTTCTCAAAAATTTTCTTCTTCGCTGTAACCTTTTGGTTAGTGGTGTTGTCTAATTGACGGTGACACCAATAAAAGAGTGAACAAAATGAACAAACAAACTAAAACAACGAACGATATGAAAAAGTTTTTCAAAGTGCTGCTATTGGCAGCGGTGGCATTGATGCCAGTAATGGGAATGTCGCAAGACTCCCATTCTCCAGAAGTACAGTATGAACGCTCAAGACAGATTCAGCAGTATGAGGACTCGGTGGCTGGAGCAAGACAGGCACAACTGGATAGGCATGCCGAAAGGATGGCACAGATTGATGCCGATATACGAAAAAACAGTGCCATCCGGGGCGAGGATGTACTGATTGTACTGATTATAGTTTGCATTATTGCAGCAGGCATTGCCGCACTTGTCCTCTGCCTCCGTCACTCACGCAAGAAGGCCGAAGACCACAAGGAACTTATCAACAAACTCATCGACAACAACCTACTGAACTCTACCGAACCCATCAGCAAGGAGGCCATTGAGGCGTTGATGAAGCCGAAGAAGAGCGACAAAGATAAAATTATCACTGATGTTACCTTGGTGGGGCTTGGTTTCGGGTTTGGCGCTGCTTCAGGAACAGTTCATGGTGGATTAAGTGATATTCTTGAAGTTGCAGCATATATCCTGCTTTTCCTTGGTGCGCTACGCCTTGTTATTCGCACCATCTTAATAATTATAGGGTATTTTGCCAATAAGAAAAGAAAATCCAAGATTGAAGTAAAGGAGGCTGAGGTGGTAGAGGAGAAGTGATAGATATGAGGAAGTAACTAAAAAAGCACTGTCCCCTTCAGAAGGGGACAAGTGCTTTCTAATTAGTTTCATCACGAGAAGTCGCCTGATAGTTAGGCGGCAAAGCCTAATACTCTAATTTAGAATTCAGAATTAAAAATTCAGAATTAAACCCCGTGTCTACTCCCGAAGAAATATTCCTTATCTCCCGTGTGGTGCTCTTGAATGACGAGCGTGCCTTCGGCCGACTGATGAAGCGGTACCTGCGCCCTGTGCACCGGTACTTCCTCATCGAGACGGGTGGCGATGAGGCGCTGAGTGATGACCTCACGCAGGAGACCTTCATCCGTGCATGGAAGGGGATGGACAGCTACAAGCGGCTCTCGGCATTCGGCACGTGGCTCTACCGCATTGCCTACAACACCTATCAGAACCATCTCAGAGGCGTGAAGCATCACCTGAGCCTCGACGATGAGCACCTATCTCCTACCTTGCAGACATTGACCGCGGAGGCCGACCATGATGCCGAGCAAGTGGCCTCTCTGCACCGCGCCATAGCACAACTAAGCGAAAGGGAGCGCACCTGCATCACGCTCTTCTACCTGGAGGAGATGAGCGTCAAGGAGATTGCTGCCGTGACCAGCATGAGCGAGGGTTCCATCAAGACAGCCCTACACCGTGGACGAAACCATTTGCGAACTTTATTGACCGAAACGATATGAACCGCGAAGACCGACAGATAAGAGACCTGCTGCTGAAGGCCGATACCCTGAGCCACGAGCACGAGAGGCAGTTGCACAGCCGCATCATGCGCCAGCTGCCCACACGCAGCCTCCGCCGCATCTACCTGACCCTCTTCTTTGCCCTTCTGTGGGGCGGCGGCATAGGCCTGTTCATCACCTATTGGCAGGAGATCTCCCACTCCCTGCTCACGATGACGAGGACGCTGCTCGACTATCAACTGCCCTCGATGGAGACATTCGTCACATTTGCCCTCTGCATCGGTGCCATCGTATTCATCATCGTAGAAAGCTGGGAGGCGATGAACGAATACTACGAATACGAGATACGACAGATGCTGGAGAACAGGTCGTAGGGATTCCAAGACATGAGATTGAACGCATGAGCGGATGCTTCAAAATATAATTTTTCGCCTCGATGCAATATTCGGGGCTTAAGTTTTCGTAGACTTTTTTGCCTTTTCCTCCAGCAGTGCGTGATTGTTCGTAGAATTATCACTACATTTGCATACATTCTTATATGACAGACAAAATGGCCGAGAATAAAGTAATCATATACACCGCCAATGATGGCACGACAAAGATTGATGTAAAGCTGGAGGAGGAGACCCTGTGGCTTACGCAGGCTCAGATGTGCGAGCTGTACCAAACGAGCAAATCAAATGTAAGTGAGCACATTAAGCATATCTTTGAGGAGGGAAAGCTCATAAAAGAAGCAACTGTTCGGAAATTCCGAACAACTGCAGCTGATGGTAAAGTGTATATGGCATCTCACTACAATCTGGATATGATAATACAAGCAACGCACCATCAGCGATGTGGAGCGCGACTACCTGTTCTCCATTAAAACGTTGGAAGATCTGAGTAAAAAGAAGAATTGATTCGTGAGGGATTGCCTTTAGCCCGCTAGCAATCATAAATAAATTTTCACCTCACTGTAACTTTCGGGGCTTTTCTCCGTCTTATAGGCAGAGCAAATAAAAAATTAACACAATGAAAAACGTAAAACTATTCCTTGCCCTTGCCGTGGCAATGCTGCTGGGGGCTAACACAAGCAATGCACAAAACCTTACAGATACTTACTGGCGAAACCCGAAGACGGGCGACTGGGTCATCGGCTTTACCGAGAAGCACGTCATCTATGACAATGCCGTATGGGACATCGTGGAGCAGACGGAACGCAAGGGAGGCCATACGCTCACCATCAGTAATGGCAGTGAGACAAAGCGCATCAAGGTAAGTCCCACGAAGAAGGAGGAGCGCATAATCACTATAGACAAAAAGGTGAGTGTAAAGTGCAGCCCCATCACCACAAGCACCTTGCCCGACTATCCCACTCGTGACGACCGACAAGGCTTCAAGGATAATGGCTATCGCATGGGCGACAGCGTGACTATCGTGGGGTGGCTCAAGGATATACCTCAGCGTAAGAAGGCTAAGATTATCGAAGAGATTGGAGTGTTTCTGGATAATATCTTCCTTGATGAATATATAGGACACGATATTTCTTTGGATTCGCTCGGACGCTTCAGTATCACCGTGCCAATACTCAATGTTACGGAGGCTTACTTGATAGATCATCTGAATGTGGTTGAGCCAGGTGAAACTTACTTCTATCTCCACGACTATGCTACGGGAAAGCAACTCTTCATGGGAAATGATGTACGCTTGCAGAATGAACTGGTGGCCCACCCATTCAATTACGTTAGAAAACAAATGCGTATGCGCAGTGCTACTGAAGAGGAGGTGTTGCAGTTCTTGAAGGAATCTGACGAGGAGCGCAAGGCATTGGACGAAGAGTTGCAGCAATGCATCGCCGAACACCCTAACCTCTCGCAGCGATATATTGAATATGTTACACATCTTCACAATATGGCGCAGGGAAACAATCTGATGATGGCTCAGTTTAACCGGCCCAAGTTCATACTCCCGAAAGAGTTGGTAGATTATGTCACCACGAATATTTGGAACAATGCACACCAGCATCCCTACACGCTATGTGACTTTGGTACGTTGATGTACTACTATACAATACATACCGACCATTGTATCAATTCGCAAAGCACTTCTGCGCTGCCTCTCATCGAGCGCCTGGCCGACGAGGGAGCCATCACTTTGACGGACAAGGAAGCCGATGCCATAGAACGCTTCCAAGCAGAGAGCGATGCCGTAGAGGAACGACTCAAAGCTACCGAGTCAGAGGAGGAGAAACAATCCGTAATCGAGGTCTTCAACAGCAGCGAACTGGTGACGACAATCAATGCCCTGTTTGAACGCGCGAATGTTGATGTACATGCTACGATTACCTGCGACAAGGCACTGCATGTGCTTGATAGCGTGAAGCACACGCCCGCCATGCGCGACATCTACCTATCACGTAAGTTATACGACTTTATTGATGACATGCGCCAGCCACTCACACCACATATCACAGAATGGATAGAACGTAACATACAGATGGAAGTAGCCAAAGCCACTGTGATGGAACTTAACGAAAAGTACCTTGCCCTGCAACGTCGCGACTTTTCTTCGGCAAGTCTGAAGTCGTCAGACGATGTAAAAGGTATGAGCGATGGTGAGAAGATACTGCGCAAGCTCATCGAACCCTACAAGGGAAAACTCATCCTGCTCGACGTATGGGGCACATGGTGCGGCCCTTGCAAGGCAGCTTTGGCGAAAAGCCAAGAGGAGTACGAGCATTTAAAGGGCTACGACATCGTATACCTCTACCTCGCCAACCGCTCCAGTGAGGAGTCGTGGAAGAATGTCATCAAGGAGTACAACGTGACGGGCGACAACGTGGTGCACTACAACCTCCCTGCCGAGCAGCAGACCGCTATCGAGCGTTTCCTTGGCGTGAACAGCTACCCCACCTACAAACTCATCGACCGCGACGGCAACATCCTCGACGTGAATGCCGACCCTCGCGACCTCGATGCGCTGGAGAATCTGTTGAAGGTGATGGAATAAAGTTTCTTTGAGTATTGGATAATTTGCAGTATCATGAGCATTGCCTTTAGCCCCTACGGGCGGCGAACTTCGTTTCGTGTTCCCTTTTTTCAACATAAATTCCCGTGAATTGCCCATGAATTAACCACGAATAGAATGAACTAACGAGACAATCAAAGCCAAGAAAGTGTACCTTTTCTGTACGATAGGTGTACAAATTTGTGTACAATTTCTTGGCTTAGTTTCCATGAGAGTCAGTGGGTTATGCTGCTAAAAGTGTACAATCCCTTTTCCACCTCTCCCTTTCAGTTTTCGAGCTCTTCACGAACACCCCTTGGCGCACCTTGACGATGTAACGATCCTTGGCGAGACGGGCGAGCCGCAAAGATAATACACGAAAACAATCTATGCAATACCCTATGAATCAGCATTATTACAATTAATTTTACCCTATTGCATATTTCGGAGCTATTCATTACCTTTGTTCTGTAAAGAGAAAAATATTTCTATTCGCGAATAGAATACTTTCTGACCGCGAATAGAAAACATTCTGACCGCGAATAGAAAACATTCTGACCGCGAGCAGAAATAGTTCTGACCGCGAATAGAAAAACTCCTGAAACTATAGAAAAACTCTTATCGCCCTATGAAAATCAAGAAATCGAAGCATGTGCATCACGAGAGTGGCTATACCCCAATAGTGAACTGCAAACTGACCAGTCGCCGCCTTGTCTGCGGCACCGAGCACCGCATACAAGAAGTTGGGCGAATATGTGGCCTATGGAGAGATGGAGCGCGTGCCCCGCATCAGCGGTTGCTTCCGCCCCACACTGGGTCACTTCGGACGGGAAGAATAGCGAGAATGATGTAAAGAAACTGTATCCGAAAGTCATTGTACACAAACAATAGCATAATCCGCTGACCGACACACTAGTTAGCTCGAAGAATTGTACACAAATTTGTACACAAAAAGGCCGGTCTCATACCACCTTCGCTAGTCACAGATTTGCCACAGATTTGTCACATCTCTTTTTGGGGCATATCGCCTCGGACATACTATCTTTGCCATCGAAAAACTGAATCTGCCTCGCTCAACAAAGAAAATTCAGGCACTTTCCTTATATTCACTCGTTGAAATTTGATATTTCGCTCGGTTTGCACTAATTTTGTCGGATAATGAGAATTTTACAAACTACTAACAATTAATAACCGTATCATGAAAAGATTCTTTTCCCTGATCGCAGCAGGTGCAGCCTGCATGCACATGGCGGCACAATCGCCTGCCCTCGAAGGTTTCCTTTATGGTAATCAAGCCGCACCCACCGGCAAGGAGTGGGAGTCAGTAGAGGAGTTGTCGCTCAACAAGGAGCAACCGCACGCCTACTTCTTCTCATTCGAGAGCGTAGAGAGCGCACGCAAGTTCCTCCCCGAGAACAGCCAGTACTGGCAGTCACTCAACGGCACATGGAAGTTCCACTGGGCTCCCAACCCCGATGAGCGTCCTGCCGACTTCTTCACCCCCGGCTATGACGCTTCGGCATGGGACGACCTCGCCGTACCCTCATCATGGAACATCGCCGGTATCCAGAAGGATGGCACACAGAAGTATGGTACCCCCATCTATGTGAATCAGCCCGTGATCTTCCAGCACCGCGTAGCAGTGGGCGACTGGAAAGGTGGTGTGATGCGTACACCTCCTACCAACTGGACCACCTATAACCACCGCAACGAGGTGGGCTCATACCTCCGCACATTCGAGGTGCCCGCATCGTGGAATGGCCGCGAGGTGTTCATCACCTTTGACGGTGTGGACTCATTCTTCTACCTCTGGATCAATGGTCACTATGTAGGTTTCTCAAAGAACTCACGTAATGCAGCTGAGTTCAACATCACCAAGTTCCTCCAGGAGGGTGAGAACACCGTGGCTGTTGAGGTATACCGCTCATCAGACGCTTCGTTCCTTGAGGCACAGGATATGTTCCGCCTCCCCGGTATCTTCCGTACTGTGGCTATCCAGAGCCGTCCGCAGGTACGCATCCGCGACCTCGTGGTGAAGCCCGACCTCGATGAGAACTATCGCGATGGCAAACTTAATATCACTGCTGAGCTTACCAATGCTTCGAAGAAGAACGTGAAGGGCTTGCAGATGCGTTACTCGCTCTATCAGCACGAGCTTTACGATGATAACAACACTTTGGCTGTAAAGTATAGCAACACCCTCACTGCCGACTTGGCAAAGTTGGAAGGTAAAGGTGTGCTCTCTGCTTCATTCACAGTAACCGAGCCCCGCAAGTGGACTGCCGAGGCTCCCTATCGCTACACGCTCGTAGCCGAGTTGCTCGACAAGAAGGGCAAGGTGCTCGAGACCGTATCTACCATCGTAGGTTTCCGCGAGGTGGAGATCAAGGACACCAAGGCCGAGGACGATGAGTTCGGCTTGGCTGGTCGCTACTACTACATCAATGGCATGCCCGTGAAACTCAAGGGTGTGAACCGTCACGAGAGCCACCCTGCAGTGGGTCACGCTATCACTCGTGAGATGCAGGAGGAAGAGGTGATGATGATGAAGCGTGCTAACATCAACCACGTGCGCAACTCACACTACCCCTGCGACCCCTACTGGTACTTCCTTTGCGACAAGTATGGTATCTACCTCGAGGACGAGGCTAACATCGAGAGCCACGAGTACTACTACGGCGAGGCTTCAATCTCACACCCCGAGGAGTGGAGAAAGGCTCACGTGGCTCGTGTGATGGAGATGGCTCACGCTACCATCAACAACGCCTGCGTAGTAATCTGGTCGCTCGGAAATGAGGCTGGTCCCGGTAATAACTTCGTAGAGGCTTACAAGGCCCTCAAGGCATTCGACGCTACACGCCCCGTGCAGTATGAGCGTAACAATGATATCGTAGATATGGGTTCAAACCAGTACCCCTCAATCGGTTGGACACAGGGTGCCGTGACTGGTAAGTATGGCATCAAGTACCCCTTCCACATCTCTGAGTATGCTCACTCTATGGGCAATGCCGTAGGTAACCTCATCGACTACTGGGAGGCTATCGAGAGCACCAACTTCTTCTGCGGTGGCGCTATCTGGGACTGGGTAGACCAATCCATGTACAACTACGAGAAGGATGGCACACGCTACCTCGCATACGGTGGTAACTTCGGCGACACCCCCAACGATGGCCAGTTCGTGATGAACGGTATCATCTTCGGTGACCGCGAACCCAAGCCCCAATATTGGGAAGTGAAAAAGGTATACCAGTACGTAGGCGTTAAGATGCTCGACGTAGAGCAGGGCCTCGTAGAGATCTTCAACAAGAACTACTACACTCCCCTCAACGACTACGAGATCGTATGGTCACTCTGGAAGGACGGTAAGTGCATCCAGGAGAACCAGCCCGTACAGGGTCCCCGCATGGCTGTTCAGCCCCGCCAAAAGGCTACCTACCGCCTCCCCTACGACTTTGCATCACTCGATGCCAATGGCGAGTACTTCGTGAAGGTGCAGTTCCTCCTCGGCCACGACATGCCTTGGGCTAAGCAGGGCTATCCCCAGTTCGAGGAGCAGTTGGCCGTGAAGGCTGCTGGCGTGAAGCCTGCTATCAACACCGTGGCTGCTGGCGACAAGTTGCAGGGTGCAATGAACGAAAATAACATCAGAACCATCAAGGGCAACGGCTTCGAGGTACAGTTCGATATGGCTCAGGGTACCATCCACCAGCTCACCTATGGTGACGAGGTAGTCATCGCTGCCGGTGGCGGTCCTCGCCTCAACGCGTTCCGCGCCTTCGTGAGCAACGACAACTGGTGCTACCAGCCCTGGTTCCAGAATGGTCTCCACAACCTCCAACACAAGGCGGTAGATGCCAACACCATTCTTAATAAGGACGGCTCTGTAGTGCTCACCTTCACCGTAGTATCACAGGCTCCCAATGGTGCCCGCCTCAACAGCCAGAATGGCCGTTACGACAGCGGTATCCACGAACTCGTAGAGCAGACTCAGCTGCCCTTCGGTGAGAACGACTTCAAGTTCACCACCAACCAGGTGTGGACCATATACCCCGACGGCTCTATCGAGTTGCAGTCGGCCATCACATCAAACAACCCCTCACTCGTGCTTGCACGCCTCGGCTATGAGATGCAGGTACCTGCCGAGTATGAGAAGTTCAACTACTATGGCCGTGGTCCTGTGGACAACTACAATGACCGTAAGACAGGTGCCTTCATCGAGCAGTTTGCCTCTACCGTGGCTGAGCAGTTCGACAACTGGCCCAAGCCCATGCAGATGGGTAACCACGAGGAGACCCGCTGGGCATCGCTCACCAACGCTGCCGGCAAGGGTATGCTCGTAGTGAATGAGGCTCCCTATGCTGTATCAGCACTCGCACACAGTGCTATGGATCTCACCTTGGCATCACACCCTCACAAGTTGCCCAAGAGCGACGTGACCTACCTCACCGTCGACGCCGTAGTGACCGGTCTTGGTGGTAACTCATGCGGTCAGGGTGGTCCGCTCGTACACGACCGTGCCTTCGGTGCTCCCACACGCATGGCCTTCATCATCCGTCCTGCCGACGCTAAGGGTGGCGTAGACGTGGCTACCGCAGGTGACAAGCCCCTCCTCATGACCCAGCAGAAGAATGGCGACATCGCCATCGAGAGCGGCATCGAGGGTGCTACCGTGATGTACAAGATTGGCACTGGTCGCAAGGCTAAGGCCGTGAAGTATACCGAGCCCATCCCCTTCCGTGACGGTGGTACCATCACCGCTTACTATAAGGAGAAGCCCGAGCTCAAGGTGACCATGACCTACGCCAAGATCGAGAAGATCAACACCGAGGTTATCTTCACCAGTAGCGAGGAGTCTGGCGAGGGCAATGCACGCCACCTCGTAGACAACGACCCCAACACCATCTGGCACACCATGTACTCAGTGACCGTGGCTAAGTATCCCCACTGGGTAGACCTCGACGCTGGCGAGGTGAAGACCATCACCGGTTTCACCTACCTGCCCCGCCAGAACGGCAACAACGGTAACATCAAGAACTACCGCCTCCAGGTATCCAACGATGGTAAGAACTGGAGCGAGCCCGTAGCCGAGGGCGCCTTCGCCAACGACAACAAGCTCAAGCGCGTGATGCTCGACAAGCCCGTCAAAGCACGTTACATCCGCTTCACCGCACTCAGCTCACAGGCTGGCGACGACTTCGCCTCTGGTGCCGAGCTCGGCATCTTGGCTGAGTAAGACAGTAGCAACTGGATAAATCCCAAAAACCGCCTTCTCATCGGACCTTTTCCGTGAGAAGGCGGTTTACATTTGTAGACACCCCCCCACTTTTCAGGTTACGAAAGTTCATAAATAGGTTGGCTTTGGCAGAGATATTCCTTAAAGAACTACGGATTGCTCAGAAAACAGATAGGACGAGCCGATCCGTCCTCGAAGCCTCACGCTGTTTTTTGCTCACGCGAATCTCGCGAATCACGCGAAAAACGCATCGTTTCACTCGCGTTTGCCTTCCGGACGGCAACATACGAGCGACAGCAATGTATGTTTTCGCGTGATTCGCGAGATTCGCGTGAAATTTTCATCTTTAATTGAGATAAAAAACAAGGTCGTTCATTCGAGAAAAATTATAATGTGTATTCCCTGATTGAAGAGGTACATTCTATTTACCGATGCCCATCGGTAACGCTGCCGATCACCTTCAGCAACCTTGCCGATAGGCTTCAGCAGCGCTGCCGTTGCCCTTCGGCAAACCCCACACCTTTATATAATATAGAGCATCGAGCTCTGCCATTATGAAGACATGATGGCTTGCTTGCTCGGCAGAGCTCAAGAAAGCTTGACTCTGCTCTCGCTGCGCTGTGCCATTGCCAACCCATTTATGAACTTTTGTAACCTGATTTCAGACAATTTTCGCCCCTAAAAACGAGGGGCGAACGACTGCACATCTCCTGCGGGGAGATTTTATTTCGGGCGCAAAGTTACTAATTGTTTGAGAGTTGCGCAACAAAAAAGGATGATTTTTATTAGGAGATGGACACATTTTTTTGCCAACCACGGCGAGAAGGTTTTCTCGCTTGGGTGGGCTCGGATCTTTCTCCCACGGATAGAGGATTTGTGTCGATTCGTGTAAATTGCCTTCAGCCCCTACGGGCGGCGAACTTCGTTTCGTGAGCTGATAATCTTGTGCGCACGACACCTTATATATATATTATTGCCCACAAATGGGCACGATTCTTCACGAATTTTATTTTCTCAACTGATTTAACTGATTACACAGAATTTTATCCTGTCCTTTATGCTGAGTTAGTTTTCTCCCACAGACTTGACAGACTACACAGATGCCTGCATCGTTACGCTCGCAGCTGGCGGCTGCGCCGAATGCAAGCGCGAAGCGACTTACGAAGTCTGTAAAGTCTGATTTGTCTGTGGGAGACCATAAATAAATTCCGTGTGAGGCTTGTTGTTATCGTTTTTTTTGCTGCAAAAGTTGCTTTAATTAGCTGATATTTAGTATACTATTGGGCCATTTCGCATCTCCCCGCAGGAGATGTACAATAAAAACAAGAGATAACAAACTGTATTATAACAACTTATAATGCCTATCGAGCTATGAAAACATACGGTGCGCACCGCGTGCCGACCAACACGAACGGAAACCTTTTTTAATTAATCTATTTAATAACTAATCAACTAAAAAAATGAAGAAAAAGTTTACTATGCTTTTTGCTGCCCTCCTCGCGTTTG
>JAFZFN010000021.1 GCA_017555875.1 Bacteroidaceae bacterium
AGAATTGTCGCCCTTTAAGGGGGACGAGCGAAGGAACGAAGAGACAGAGCGGAGGGGGTATGACATCGCGAAACCCAAGTTAACATCAGCGTCATCGTTAACGTTAGCGTTGAGAAAATTAATGGAGTGCAAAGCCCCCGATGGTCGTTACCTGGTAAGACATAAATATCAGTGGTGGGCGATATACCATGTACTCGTAAGGTTTCATAGGTGGCCGGTGGGCTACCACGAATTCACTGAACGTATCGCGCAGCTCTTCCCCGAAGGGCTGCGCGTGCCATGTACGGAGAGCACGCTGAAGCAGTTGTCGCAGACACGCTACATGGATGCTCTCGACACATGGCGGTACGATGCCTTATATCACGGCTCGCCTGAGCGCTTCCGACTGATGAGGGAAACGGTAAGGGTGTTGGAGGAGATGTGTGAGGTCAGAAGCAGGCTGCCATCATCTCACGACCCAGCTTGTGAATGCACGTGAGGATTTCTTTCTCGCGTTCGGGTGAGGGTTTCTTGAATCCGTTGATGTAGTTTCGCAGTAATGTGGGATTGATGCCGACGAGTCGGGCAATCTCTGCAACATTGATTTCCTTGTGGGTAAGGAAGAAGCGTTGCATTGGCGACGGCTCGCTGTCTTCGTAGACAAAACTCTCGAAGCTGATGTCTTCATCAAGCCCACGCCAATGTATGCCACCAAAGCCGAAAGTGTATTCTGCACGCTCAGCATCGGATGCGGTACGCAACTTGGGATACCAGAGGAGTGATTGACGGTACTCGCGGCCCTCCTCATCTCTGCCATATATGTGGTCGGCAGTGAACCATATCTCAGTTATTTTCATAGGGCTTAATGATTAAAGTGGGTGTTCCAATGCTTTATGATAAGGTCGGCATTTTCATCGATGACGGCCTTTATCTTTTTCATATCGTTAGTTTTGATGTTCATCTTCTCTCGCAGCACAAACTCGTTACCATCCCAATCGTACTTGGCCATTCCACCATTTCCCTCCACATGTACATGGATGGGCTCGTGCTCTCTGCTATAGAAGAAAAATGAAAAACCATAAAATCGGAATACTTCGGGCATAGGATTCTATATTTATTATGTTGCAAATATAGGAATTGTTTTTGATACCTCCAAATCTTTGTCGTATAATCAATTTATAACCCATTTATAACCCATCGGTTATTTTCTTGGTCATACACGGCAGATTGGCTTACTTCGCAGCGTAAATGTAACCATAATTTTAACGCTATGCAACAACTAAGTCTCTTTCGCGGTGTGCACGATACGCAGCCGCGACCTGTCACCCTCGAGGAATTGGTGACGATGATGCGTACCGATCAGTCGGTGCGCGACCTTACCGAGAAGCACCGCCATGCCCGTGCCACGGGCGATGAGCAGGGTGCCAGTCGTTACAAGAAGATGATGACCAGCTTCGGCGTGGCAGCACGCTTTGAGGGTGGCCGCCAGCAGAAACACATTGTGGAGTTTACAGGATTCTCGCTGGTGGATATTGATCATATTGGAAAAGAAAACATACCTTCTGTATTGGAGAAGGTGCGGGGTGATGAGCATACGCTGCTCGCTTATACTACGATTTCGGGGGAGGGGGTGAGAATATTGGTGAGGTATGTTTTCAACGATGACGATAACGAAAACGAAAACCAACCATCCGGATGGGGAAAGGTTGCGGAGCCTAGGTTATCGTCATCGTTAACGTTATCGTCTTCTAACTACAAACAAGCATTCCTCCAAATCAACGAGTATTACCAGAACCTCACCGGCCTTGCCACCGATGGCCAGTGCAAGAACATTGGACGCATCAGTACCATCGCCTATGATGAGAGCCTGTACTATAACCCTGATGCCACTCCTTTTATCGTCAAGTTAGAAGAGAAGAAGCCTGTTGGACGACCGAAGGGAGGGAAGAGTGAAAAGGGAAGAGTGAAGAGGTGTAAGGTCGGTGATGTGGAGCGCCTGGTGCAGCGTAAGCTGGAGCAGCGTGGCATCGTGTACGAAGCAGGCACCTATAACAAGTATGTGAGTGCCTTCTGCTACGAGATGAACCGCTACGGAGTGCCCGAAGAGGAGTGCCGAGAGTGGGCAGTGAATAGGTTTGATGACTACAACACCCTCGAAGTGGAGGCCATCGTGCGCTCATGCTATGCGCAGACCGAGGAGCATGGCACGGCGCGGATGCCAAGAACTGGCAGCGACAAACAGGCAACGGTAGCGCAGATAGAGGCATTCCTTGCTGAGCGCGTACAACTACGCCGCAATGTGGTGACGGGGTTTGTGGAGGTGAGGGAAGCCTCAGTTGAGGGTTTAGAGTTTAGAGTTGAAGGAAATACCATCCGGCAGGGAAACATCGCGGAGCCCACCCTAAACCCTCAACACTCAACACTAAACTCTCAACCCTCATTCCGCCAATTCACCGACGATGATCGCAACTCGCTGTGGCGTGCCTTGAGCAAGGAGCTGGGCGTAAGGGTAGTGCGGCAGGATATCTCGGCCGTGGTGAAGAGCGACTTCTCGCCCCGCTATCACCCCTTCGAGGAGTATATCAGCAGCTTACAGCCGTGGGATGGAGAGACCGACCACATCGCCCGCCTCGCCTCGTCGGTCACGGTGAAGGGTGACCAGGAGTATTTTGTCCGTTGCTTCAAGAAATGGCTCGTGGCCTTCATCGCCGCCATCTTCGACCCCGAGGAGGTGAACCACGAGATACTCGTCTTCATCGGTCGGCAGGGCAGCTATAAGAGCACGTGGTTTCACTACCTGTTGCCACCCGAGTTGCGCCAGTACTTCCTGCCCAAGCTGATGAGCAACTCGGGCATCACCAAGGACGATCTCTTCAAGATAGCGCAGTCGGGACTCGTATGCCTCGAAGAGATTGACAACATGAAGCAGCGCGACCTCAACCAGCTCAAGGCCATCACCACCATGCGCACCATCAATGAGCGTAGGTCGTATGGCGAGTTCAACGAGTTTCACCGCCACATCGCCTCGTTCTGTGCCACGGGCAACAACCGCTTCTTCCTCACCGACCACACGGGTAACCGACGCTTCCTCACCTTCGAGGTCGAGAGCATCGTGCCACCGCAGACCTACGACTTCGGCTACGAGGGGGTATATGCCCAAGCCTACGCTCTATGGCGGCAGGGCTTCCGCTACTGGTTCGACGAGGAGGAGAATGCCGAGATCAACCGTCGCAACACCGAGTTTGAGGCACCTAACAAGGAGTGGGAACTGATAAACAAGTACTACCGTCGTCCCCTGCAGGGTGAGGAATGCAAGTTCCTCACGGCTACCGACATACTGGAGCGCATCAATAGCAGCGTGAAGGAGCGGTTGAGTGCCATTCGGGTGGGCAATGCACTGCTCTCTATGGGCTATGAGCGCACACGAGCCGGTAACCTACGCGGATACCGCGTGATAGAGGTCCCCTTTGCTGACATCGAGCGCAAACAGAAAGATATGGGCAAGTTTACCGAAAGTTCGGATGAAGATACCGCTCAAGAGGAGCCCGAGAATATGCAGACTGAATTACCATTCTAATCGCTGAACAGCCTACTTATGCGTACAACGCGTACACCCTGCCACCTACTTTTGGAACTCTTATATGCAATAATTAAATAATTATGTATAATGTAGTCATATAATTAATTATTTATTTCCTAAATAGGTTCGGAAAACGGGTGGCAGGGTGTACGCGTTGTACATAGTAGATAGATGCAATTGACAACCGAAATCAGGAACTGCCCACAAATCGGAGCTGTCTGGCAAGATTATCAGAGCCCTGCAATAAAAAAATCAGAGCCGTCCGTTAGGGAAATCGGACGGCTCTGATTTTTTTGGTGGTGATTAGAAACTGTAGGCGGTATTAATCGTCAAGCATGCGACGTTTCAAGTCCATACGCTGATGTAGGATTCTGATGACGAGCACATCTCCTTCGGGCAAGATACGGTAAAAGACGATATGCTTGTTGGCTCTGTATCCGCGCAGCCCCTCGGCAATCTCTTCGTATCGCGTGCCGAAGAGCTGTGGGTTTTCCGTTATCTTCTGGCACGCACCGATGAGCATATTGTAGTATGCATCGGCCTGCCGTTCTGACCATGCTTCGAGGGTGTATTCCCAGATGTCTGAGAGGTCCTCGACGGCTTTGTTGGTAAAATGGTACCTCTTAGCCATTGGTACGTCGCGCTTTCAGTGATTTCAAGTGTTCCTTAGGATCAAAGTCCTCAGCAATGCCGCTATCCATACCATCGGCAATGGCCATCTTCAACTCTTGCAGCTGGCTCTCGCTCTCCTCCAGCAGACGCAGCCCGGCACGAATGACCTCACTGGCATTGTTGTAACGTCCTTGCTCAACTTTCGTACGGATAAAATTCTCGAAATAAGTTCCGAGTGCTACTGATGTCGTTCTCATATCTGCACTATTTTTTTGCAAAGTTACCAATATTTGGTAAAACAACAAATTTCCCGTACCATTTTCTTGTGAGGAAAATTCAAAAACTTAAATCTACGGTTCCCCCAAATACTCGAAGATCAGTTGAACTTGTCGACGTGTGAGTCTGCGCGAGGCACGTTGGTATCCTACCTTTTCGAGGGCAGGAAGCAGGCCGTGAGCCGAGGTGATATACTTGTGCAGTAGGCGCAGGGCTGAGGAGCGCGGTGCACCGGGGAAGTAGAGCTGGGCAAGCTCGCTTTTGGTAAGGGATTGTATCATTTGTTTAGGGTTGAGAGTTTAGTGAGACTAATTAGAAAGAATTGTCCCTCTAAGGTAGCTAATCTTTGTACACAAATTCTTTTAAATCTCACGCAGATCTCACGAATCTCACGAAGCAGGCTGCATCGAAAGGAGTTCTCGCAGCTTGTCGGCAAAGCCGAATGTACACACCCCGGAGGAAAACGCGAGTGTAACGATG
>JAFZFN010000022.1 GCA_017555875.1 Bacteroidaceae bacterium
TATGTATATATATATTATTATTATATCTATATCTATTATACTATCTATATATGCTTTATCAAAATCCCTACTTTTACCCTATCTCCATACTCAAAAAAAAACAACTGAGTAACTGAGTAACTGAGTACATTGCATCACGACGCACTCCCTCACGCACCTGCGATCCGCTCGCACCGCAGGTGCGAAAATCCGCGGCCGCACCTACGATAAATCGCCATTGCAGGCGCAAGAGCGGAGAAAAACAGGAACAGATGAAATGGACTATGTGAAAAACAAAGAAACTTGCGCTCGATGGCTCTTTTTCGAAAGGGAAAGGATGTTCTCACCGCAAGTGCTAGATGGAGTTGGCAGAAGCGAACATTTTTGTCTCCCGCATTGTTGCTCTCATTGCCCATCGTGTGTGGGATTAGTGTAAACCTTTTAATAATATGTTGTGTATGAGTAAAAAGATAGTTGTCGTGGGTAGCTGCAACACCGACATGGTGATCAGCATGGAGCGCCTCCCATTGCCTGGGGAGACGCTGCTGGGGGGCAGGTTTTTCATGAACGCAGGCGGCAAAGGAGCCAATCAGGCGGTGGCGGCCGCAAGGCTGGGTGGCAAGGTGACCTTTGTGGCCAAGGTGGGCAATGACCCCTTCGGAGTGCGCTCGGTGGATCAGTACAGGGCCGAGGGTATCGACACCCGCCATGTGATGGTGGACAAGGAGCATCCCTCGGGCGTGGCGCTCATCCTCGTCGATGCGCGGGGCGAGAACTCCATCGCCGTGGCCTCGGGTGCCAATGCGCACCTCACGCCGCAGGACATAGATCGTGCCCAGAGGGTCGTGGAGGAGGGCGACATCGTCCTGATGCAGCTGGAGACACCGATGGAGACCGTCGAGCATGCTGCGCTGATAGCTCACAGGGCGGGTAAGCGCGTGGTGCTCAACCCTGCCCCTGCACATCCGCTGACGGAGTCGCTCATGCGATGCCTCTACATGCTCATCGCCAACGAGACGGAGGCAGAGTATATCTCGGGCATACAAATCACAGACATGGACAGTGTGGCGCGAGCGGCCGACATCATCTGCCACAAGGGAGTGGAGAACGTGGTCATCACGTTGGGCTCTAAGGGAGCCTTCATCAGAGAGCGGGGTGCCTATCATCAGGTGAAGGCGCTCAGGGTGAAGGCGATTGACGCCACGGCGGCGGGCGACACCTTCTGCGGCGCCGTGTGTGTGGCACTGGCCGAGGGACGTGGCATCACCGAGGCGGTGGAGTTTGCCAATCGAGCTGCTGCCATCACCGTCACTCGCATGGGGGCTCAGTCGTCGCTACCCTATCGTAGGGAGGTGGTGGACTCCCTCTAACTCCTTAATAGATTCTCCCCTTAACTCCCTCCAAAAAACAAAATACCAAACTTTTTAAAAATCGTCGTTATGTTTATCGTTAACAATTACCTGTTGGCCGTGGTGCTCTGCTTTGTCACCATGCTCTGCTGGGGGTCGTGGGCCAACACACAGAAGCTTGCCGGGAAGACCTGGCGCTATGAACTCTTCTACTGGGACTATGTTGTCGGTATCCTGCTGTTCTCCATCTTCTTGGGCCTCACGCTGGGTAGCACGGGCGACGCTGGTCGTAGCTTCATCACTGACCTGAAGCAGGTGACGCTGGGCAACTATGCCAGTGCGCTCATCGGTGGTGCCGTATTCAACCTTGGCAACATCTTGCTCTCGGCTGCGGTCTCGATGGCTGGCATGACGGTGGCCTTCCCCTTGGGTGTGGGCATAGCGCTGGTGCTCGGAGTGATTGTCAACTATGCCGGTGCTCCCAAGGGCGACCCCATGGTGCTCTTCCTCGGTGTGGCGCTGGTGGTGGTAGCCATCATCCTCAATGCCGTGGCCTCGGGCAAGGTGCAGCGCGGTGGCGCGAGCCGCAACCAGAAGGGGGTGTGGACGGCGGTCATTGCCGGTGTGCTGATGTCGTTCTTCTACCGATTTGTGGCGGCTGCCATGGATCTCAACAACTTCGAGTCGCCCACGCCTGGCATGGCCACACCCTACTCGGCCTTCTTCATCTTTGCTGTGGGCATCTTCGTCAGCAATCTGGTGTTCAACACCATCGTGATGCGTAGCCCCTTCGAGGGACGTCCCGTGACCTATGCCCAGTACTTCCGTGGTGGGCTCGGCACACACATGGTGGGTGTCTTGGGTGGCGTCATCTGGGGATTGGGCACGGCGCTGAGCTACATCGCTGCAGGCAAGGCGGGTGCTGCCATCTCCTATGCCCTGGGGCAGGGCGCTCCCATGGTGGCTGCGTTGTGGGGCATCTTTGTATGGAAGGAGTTTAAGGGCGCTCCGCGCTCTGTGGGCTGGCTCCTGACGCTCATGTTTGTCTTCTTCCTCGCTGGCCTCGGTGCCATTATCCTCTCGGGGGCAAACTAGTAAGGGCTATTATTATCTTAAAAAGAGAGACATCCTCAGCTGAGGGTGTCTCTGTTCTTTTAGTGTTGTTTATCGAAAAATTACATATTGTAACGATAGTTGCCATCTTTGTCAGCAAAGAACCAAGATGTTCCTGCTATCTTTAGACGATAAACGTCGAGATTGGTCTCTCTCAGCGCTTTCTTCAGCGATTCGGGTACATTGCCGAGAAATTTGTATCCATCCTCAAAAACAGCAACGATGGCATCGTCTGTAACACAAGCTGCCCATAGTTGGCCATACTCTTCGTTGCCATCTTTCAGCCACTCGTTGACCTCCGAGTGAGAAGATGAGAAGTAGTTTGTTGTGATCACGATCCAATTGCCCGCATCATTGAAGGTCACTGATGTGATGACCTCTTGCATGTCGTGGTATTCTCTAAGCTTACGTTCCAATGAGTAAGGTATATCGTCCCATACTAGGCCATTGTCGCCATACAGAATGAGCCAGCTTCCATCCTCGGTTAGCTGGATGTCGTCTATGTACTCACCATCATCGTGGAGCTCGACAATGGCGTCGTTAAGGTCTCTAGGACATCCTGAGCGAGCACAACCATTCCGCCCGTATAGGGCAAGGTCTCCGTTGGTTTTTGTGATGGCAACGTTTCTGCATTCACCCCACTCAGAGATAGCATTTCTAATGTACTCTCGACTTTGAGCTGACAATGTGCTCGTGCCAGCAGCAATGGCGATGATAGCCATAAAACTCATCAAAAACTTTTTCATAATATTGCTTTTTAAAAGTGAGTGTCTTCAGTAACAAGGTAATAGACAATGCAAATGTAAATATAAATTAATAAAAAACAAATATTAAATATAAAAAATGTATCGCATATCGGACAAAAGATTGTATCTTTGCTTTTGTTTAGCGAAAAATGATAGTATGCTATGATATCTTCGTTTGCCCTCTTCCGTGAACTGCGTCAGCTACGCAAGGTGGCTGACAAGCGGCACCCGATGTATGACCAAAACCGCTTTGCCAAGTATTTCATGGGCTTTGCCATAGCCCTTTGGCTGGTGTATCTCGTGATGTTCGGGTTCTTGTTTATCGGACTATTCAGCGAGATATTCCCGAGTATGGAGCCCTACCATATATTGAATAAAGGTATGGCGTATCTGCTTATGGCTGACTTCCTTATGCGTTTCACCATGACCAAGTTGCCAGTGCAGGAGATCAAGCCGCTCGTGTTGCTGCCTGTGGGTAAGAACCGCGTGTTGCGTACTTACCTGTTGATGAGTGGGATGAGCATCAATAACTTGATATGGATGTTTATGCTCGTGCCCTTCGGCTTCGGCACATTGTTTAAATATTTCGGCTTCGTGGGTGTGCTGGGCTTCCTCGTGGGGTATTGGCTCCTGATGCTGATGAACAACTATTGGCACATCGCATGCCGTACACTGATGAACCAACACATCCTCTATGTGCTCATCCCCATCGCGGTGTATGCCCTATTGATTGTGGGGCTGCTCGTGCCTGAGACCAACTATATAGGCAACTTCTGTATGGAGTTGGGCGAGGGGTTCTTCCTGTGGGAGTGGCAGGCCTATCTCGGTACTATAGCTGCCATAGTGCTCATGTTTGGGCTATGTCACATGTTGCAGAAGCGCGTGGTGTATAAGGAATTGTCGAAGACGGAGGTGGTGAAGAAGATAAAGAAGGTGTCTGAATACAAGTTCCTCGACCGCTTCGGCGAGGTGGGCGAGTATGTACGTCTCGAGATCAAACTGCTTACCCGCAACAAGGTGCCCCGCTCACAATTCTACATGGGACTGGGCATCATGCTGATGTTCAGTGCATTGCTGGCCTTTACCGATGTCTATGACGGCACCTTCATGCGCTATTTTGTCACTATCTACAACTTTGCCGTGCTGGGCGTGCTGGTGCTGAGCCAGACGATGAGCTACGAGGGCAACTACCTCGACGGGTTGATGAGTCGCAAGGAATCTATCCTCAACCTGCTGCGTGCCAAGTACTACGTGCAGTGTGCCTTGCTGTTTATCCCGCTTGTCATTATGATACTGCCTATCACCGAGGGTAAGATCTCGCTACTCAGCGCCTTGGCTTGCTTCTTTCTCACCAGTGGTTTTACCTTCTGGATGTTGATGCAGCTGGCCGTGTACAACAAGCTCACGCTCAACCTCAACACTAAGCTCACGGGCAAGAACAGCGGCGGCAATTTCTTCCAGACGATGATCATCATGGCAGGCTTCTTTGGCCCAGTCATCATCATACAACCGCTCATCACCTTGCTCAGTGAGACTACGGCTTTGCTCGTCGTCCTATGCATAGGGCTGGCCTTTACGCTCACTCATCCGCTATGGCTACGCAATATCTACAAGCGGTTCATGGCGAGGAGATACGAGAACATGGAGGGCTTCCGCGCCTCGATAACGAATAACTGATATTTATTAGGAGTTTTCCTAGGACTCCCTAGAATCTCCTTGGATAGCCTATTCAATAAACAACACTAGACACATCTCCATATGATTACCATCAACAATCTCAAGAAAGCGTTCGGCGAGAAGGTCGCCGTCAACATAGACAACTACGTCATCGAGCCAGGCACCATGCTCGGCCTCGTGGGCAACAACGGAGCCGGCAAGACCACGCTCTTCCGTCTCATCCTCGACCTCCTGAAGGCTGACGAGGGAGAAGTGCGCGTCGGCGACATCGAGGTGACGAAGAGCGAAGAGTGGAAACAGCACACAGGGGCCTTCATCGACGACAGTTTTCTCATCGACTATCTCACCCCTGAGGAGTATTTCTACTTCCTCGGCCGCGTGTTCGGACTCAAGAAGGAGGAGGTCGACGAGCGACTCACACCCTTTGCCCGCTTTATGAATGGTGAGGTGCTGGAGCAGAAGAAGCTCATCCGCGACTTCTCGCGTGGCAACAAACAGAAGGTTGGCATCATCGGAGCCATGCTGCATCGTCCCTCGCTGCTCATCCTGGACGAACCGTTCAATTTCCTCGATCCCTCCTCTCAGTCGGTCATCAAGCACGTGCTGGCCGAGTATAACAAGGAGACGGGAGCCACGATCCTCGTGTCGAGCCACAACTTGAACCACACGACCGACGTGTGTGGCCGCATCGCCTTGCTGGAGAATGGGGTGGTCATCCGCGACATCGACAATAGTGCCCACACTGCAGAGCAAGAGCTGGAAAGCTACTTCAATGTGGACTTCAGTGTGACAGAGAACAAAGAAATAGAACTTGACCAAACAGATATACCCTCATGAAAAAGATTGCATTGCTTCTCTTTGCCTCGATCCTGCTCGGGGCTTGCCAAAATATGAAGAAAGAGACCGCTCCCGTAGAGCCTGAAGATACCGATACCGTCATCGTAGATGCCGACCAATATCTGCTGATGGAAACGAGCGAAGGCAATATCGTCATCAAGCTCTATCGCGAGACTCCGCTACATCGGCACAACTTCGTCAAGCTCGCACGCAAAGGCTACTACGACAACCAACAGTTTTACCGCATACAGAACAACTTTACCGTACAGGCGGGCGACCCCAAGTCGAAGGGAGCTTCGCGTGATGTGCCCCTAGGTGATAATGACCTCGACTACACCATCCCTGAGGAGATACAACCCGAAAAGTTCTATCACAAGCGAGGCGCTCTAGCTATGGCTAGCTACTACCAGATGGAGAAGTCGTCGGGCGGACACTTTTATTTTGTCACGGGATTCAAGTATAGTGACACGAAGCTCTTCAATGTAGAGAATAAGTACAATAAGAAGCTGCGCGAAGAGGTGTTTGACTCTATCACCAACTCGTCGCCCTATGTGGAGCAACTGCGCGTCTACACCAAGGACACCAAGCGCTACATGCCCAAGATTAGGGAGATAAAGAAACAGATATCTGCAGACACGGACAAGGTGATGGCCACGCGCAAGCAGTTTCACTACTCGAAGGAGCAAAAGTCGCAGTACACCACGGTGGGTGGCGCTGCCGACCTTGACGGATACTATACCGTCTTCGGAGAAGTCGTCGAGGGGCTCGATGTGCTCACCAAGATAGAGAAGCGTGCCGTAGATGCACGTTTGCGCCCCATCGAGCCGGCCATCATCAAGCGTGTGAGAGAAATCCAATATTAACATTCCACTCGCAATGAACCGCCATACTCTCCCCAACGGATTGCGCATCGTGCATCACGAAGACCCTACCACGCAGATGGTGGCAGTAAACCTTTTGTATAATGTAGGTGCACGTCACGAAGATTCCGAGCATACGGGTTATGCGCACCTCTTGGAGCACTTGATGTTCGGAGGATCGGAGCATATCCCCAACTATGATATGCATGTGCAGCTTGCTGGAGGCGAGAATAATGCCTGGACTAGCAATGACCTGACGAACTACTACATCACTCTGCCATGCAGCAACGTGGAGACAGCCTTCTGGCTCGAGTCGGACCGCATGAGGGGGCTTGCTCTCACAGAAGAGGGAGTCGAGGTGCAGAAGGGAGTGGTCATTGAGGAATTTAAGCAACGTCATCTCAATCGCCCTTATGGCGATGTGCAACATCTCATACGCGGATTGGCCTATAAGGTGCATCCCTATCGCTGGCCCACCATCGGGTTGTGTGTCGAGCATATCGAGCAGGCGACATTGGAGACCGTGAAGGACTTTTACGATCGCCACTATCGACCCTCCAATGCCATCCTCTCCGTGGTGGGAGGCATCTCTTTTGCTGAGGTGATAAGGTTGGCTGAGAAGTGGTTTGGCCCGATTGAGAATCCTCGTACAGAGAACGCGACTGATGCCTCTTCTTCTCTTGGTGAAGCGGGAGGGAGGATTCCACCTGAGCCTCCTCAGGAGCGCCTCCGTCGGAAGACCGTGAAGCGTGCTGTGCCTGCAGATATGCTTGTCATGGCCTTTCATATGGGTTCGCGCACGAGCAGTGAATATCATGTGTGTGACCTCATCACAGACCTCCTCTCGGCAGGCCAGTCGAGTCGTCTCACGCGTCGTCTCATCCACGAGCAACGCCTCTTTACCTCCATCGATGCCTATATACAGGGTAGTATGGATGCAGGTCTCGTCTATGTCATGGGGCGTACGGCTGAGGGAGTCACGCTGGAACAAGCTGAGCAGGCGGTGTGGGCCGAGCTCAATGAACTGAAGAGCAGTCCCGTCGATGCCGAGGAGCTGAACAAGGTGCGCAACCGCTCTGAGTCGGAGCGTACATTCAACAACTTCAACTATCTTAATCGAGCCATAGCAATGGCTCAGATGGAACTTATAGGCCAAGATAATGAGCTGGCAGATGAGCTTGCCCGTTACTGTACTGTCACCGCAGAGGAGATACGCCGCACGGCTCGTAGGGTCTTCACAAAGAGGCGTTGCAGTGTGCTGTATTATAGGTCTTGTAGCCAGCCCTTGCCCTGACGGACAATCTCAGTCTCGCCACCTACGCAGCTGACGATGGTGCTCTGCTCGGTGTCGCCCTCGCCCCCATCGATGACGAGGTCTACATGGCTGCCCCACTTCTCATCGATGAGTTCGGGCTGTGTCATGTACTCGATATCCTCGTGCTCGCCCACCTTGAGGCTGGTCGAGAGAAGGGGGGCTCCCAATGCTTCGCATATCTCACGAGCTATGTTGCTGTCGGGGATACGTATGCCTACCTCTCTGCGGTTCTTGAATATCTTTGGCAGTCGGTTGCTGGCTGGGAGGATAAAGGTAAAGGGGCCGGGCAAGTTATCGCGCATGAGGCGGAAGGTGTCGTTGTCTATCTTCACATATTCGCTCACGCTGCTGATGTCGTGTGCAACGACGGAGAGCAGGTGATGCTTGGTGTCCATCCCCTTGATGTCACATACGCGCTCTATGGCTCGCTCCTTCAGCGCATGACACCCGAAGGCGTAGGTCGTGTCTGTGGGGTAGATGATGACTCCGCCATTGTTCAGTATCTCGACGATGCGGTCAATGTCGCGGCGTGAGTTGTTCTTTTCGTAGAGTTTGAGTATCATGGTGTCTTGATTTTGCCGTAAAGTTACGTTTTTTTACTTCTTGAAGAAACTTTTTTCAGAAAATATTTGGAAATGTCTGTGTTTTTATTGAATCTTTGTGATATCAAAATGATATTATTTGTTTAACCGATAAATTTAGGATTATGGAAACAAAAGAAAGAGATTACAAAGGGTTTGTGATGAATGGCTTTTTGGCTTTGTTGCTCAACTTGCTGATGATACCGGCTGTGGTATTGCTCATAAAGGCCTCGGTGGAGGGAGATATCAACAGTGTTTTGGGCGGTGTCACTGCTGCTGTGCTGGGTGTCTTTTGGGTCATACACCTCATTGGCTTTATGACACAAGAACCTAATGAAGCACGTGTGATGGTGTTCTTCGGTAAGTATAAGGGAACATTCCGTCGTGCAGGTTTCTATTGGATTAATCCTTTTGTGGAGAAGAAGAAGGTGTCGCTCCGTGCTCGAAACCTCAATCCCGAACCTATCAAGGTGAATGACCTCACAGGTAATCCCATCATGATTGGCGTGGTGCTGGTGTGGAAATTGAAGGATACCTATAAGGCACTCTTCGAGATTGACTCGCAGACAATGGCAGGTGCCACGGCGGGTGTAACAGCCGTAGCAAGCCGTATGCGTGCCTTCGAGAACTTCGTGCGTGTGCAGAGCGATGCAGCATTACGTCAGGTAGCTGGTCGTTATGCCTACGATGATACCGATACGGCAACAGAGGAGCAGCTCACCTTGCGCTCAAGCGCCGACGAGATTAACTCGGAGTTGGTGGAGCAACTCAACGAGCGCCTCTCTATGGCAGGTATCGAAGTGGTAGAGGCTCGTATCAACTACTTGGCATACGCCCCCGAGATTGCAGCCATCATGCTCAAGCGTCAGCAGGCAAGTGCCATCATCACCGCTCGTGAGAAGATTGTCGATGGTGCCGTGTCTATGGTGAAGCTCGCGCTCGATAAGCTCTCAGCAGAGGAAATCGTCGATCTCGATGAGGAGAAGAAGGCTGCCATGGTAAGCAACCTGCTCGTGGTGCTCTGTGCCGATGAGCCTGCGCAGCCAGTGATTAACTCGGGTACGTTGAATCATTAAAAAAGAAGACCCACCTAAATCCTCCCTGTGAGGGAGGACTTTTAGTCCGCGATGTCTGCAAAGCCCCTCCATAGAGGGAGGGGTTGGGGTGGGTCTCTCATTATTATGGCTGAAAAAGATAATAAAACCAAAAGTTTCGTTCTGCGTGTAGATGCCGAGACGATGGCTGCCATTGAAAAATGGGCGGCCGACGAGTTTCGCTCTACCAATGGGCAGTTGCAATGGATCATTGCAGAGGCCTTGAAGAAGAGCGGGCGGATGAAAAAGAAGAAAGGGGAAGCCTTATGATATACCGATTTCGTAGAGACTGGAAAGTTATTGCCATGACCCTTGCCGTGGTGTTGCTCACGGTATATGTTATATATGATGTATATTTCGTGGGGGGAGACATGGCCGACCGCATTGTGACGCCTATAGTTTTTGCGGTAATATGGTTCTTGGCACTACGCACCCCTCGTTACTTCTACATCGAGAAGGACCGCATCGTGGTACAGTTCTTCATCGGATACAAGCTGTTGGACGATATCCAATCTGTGCGTCCCATCTTGAAGGGCGAACTGAAAGGTACAATCAAGAATTGGGGCAATGGTGGACTGATGGGTTATACGGGGTACTTCGAGAGCTTTTATATAGGAAAGTATCAAATGTATGCCGTAAATAAGAACGAGCTGGCCTTGGTGACCTTGAATAATGGTGCGCAGTATGTGATAAACTATCCGCAGGAGTTGCTGAAATAAAAAAAGACCCCCTCAGTCCTGACGGACAGCTCCCCCTCTATGGGGAGCGGGGCTCTGCGATGTATCCAAATAGTAATAATTTCAATAATTTATAAAAGAACCATGCCGGATGGTTCTCCCCATAGAGGGGGAGATGCCCAAAGGGCAGAGGGGGGCTATCTATGATGAAACCACGCTATTACTTTATCGACAACCTGCGCTGGGTGACCGTAGCACTGGTGCTCATCTACCACGTGTTTTACAACTTCAACGCCCAAGGAGTCTTTGGCGGCATTGGCGGTTTTCGCGAGCATCAATGGCAAGATGTGATATGCACGGCATTCTATCCCTGGTTTATGACACTGATGTTCGTCTTGGCAGGTGCCTCGAGTCGCTATGCACTGCAGCATCGCACGGTGAAAGAGTTTCGCCGAGAGCGTTCGCGCAAACTACTCGTCCCCTCTACGCTCGGTCTGCTCCTCTTCGGTTGGGTGCTGGGCTTAGTCAATATGAAGGCGGGTGGTGGAGTATTACCCGAGGGTTTGCCCGTCGTGGTGAAATATCTTATCGTTGTGGTTAGTGGAACGGGCCCCTTGTGGTTTATCCAAGACCTCTATGTCTTCTCCTTGCTGTTTCTTGTAGTGCGCAAGGTGCTGGATGCTGATAGGGTAGAGGCGTGGCTCGGTAGGCTCTCTGTCAAGGGGATAAGCTTTGTGCTCCTTGGCTTCTTCCTCCTGTTGGGCCTTCTGGCTCAGACGCAGATAGATGAGGTAGGTAACTTTGATGGATTGCTCAATCTCTATCGTCCCATCTATTACTTTGGAGTATTCCTCGTTGGTTACTATATCTTCTCATCGGAGCGTATACACGACTACTTGGCTGCCCGATACCTTACGTTTGGTCTATTGGCTGTGATATGGAGTGTATACTTCTGCGTGTGCAACTATGGAGTTGACTACACCTCGCCCGAGGTGCTACAGAGCTTCTCATGCAATATGTATTGCTGGTCTATGGTGTTGGCTCTTTTCGGGCTCTTCAAGCACCGATACAATTGCACCACACTCTTCTCTCAGTATATGACTCGTAGCAGCTATGGACTCTACATCGTGCACATGACCGTCTGCACCGCCTCTTGCCTATGGCTTAAGGGTACAGCGCTGCCTGTATGGCTTATCTATACCCTTGCCCTCATCGCAACCTTTGTGGGCTCTGTGGTGTTGTGGGAGGTGCTACGCAGGATACCTTTTGTGAGTTGGTGCTTGTTTGGGGTAAAGAGGGAGACCCTCCCTAACCCTCCCTGTGAGGGAGGGGACTCAAACAACGTGAACAGAATCTCAATGTTTAACTAAAACAAAATTCCATCACGCAGCGATGTCTGCAAGTCCTCCCTTCAGGGAGGATTTAGGTGGGTCTATTAACATTATGAAAACAACAAACAATCTCGAGACACGCCGCATCTGGCTGTTTCTCATCATCACCTTTGTGATCACCTATGCCTGGACCATCGGGATCATCTGGCCTCGTGTGCTTGGGCGCGATGCTGCTACACTCTCACAAGAGGAGCAGTTCATCAACACTGCTCTTACTGCCGTGCTGATGTTCTTCCCTGCCTTGGGCGTATTTATCACTCGCCTCGTTACTCGTGAGGGCTTCAAGAACTCGATGTTGCACCTCAATCTGAAGGGCAACGTGCGCTACTACCTCATCGGATGGTTCGGCCCCTTCGTGCTGACGCTCCTTGGTGCGCTGCTTTACTTTATGGTGTTCCCCTCCGAGTTTACGCTCGACAGCTATCTCACGCAGATGGCTACGCTGCCCGTATCACCTAAGGTGTTTTGGATTGTACAATTACTCTTGATGATGGTAGCTCCGCTGCTCAATGTGGTCACCTGCTTGGGCGAGGAGTGGGGCTGGCGTGGCTATCTGTTGCCCAAGGTGGCCGAGCGCATGAAGTTCCTACCGACGGTACTGCTCACCGGCTTCATCTGGGGTATCTGGCACGCGCCTATCATTGTGGCGGGACATAACTATGGTATGAACTATCCTGGCTATCCATGGTGGGGCATCATCGTCATGTGTATGTTTTGTATCGTATTAGGCACGCTATTCTCCTATATCACCCTGAAGACCAAGAGCTGCTGGCCTGCCGTGTTTGCCCATGGCATGATGAATGGTACCGCCTCTATCGGCGTCATCTTTCTTGCCGACCCTATGGCTTACGAGCGCTTCGTAGGCCCTGTGCCTACAGGTATCATCGGTGCAGCTGCCTATATCGTGGTGGCGGTGTGGATTGTATTCAAGATGCGCAGGGAGGAGCAGATTGTAGCAGTGGCTGATTAGTCTATCTTGACTCGTTCTAGTATGCCCGTCAGTGTGGCTAGTATGACCCCATAGTTGGTGATTGCTACGCCTTGCTGGCGGGCACGCTCTATGCGGCTCAGTACGTGTTTGCGATTGAACATGCAAGCACCGCAGTGTATTACAAGGTCGTAGGAGGTGAGGTCTTCCGGATAGTCAGCTCCGCTTACAATGTCGATATGCAACGTTTCACCGAAACGCTTGCGCAAGAGACGAGGCAGCTTTACACGTCCGATATCTTCATGCTGAGGCGTGTGGGTACAGGCCTCAGCAATGAGGATGCGCGATGAGGAGGTCAATGAATCCAAAACTTTGGCTCCATCGACAAAAAGGCTGATGTCACCCTTGTAGCGTGCGAAAAGTATGGAGAATGAGGTGAGCGTCGATTCAGTGGGCTTCAACTTGTAAACCTCTGCAAAGGCTTGTGAGTCGGTGATGATGAGCTTGGGTGGCCCAACGAGTGCTGCTAACGTCTCTGCCATGTGCCCGGGTGTGCAACAGATGGGAGTGCATCCTCGGTCGAGTAGTTCGCGAATAGTCTGCACCTGTGGTTGTATGAGGCGTCCTTTGGGAGCCGACTTGTCTTGAGGCATTACGAGGAGTACGCAGTCGCCCGCTTGGCAGAAGCCTTCGGTGATGAGTCGCTCCTCTGTGGAACGAAGTGTGACGATTTTTTCTATAAGATTGTCTATGCCTTCTCCTGTGAGTGCACTGATGGCAATGACCTCGCGGCCTAATCGCTCGCTGAGTGTGTTCTGTAGGGTAGGGTAGTCGTCGATGCTGTCGATGTGTGCCAATGCCGCTACCACGGGAATCTCCCTCACGCGGCACTCCTCTATCAGACCTATTTCAGCGTTACACTCCTCGGATGTCAGTAGCAGTACGGCAATGTCCGTCTTGTCGAGCATCTTGCTGATGCGTGCCACTCGTTCGTTGCCGAGCAGGGTGTCATCGTCAATACCTGGTGTATCGATGATGGTGGCAGCTCCCAACCCATTTATCTCTATGGCCTTCTGCACAGGGTCTGTTGTCGTCCCTCGGGTATCTGAAACGATGGATACATCCTGTCCTGTAATGCGATTGACAAGGGTCGACTTACCTGCGTTGCAGCGACCGAGAATGGCGATATGTGTGCGCTCCATTTTTGTTTAGAGTTTAATGTTTAGTGCTTAGGGTTGGCTCCGCGATGTCCGCAAAGCCCCTCCATAGAGGGAGGGGTTGGGGTGGACCTTTAGAATCTAAAGTCTCTTTTGCCCTCCACGATCTCTTGCAGACGGCGGTGGGTAATCTCACGTATCTTCTCGGAGGGGATTTCTTGGGCTAATCGCTCTATCATCTGCTTGCCGGCCTTCTTAACCTCCGGTGAAGCATAGTCTTCGAGGTATTCGGCAAGTGTCATCAGTGCGTTGGGGGCACAGCAGTTGCCAATCTGCCCATTCTTGGCAAGTGCCATGAAGCGGTCGCCTGTGCGGCCCTCGCGATAGCAGGCCGTGCAGAAGCTGGGGATATAACCCAAATCGAGCAGCCAACCCACAATTTCGTCCAAGGTGCGATGATCCGATATGTCAAACTGTGCCGACTCCTCGGCATCCTCTATGCCCTCGGCATAGCCTCCCACGCTGGTTTTCGAGCCTCCACTCAGTTGTGATACTCCCACATCGAGTACCAGTTCACGCGAACGTTTTGATTCGCGAGTCGACACGATCATACCCGTATAGGGCACGGCCAAACGCAACACCGCTACGATGCGACGGAACACCTCGTCGGTCACTGCATTGGGGAAGTCTTCGGGATTGATGTCGTCGGCAGGACGTATGCGGGGCACGCTGATGGTGTGTGGACCCACTCCGAAACGCGCTTCCAGGTGCTCGGCGTGCATGAGCAGACCGACCACATCGTAGCGGTAGTTGGAAAGTCCAAACAAGGCGCCTATACCCACATCGTCGATGCCGCCTAGCATGGCGCGGTCCATCGCCTCGGTGTGGTATGCCCAATCGCTTTTGGGGCCTGTAGGATGTAAGCGTTCATAAGTAGTGCGGTCGTATGTCTCCTCAAAGAGGATATAGGTGCCAATGCCTGCCTCCTTAAGCAGACGGTAGTTTTCCACCGTGGTGGCTGCAATGTTTACGTTTACGCGTCGTATAGCTCCGTTCTTGTGACGGATGGAGTAGATCGTTTTGATGGACTCTAATACGTACTCAATGGGGCTCATCTTGGGATGTTCGCCAGTCTCTAGCGCCAATCGTTTGTGCCCCATGTCTTGTAGGGCAATGACCTCGCGACGTATCTCCTCTTGGGTGAGTCGGCGACGTGGAATGTGTCGATTCTGCGCGTGGTATGGACAGTATACACAGCCATTCACACAGTGGTTTGAGAGGTATAGCGGGGCAAACATGACGATGCGGTTGCCGTAGATGCGTTCCTTCAGCTGGCGAGCAATGGTGTACATGCGCTCTTCTGCCTCTTGGTCACGCACTTCGATGAGTACTGCAGCTTCTCGGTGCGATAAGCCTTTCCCTAGTTCGGCTTTGGTGAGAATCTTGTCTATAAGCTCCTTGTCGCAGCTATGTTCACGGGCATATTCTAGCGTGGAACGTATCTCGCCATCGTGGATAAATTCCTCAGCGCGAGTCGACTTGACATCGTATGTTATATGGCTTAAGTCTTTCATCTTTTTTCTATATGTTTAAGTAGATGGCTCTTCTCCTTGTCGAATAGTGAGGACTATACCTGTAGAATTGAATCTCCTCTTCCGTAGTCAATGTGGTAGCCTATGGCCTGCAATTCGCTCTCGAGTGCGGCTAGTCCTTCTGCAGCCTCTGTCCCCCAAGCAGCTTTGTTGGCGTAGATGGCATATTTGTTTCTCACATTGCTAGGTGAGAGATTTGGCATCACTACATTGGCTCCTGAGAGAATGCCCTCGGTGCGGCCTGCGGGTGATAGTGTCGCAAGGGCTGTAGTAGAGGGGATGAGCGCTTGTGGTAGAAGGAGGCGAGCGATGGCAATGGTAGCAAGCGTGAGCTGGAGGTCACCAGCAGGCTCTTTGCCCAGCGGAGTGGCAGGGTGAGGTATGAAGGGCCCTATCCCCACCATATCGGGACGCATCGTGGCCATGAGGAGCAGGTCTTCGGCTAGGTGCTCGATGGTTTGTCCTTTGACACCCACCATCATGCCCATACCTACTTGGTAGCCTATACGTTGTAGCATCTTGCAACAATCTATGCGGTGTTGTAGCCCTTGGCTGTGGGGATGGAGCGAATCGTACAGCTCTTTATTGGCAGCCTCGTGACGCAAGAGGTAACGATTGGCTCCTGCTTGGTGTAATTGTTGGTACGACGCTTCTCTGCGCTCACCTAGCGAGAGGGTGATGGCCGCTTCGGGATAGCGTTTTCTTATTTCTGCGACTAAGGGGACTAACCATTCGTCGGTGTGAGTGGCATCCTCGCCCCCTTGTAGAACGAAGGTGCGGAATCCTAAATGGTAGCCTTCATCGCAGCATGTCAGAATATCTTCTTGTGTGAGGCGGTAGCGCTCGGCGGTTAGGTTACTGCGGCGTAGCCCACAATAGAGGCAATCTCTGAAGCAGTAGCTGGAGAGTTCGATGAGTCCACGCACATAGATGCCGCGTCCGAACTGCTCTTGTGTCGTTCGGACAGCGGCATTACGCAGGAGTTGAAGAGTGTCGAGGTCTCGTGAGGCTCCGTCTAGCAATGCTACCAATGCTGAGGCTCCTAGTTCGTGCTCCGAAGCTAACTGCTCGACTAACTTTCTCATCCTTGCTCTTTTAAAGTGTAGGACTCTATACCCTATCTGTAGGTTTAACGCTTCTTCAGCTCGGCATCAAAGGTCTTCTTTCCATCACCATAGGCGGTGTGAACGCTAGGACCAGAGATGCAACCTCCTTCGCAGGCCATGACCTCGATGAATTGCGCAGGGGCTTTGCCGGTCTTTCCATAAGCCTTGAGCAGAGCGACACTCTTCTTGTTGAGACCTGCTATCTGTATGGCAGCGAATTCCAGTTTATCACCGACAAACTCCTTCACAGCGCCTGTGACACCGCCATTCTGTGCAAAGCCGTGAGCGGCACGGCATGAGCTGCAGTCTACGGGATGCACGTACGATTCGCCCAACTCTATGTTCATGCCCTTGAGGATGGCGTGTATCTCTTCGAAGGTGAGTACAAAGTCGACCTTTCCTTCGAGGTCTTCTCGGCGTGCCTCTTTGCGCTTGGCAATACAAGGACCTACGAACACGAGTTTAGCGTTGGGGTGTTTCTCATGCGCGATGTCTGCGGTGTAGACCATGGGAGAGTAGGTCGATGAAATATATTTCTGCAAGTCGGGAGCATGCTTGCGAGCCATTTCCATGTATGAGGGGCAGCAAGAGGTGGTCATGAAGGGTTGGCCCTCGGCTAGTTTCTCTGCAAATTCATGCGCTTCGTTTGCAGTTGTCACCTCGGCTCCACGAGCAACCTCGATGACATCCTTGAAGCCGATGGCTTTGATGGCTCCATATACCTGCTCGATGGGCGCATTGTATTGTGAAAGGATAGAGGGCGCCACCATGGCTACAACCTCCTCGCCACGTCGGATGGCTTGTAAGACGTCGAACACCTGAGAGATCTCGAAGATGGCACCGAAGGGGCAGGCATTCATGCACTTGCCGCAATAGATGCACTTTGTCTCGTCGATATGCTCTACTCCATACTCATCTTTCGAGATGGCTCCCACTGGACAGGCCTCTTCGCAGGGTACGGGGATATATACAATGGCGTGGTAGGGGCATGCTGCATAGCACTTTCCGCAGCTGATGCACATCTTGTTGTTGATTCGGCCTTGTGAGGTCTCGGGGTCAAACTCGATGGCATTCTTAGGACATGCATGTTCACAAGCACGGGCCTCACATCCGCGGCAAAGGTTGGTGATGGCATAGTTGGTACGCACACATGATGAACATGCCTCGTCGATGACGCACATGATGTTGTCTTTCATCTTGTCGCGGTCAAGTGCCATCTTTGCGTAATCGGCAAGTGGCATCAGTTCGTCGGTCTCGTCGGTCATGTCGTAGCCCAAGAGGGGGAGCGATTTGTACTTGAGCACGGCGCGCTTCTTGTGGATGCAACAGCGTCCGCTGTGTTGTGAATTACGGGGAACAAACTCAATGGGTACGCGGTCGATGTTCTCGGCAAGCTGCCCTTCGTTCCAGAGGCTCACGAGCTTGGTCATCAGCTTCTGGCGTACAATCATTACATTGTTTTTGATAGCCATAGGAGTTATGTGTTATGTTTTTATTGGTTATGTTCTTTGTCGTCTAAGTTTATGATGAGTTGTGTGCTGTCTGTTGGCTGGATGTTGATCAAACTATCAGTCATAGCGCTTATGGTGTCTACAGGTATTGTCAAGTTTTCGATTTTCTTTCTTTTGCGCTTGCGTCGTGGCCATAGCCTGTCGAAGTCGCGTTGGAAGATGAGGCCCACTCCTTGTGTGGTGAGTGAGGTGCGTGAGAAGTAGCGGTCGTTGGTCTTGTTGTAGCCCTTGACGCTGAGTCCTCCTGTGAGTAAGTAACGTATGTCAAAGTCACCGATAAAGTTCGTTGCATACATGGGATTTTCACGGTATCCAAAGTTACCATTGATGAGGAGTCGGTTGTCAAGGAGACGTCCCTCAAGGATGCCCTCAATCTCCATGTTTTCCCAGTTGTCGCCACCGAGGTCATCCATTCCTGTCATCATGTTCTCTGCCCGTATGTTGCTGGCGATGTTCCAATTGTCGCTACTGATGATGCCTGATAAGAGGTTGTTGATCTGTCCGGATATGGTGTTGCTGATGAAGGACTCTACGTTGCCCGTTCCTTGGGCGTTTTGCGCCATGTCGGGCGTGTAGAACTTGCCGAGGCCGAGGAGGTAGATAAACTGCATGTTCATCTGTTCTTCGGTACTGGTGTAGCTTCTCAGGAGAGCCTTCTCTTCTTCGGTGCCTTTGGGCAGCTCAAGGTCAAATGTCACGGTGGGCGACTCCAGTGTGCCTCCGATGCGGAGCAAGCAGTTGACTACAGCGTTGCCATTCATGTCGGGGCGAAGGTCGCGCAGTGGCACATAGTTGGCTGCATGTCGGGCGGTGATATTGAGCTTGGCGGCCATGGGGTCCCCCTCGAAGGATACGGTGCTGCCGGGCAGCACGTCGAAGTTCTTGTTGATGACATCCTGCAGGCTGAGACGATAGAATCCATGGCTTACGGTGTAGGTGCCGAGTAGGCTGATGTCGTCGCCTTTGACGCTGATTTGCAGGTCTCCGCTACCATAAACGGTGATGTGGTCGTCTACGGCTTGGTTCATGACAAGCTTGAGCATGGCGTCTGGGGTGACGCGCGCTGTGATGTCGAGGTCGAGCATTGAGCCTCCTTCGGTGGTGGCCTGTGCGCGACGTCTCTTTCCTCTTGTGCGGGTGGCTATGGTAGGAACGTTACGCGTAGAGCTGCGGTCGGTGAAGGTGATGAACTTCTGGTTCGAAGTGTCGTCCTTGCCGGCAATGTTGAGGGCAAAGAGTGAACCACGCTCGGGCTGAGCTTGGATATCGATATCGAGCGTGGTTGGTGTGGCTATTACGTGTACGCCTCCTGTGCCGTAGATAGTGGTATAGAAACTATCATGGCCCGTGTCGGGGAGGTCGATGCCTAGCACGTTCTGTATGTCGACGTAGAGGTCGCAGGCAAACTCTCGCAGCTTGTCGTGGTTGACTGTTCCGCGGATGATGCCTTTCTGCTCGCGTTCGTCATAGATGTCAATGTTGTTGAAATGCATCACTCCAGGGGTGAAGCGTATAGAGTCTCTGAAGTGATACTTCGTGTTGGTGGGGGAGAGTGTGAAATCCATGTCGGTGAGAAGTGCTCCCATGAGGTCGATCTCTGTGATGGGTCCTCCTATCGTAATGTTTCCACTGGCATGGCCAGTAATCTGACTCATGAAGCTGCTGAGCATGTTGTTGAGGAACGATGCGTTGAGGCTGTCTGCTTCGATGTCGAGCCAGAGCTCTTCGTTTGCAAGGTCCAGTGTGCCGTCGATGAGCGAGGTGCGTAGTGTGTCTTCCCACACATCGCCTAGAAAGCGGAGTTGTGAATTTTCTTGATCCCAGTGAGCCTGAGCTCTGAGGTTGCCCATATCACCATGGCTAAAGGTGAAGTCTTTGGCCATGATATTCGCATTGATGTAGGGCTGTTCGGTGTGCAGGTTAGCCATGTCGGCGTGTCCGCTCACTCTGCCACCGAAGGGTATGGCTTCGAACTTAACGAGCTGTAGCAGGTATGCAAGGTCGAGTCCCATGAAGTCTACTTTCAAGGTGTCGGCCTCATTGTTGGCAATGGTGCCATGTGCGCTGAGATGTTGTGTGCTATCTCCTTCGAGGTGGAGGCGGTCTATCGAGATGCGCTCTGGGGTGATGTCCAATCCGAACGAGGAGAGCTGCCATTCGGAGTTGTTGATCACGGTGCGCGTGCTGTCCGCTTTGATGTTGATACCGAGGCGTCCATTGTGGTCAAGTCCGAAGGTGGCTTGAGTGTGGAATGTGCCCTCAAACATGCCTGTGGGGTTACTGTTCCATACTACGCCAAGGCTGACCTTGTCGTGCTCGGCTCGTGTGGCGACGTTGGCGGTGATGCTTCCTCCTATGCCTTGCAACAGGGTAGCACCTGCGTGTACGATGAGTCCCTCCTCTTGAGACTGGCAATCGAGCGACAGTGATTTGATGGTGTTGCCGTCATAGTCTATCTGTGGCGCAGTAGCTGTGAGTTTGAGCTCTCCTGCAGGGTCGTTGATGAGTGCTTCCATTTGTACCTTGCCCTCGATGTCGATGGGGATGAATAGCAATTCTCTTAGTGGCTGAGTGTTGTAGATGCTGGCATTGATGTAACACAGGTTGTCGCTTTCCTGGTGGTCGTGGATGTTGCTGTGACACAATGAAGGCAACGAGTGGTGCAGATGGTGGAGCAGGCTGCTGGCCAGTGAACTATAGGTGAATGCTCCTCTAGCTGTGGCATTCATAAACTCGCTCTGCAGTGCAAACATCTTGTCTTCGATGTCACTGATGTAGAGGCCTATCTCGCCGATGCGGTAGTCTCCTGTGGGGCGGTGCATGGTGAGGCTGTCCACGATGATTCGTCCTGTGACGTGTTCGATGTTTGTTCCCTCTAAGTTGGTTCTAATGCTGGCACTGAAGGTCTTTCCCTCGTGGATGTCGATGAGCCCTATCTCGTTGAGGTCGAGGCTGTCGGCGTGGAGTGTCGCTTCGATTAGGGGAGACTTTTGATGGAGGATCTTTCCCTGCAATGCGAGACCTCCGCACGGGTCGTCGAGGGAGAGTGTCGCCTTGCTGCTGTCGGGTGTGATGTGTCCATTAAGGTTCAGTCGGCGGTATTTGTAGTCCAATAGCATGACATCGGTCAGTGCGCCGCTTAGTGATGCACTTTTGATGATGCTGGTCGGCTTTTTCTCTGCGCTCTCCGATTGATTACCCATGTTTAGTGTTCCTCGTGATTCAAGCTTGAGGTTCGTATGGGTGAGCGGACTCTGGGGGACAATCTGGGCGATGTGCAAGGTGTCGCCTCGCAGTGTGGCGGTGTAGTCGCCCGTCTTGTCGAGCGTCATTGTCCCTTCGAGCGCTCCAGCTTCGGTATTTGCACGGAAGGAGGCTTGAGATTGTCGCTCATCGTGGTTTAGCTCGCCGCGCATGGTGAGGTCTCCTATGTTAATGAGTTCCTGCGGGACATACTCGAAGAGTTCAGGGGCGCCTTGTTCGAGGATTGTCCATGCATGCTTCGTGAGCGATGCTTCGTGGAGTGTAAGGCTCAGGTTGTTGGACATGAGATCTCTTGTCCCCGTGGCATGGTTGGCATTGTGGTTTATTTGCGCATCGGCTCGGAGTGCCAGGTCGTGTTGTGACGAGTGTACATCCAGTGCTGTGACGTTGATGTTTGCGGGGCTCCCAGAGAATCGTGCTCCGAGATAGACCTTCTCGTCGATGCCTCCTACCTCTGGTATTATCCAAGCGAGGTCTGTGGGCGCGATGTGTGAAGCGGGTAAGATGCCTCCTTTGAAGGTAAGGTGGGGCAGGGTGGGGCTGCCGGCATCTCTTGGGGTGTCGAGTGAGTAGGCAGTCCAGATGGTGTCGAGGCGGAGCGATGACTGTGGTAGGTCGAGCTGGAAGTTGGCCAGTGTGGCTCCGTGCCGATTGCCCACGAGTCGCAGGTAGAGGTGCTCCACCTTGAGTCCCGATTCCTCTTTGAGGTCGAGGTGTCGTATGATGAGGCTTGCCGAGTCGGCCGACAAGTGCTTGAGCGAAAGCTGGGTCGAAAAGTCGGTGATGCAAAGCCTTTCGGCGAACGATGGCGCTGCAGGCTCGCTGTCTTCGTCTGCGTAGAGGTCTATTTGATGACACGCTTTGCCGTGTCTTACGAGCAGGGAGTTGATGCGCAGGCTCAGTTGTGAGGGCTCTCTCTCTCTCTCCTTCTTGCTGGCGAGGGCGTCGATGAGGAACTGGTAGTTGTACTCATCTCCAGTTCGATAGATGTTGATGTCGGGGGAGAATAGTCTCACGTTGCGCACCGAGACTTGCTTGTGGCGCAAGAGGGGCATCCACTCTATCTTGGCGGCCAGTCTGTCGATGGAGATGAGGGGCTCTCCCTCCTGGTCATCGATGCGCAAGTTGTCGATGATGATGTCTCCGGGGAGTAGCCAGTGTATGCCTCCGATGGCTACCCGTGTGCCGATATAGTTCTCTAGCTCGGTGGCTGCCCACACCGACGCACGTTGCTGTGTTCGTGGCGAGTTGACAAACATCGTTCCTCCGATGATGAGTGTCACCATCAGGGCGAGGAGTATCTGTATGTACCGGCGGCGTTTCATAGTTCAATTTGCAAAGATAAGCAATTCGGGCAAATAAACAAAGTTTATTGGTGAAATCCTCTTCTGACGCTGCATTTTCGTCTGTCTGGTGCGGGGAATGGATGGGTAGAAACGTCGGGATCTCTATGTCTGATAATCCATGTCTCAGCGGAGGCGATAGAGAGTCACTGCGGAGGGATGATATCATCATCGCGGAGAAGATAGTATATCTCCGCGGAGACATGTACTTTTGTCTCTGTCTTTTGGCGCTGTTTCCTTTGTTGTTTTGGGCTGTTCTCTCTGTCGTTTTATGCGGTTTTGTTTGTCCTTCCGGGTTGCTTTTCTAAGCCTCGAAGTCTCTCTGTTTTGTGATGCTTCGGGATTTGTTTGGGGACATTTCTCTGTGGGGTCAAGCGGCTAATCGGGTCGATTGTTTGTGGAAGAATGAGGTTTTGGGTGCAAATAAATCGGATTTTCGTTTCACGATTGACAAATAATGATTAATTTTGCGCGAATTTAGTATATTATAAAGTTTATTAACTATTTCATAACATTATGCCAGAAGTAATTAAATTACGAAAAGGCTTGGACATTAAGCTCAAAGGCGTTGCCGAGAAGGAGTTGGTGGCCGTAAAAGCATCGAAGCAGTACGCTCTCGTACCCGATGATTTTGTAGGCGTTACTCCCAAGGTGGTCGTTGCTGAGGGCCAGCATGTCAAGGCCGGGGAGGCTCTGTTCGTTGACAAGAAGCATCCTGAAGTGAAGTTCGTAAGCCCTGTATCAGGTGTCGTGGCTGCTGTGAACCGTGGTGCTCGCCGTAAGGTGATGAACATCGTCGTTACAGCCGATGCCAAGCAGGAGTCGGTGAACTTTGGTGTTAAGAGTGTTCATTCGCTCAGCGGTGAACAAGTGAAAGAAGCGTTGCTCGAGAGCGGCATGTTCGCGTTCCTCCGCCAGCGTCCCTACGACGTGGTGGCCAACCCCAACAGCCGTCCCAAGGCCATCTTCGTATCGGCCTTCGACAGCAAGCCCCTTGCTCCTGATTTCGAGTATGTCATCAAGGGCAATGAGGTGGACTTCCAGGTAGGTCTCAGTGCATTGGCCAAGATGGCTCCCACATTCCTCGGAGTCAGCGCCAAGCAGACAAACCCCAGCATCGTGGATGCCAAGAATGTGGAGATCACTGCCTTCAAGGGCAAGCACCCCGCAGGTAACGTTGGTGTGCAGATCAACCACGTGCAGCCTATCAACAAGGGCGAGATCGTGTGGACCATCGGCGCTGAGGAGGTAATCTTCATCGGCCGCATGTTCGACAAGGGCGTTGTAGACCTCACCCGTACCATCGCCGTGGCTGGTTCACAGGTTGAGAACCCTGCTTACAGCAAGGTGGTCCTCGGTGCGCAGATCGGCGACATCGTAGGTGGCCGCATCAAGGGTGGTTGCGTCAACCGCATCATCAATGGTAACGTGCTCACTGGCCCCGTAGCTACTGAGGATAGCTTCCTCGGCGCGTTTGCCAACATGGTGACCGTGATCCCCGACGGCAGCGACAAGCACGAGATCCTCGGCTGGGCCATGCCCCGCTTCAAGGAGTTCAGCGTGAGCCGCGCCTACTTCAGCTTCCTCTTCCCCCGCAAGGAGTATGTGCTCGATGCACGTCTCAAGGGTGAGGAGCGCCACATGATCAACTCTAACGAGTACGACAAAGTGTTCCCCATGGACATCTACCCCGAATACCTCATCAAGGCAATCATTGCCGGCGACATCGAGAAGATGGAGGCTGCAGGTATCTACGAGGTGGCTCCCGAAGACTTTGCCCTGTGTGAATTTGTAGATTCGTCTAAACTTGAGTTGCAGCGCATCGTTCGTGAAGGACTGATGAAGCTCCGCTCTGAAATGGAATAAGCTATGGGATTGAGACAATTTGTAGACAAGATTAAGCCGAACTTCGAGAAGGGTGGCAAGCTCCACGCTTTCCGTTCTGTGTTCGGTGGGTTCGAGACATTCCTCTTCGTTCCCAACCATACCGCCAAGAGCGGCTCCAACATCCACGACTGCTTCGACAGCAAGCGTATGATGATTATGGTGTGCTTGGCCCTCGTGCCCGCGCTCCTCTTCGGTATGTATAATGTAGGTTTGCAGCACTACAGCGCTGCTGTCGCTACTGGTGCGTTGGCTGCTATGCCTGCCTTCTGGTCAGTGTTCGGCTACGGCTTCCTCGCTGTGTTGCCCAAGATTATCGTATCATACCTCGTAGGTCTCGGTATCGAGTTCACCGTGGCCCAATGGAAGGGTGAGGAAATCCACGAAGGTTTCCTCGTATCGGGTCTTATCATCCCGATGATCGTTCCTGTAGGTACTCCTCTTTGGATTATCGCTTTGGCTACAGCTTTCGCTGTAATCTTCGCTAAGGAGATTTATGGTGGTACCGGTATGAACATCTTCAATGTAGCACTCGTGACCCGTGCGTTCATCTTCTTCGCTTACCCCAGCGTGATTTCTGGTGATGCCGTTTGGGTAGCTACCGACTCAATCTTCGGTCTTGGTGCCGACATCGACGGCTTCACCGCTGCTACCGCTCTCGGTCAGGCTGCTGTAGCTGAGGCTCCCGCGTTCGACATGAGTATGGTATGGGGCTTCATCCCCGGCTCTATCGGTGAGACCAGCGTAGTGGCTATCGCCCTCGGTGCCCTCATCCTCTTGGGTTCAGGCATCGCTTCATGGAAGACCATGCTCAGCGTGTTCGTGGGTGGTGGCTTGATGGCTTGGGTATTCAACCAGATTGGTAATCCCGAGAATGCTGTGGCTATGATGCCTTGGTATCAGCACCTCGCTCTCGGTGGTTTCTGCTTCGGTGCTGTATTCATGGCTACCGACCCCGTTACCTCATGCCGTACCGAGTGTGGTAAGTACATCTACGGTTTCCTCATCGGTGTCGTAGCTATCCTTATCCGTGTGCTCAACCCCGGTTACCCCGAAGGTATGATGCTCGCTATCCTGTTGATGAACCTCTTTGCACCGCTCATCGACTACTACGTGTATCAGTCAAACATCTCTAAGCGTGCCAAGCGTGCCGCTAATAGCAAGTAATAACCTCAATAATCGAATACTATTATGAATACGAATAAGAATTCCTACATATTTATATATGCTTCGGTTATGGTTATTATCGTAGCATTCCTCTTGGCCTTCGTATCTTCAGCTTTGAAGCCCATCCAGCAGAAGAACGTCGAGCTCGACAAGAAGAAGCAGGTGCTCGCCGCCCTCAACATCTTCGAGAAGGATGCCGAAGCTGCTTACAATACTTATGTGAAGGCCGACCAGCTCCTCAATGCCGATGGCACTGTAGCTGCTGAGAACGGTGGTTTTGCCGTTGAGAACGCAGCCGTTAGCGAGGCTCAGCTTCCCCTCTACGTATGTGAGGTCGAGGGCGAGACCAAGTATGTGCTCCCCCTCTACGGTGCAGGTCTGTGGGGCCCCATCTGGGGTTATGTAGCCCTCAATGCCGACAAGGAGACCATCTATGGTGTATACTTCTCACACGCTGGTGAGACTCCCGGTCTTGGTGCCGAGATCACCAACCGTGACAAGTTCCAGGTGCCCTTCATCGGTAAGAAAGCCCTCAACGCCGCTGGCGACGTAGTCATCAGCGTAGTGAAGAACGGCAAGGTTCAGAATGCTGAGTGCGAGGTCGACGGTATCTCTGGTGGTACCATCACTTCGAACGGTGTAGACGCTATGCTCAAGAACAGCATCAGCCTCTACAAGGCATTCCTCACCCAGAAGTGCGAGAAGGCTTGCGCTGCTGAAGCTGAGTGCTCTGAGAACTCTGAGTGCTCTGAGCAATGTCAAACAGAAGTTGTTAACGAATAATCATAGGAGGAAACAGTTATGTCATTATTTTCAAAGCAGAATATGGAGGCGCTGAAGACTCCTCTTGGCATGAACAACCCCGTCACCGTGCAGGTGCTCGGTATCTGTTCTGCATTGGCTGTAACGGCTCAGCTCAAGCCCGCCATCGTGATGGGTCTCTCAGTGACCATCATCGTGGCTATGGCCAACGTGATCATCTCACTCTTGCGCAACACCATCCCCAACCGCATCCGTATCATCGTGCAGTTGGTAGTGGTAGCCGCCCTCGTAACCATCGTGAGCGAAATCCTCAAGGCCTTCGCCTACGACGTGAGTGTCGAGCTATCGGTATACATCGGACTTATCATCACCAACTGTATCCTCATGGGTCGTCTCGAGGCATTTGCTATGGGCAACAGCCCCTGGCCTTCATTCCTCGATGGTATCGGTAACGGTCTCGGCTATGCCAAGATCCTCGTTATCGTAGCCTTCATCCGTGAGCTCTTCGGTAGCGGTTGCCTCTTCGGCATCCAGGTGATCCCCGCATGGTGCTACGAGCATGGATATATCAACAACGGCCTCATGCTGATGCCCCCCGCAGCCCTCATCATCGTAGGTTGCATCATCTGGTACCAGCGTGCCCGTCATACTGAGTTGCAGGAAGAACAAAACTAAAGTAGAATTATGAATGCTAAATTCTGAATTCTGAATTAAGGCTCCGCGATGTATATGCAACCGGATGGCCATTCAGAATTCAAAATTCAAAATTCAGAATTATTAAAGATTATGGAACATTTTATTAGTCTTTTGGTCCGCTCAATATTCGTGGACAATATGATTTTCGCATTCTTCTTGGGTATGTGTTCTTACCTTGCCGTATCAAAGAATGTGAAGACCGCTCTCGGCCTCGGTGTGGCAGTGACCTTCGTGTTGCTCATCACCTTGCCCGTGAACTATCTGTTGCAAACTAAGGTCCTCGGCCCCAACTGTATCGTTGAGGGTGTCGACCTCAGTTTCTTGGCCTTTATCCTCTTCATCGCCGTCATTGCCGGTATCGTGCAGTTGGTCGAGATGGTAGTAGAGCGCTTCAGCCCCTCGCTGTATGCTTCGCTTGGTATCTTCTTGCCCCTTATCGCTGTTAACTGTGCCATCATGGGTGCTTCGCTCTTCATGCAGCAGCGTATCACCATGGACGCAGGCAACACACAGGCTATCCTTAATGTATGGGATTCAGTAGCCTATGCCATCGGTTCAGGTATCGGTTGGTTGCTTGCCATCGTAGGCTTGGCAGCTATCCGCGAGAAGATGCAGTACTCTGACGTGCCCAAGCCCCTCCGTGGTCTCGGTATCACCTTCATCACCGTAGGTCTCATGGCTATGGCATTCATGTGTTTCTCTGGTCTTAACATTTAAGTCGAATTATGAATTCTCAATTCTGAATTCTGAATTAAGGCTCCACGACGTATACACAGCCGGATGGCCATTCAGAATTCAAAATTCAAAATTCAGAATTATAAAAGAACTATGGATATGAAATTGATTTTAGCAAGTATCGCAGTATTCCTCGTGATTATACTTGCCTTGGTAGCCATCCTTTTGGTAGCCAAGAATTACCTCGTGTCTTCAGGTGCTGTGAAGCTCACCATCAACGGTGACAATGAGCTCGAGGTAGAGAGCGGTTCTACGCTGCTCAACACACTCTCATCAAACGGCATCTTCCTCTCTTCTGCCTGCGGTGGTAAGGGCTCATGCGGCCAGTGCAAGTGCCAGGTACTGGAGGGCGGTGGCGAGATCCTCCCCTCTGAGAAGGGTCACTTCAGCCGCAAGCAGCAGCAAGACCACTGGCGTCTGGGCTGTCAGGTGAAGGTGAAGAGCGACATGGCCATCAAGGTCGACGAGTCAGTAATGGGCGTCAAGGAATGGGAGTGCACAGTGATCTCAAACAAGAACGTGGCAACCTTCATCAAGGAGTACAAGGTGGCATTGCCTCCCGGCGAGCACATGGACTTCGAGCCCGGTTCTTATGCACAGATTAAGATCCCTGCATTCAGCATCGATTACGATAAGGACTTCGATAAGTCACTCATTGGCGACACCTACCTTCCCGCTTGGAAGAACTTTGGTCTCTTCAACCTCAAGTGTACCAACGATACTCCTACCGTACGTGCCTACTCTATGGCTAACTATCCCGACGAGGGCGATATTATCACCTTGAACGTACGTATCGCTACACCTCCCTTCAAACCCAAAGAGCAGGGTGGTGGCTTCATGGATGTGATGCCTGGTATCGCTTCGTCATACATCTTCAGCCTCAAGCCCGGCGACAAGGTGATGATGAGTGGTCCTTATGGAGAGTTCCGTCCCAACTACGACACTGGCCGTGAGATGATTTGGGTAGGTGGTGGTGCCGGTATGGCTCCTCTCCGTGCACAGATCATGCACATGCTCAAGACCCGTCAGTGCCGCGACCGTCAGATGCACTACTTCTATGGTGCTCGTGCTTTGGAGGAGATCCCATTCCTCGACGACTTCCTCGCATTGGAGAAGGAGTTCGACAACTTCCACTTCCATCTCGCGCTCGACCGTCCCGATCCCAAGGCCGATGCAGCAGGTATCAAGTACACCGCTGGCTTCGTAGCACCTGTGATGGGCGACACCTACCTCAAGCAGCACGAGAACCCCGAGGATTGCGAGTACTACCTCTGTGGTCCTCCCATGATGGCCAAGACCGTGCTCGACCTCCTCGACAGCCTCGGCGTAGAGAAGGATATGATCCACTTCGACGACTTCGGCGGATAATCATCGCTTGCGCCAAGCCTCGTGCTTGGCATAGCACGCAATAGATGGCAGGAGCCTCCCATACGGGGGCTCCTGCTTCGTTTTATATATAGGGGTTGAAGTTGTCTTAGTTGATGGATAGGAGCCTTACAACGGAGAGTATCGTAATGTTGCTTCCCGAGCCTGGGTTTGGTCTTGTTACGACCTCTTCCCGAATACCATAAGAAGAAGTCGCTATCTCTATATTTCTTGCGGATAACGATATAATCGTTGTGTTATTTCTGTCTTTATTGCTACTTTTTTTGTGAGATAAAGATACAAATTGCAAAGATTGCTATTGTTTTTCTTGAACTATTGGATTACTTTTGCATTGAATTTAATTGAGTCTACGCAATGAAACAGTCTAAAATCATCGGTAGAGAAAAAGAGATGGAGGAACTGCAACGGTGCGTGCAGTCTTCCGAGGCAGAATTGGTAGTCGTATATGGACGAAGAAGGGTGGGGAAAACATTCCTTGTACGCGAATTCTTCAACAATAGTTTTGCGTTTCAGCTTACTGGACTGTATAATCAGCCCAAGAGTGTACAACTCCACAATTTTGCAATCACACTTAGTGAATACAGCCATAATCCTATTCAGATTCCATCTTCGTGGTTAGAAGCATTTACTATGTTGCGTTCATATTTGGAGTCACTTTCCGGCGAAGAGAAGAAAGTGGTATTCATTGACGAAATGCCTTGGCTTGATACTCGATTGAGTGACTTTCTCAGTGCTTTCGAATGGTTCTGGAATGGTTGGGGGGCCTCTCGTAACGACCTTATGGTGATTGCCTGTGGTTCAGCCACAAGCTGGATTGCCGACAAGATCTTGGCTAATAAAGGCGGCTTGTTCAATCGCACCACCAGCCGCATCTATCTTCGCCCATTCACGTTGTATGAGACAGAGCAGTACCTCTTGTCGAGAGGAATCCATTGGAGTCGTTATGATATAGCTGAATGCTATATGATAATGGGTGGGATTCCCTATTATCTCCGTCTGTTATCACCCCAGGTTTCTTACACATCCAATATCGACGAACTTTTCTTCAAGAAAAAAGGGAAGTTGTGGGACGAATTCGAGCATCTTTATCAAACGCTTTTTTCCAATGCTGATGCTTATATACAAATTGTAGAGGCGCTCTCATCCAAGCGCATGGGGTTGACGCGCAATGAGATTATAGCAGCAACGAAGCTTCCCAACAATGGAGTACTCACTCGAATGCTCAACAATCTTGCCGACAGTGATTTCATTCGTCCATACAACTTTTACGGCCGTAAGAAACGAGATACGATATATCAGTTGTCAGATTATTACAGTATCTTTTACTTCCGTTTTCTTAAAGGAATGCATGGCAAGGACGAACAGTTTTGGACGCATACACTTGACAATCCACAACGTCGTGCTTGGGCTGGATGCACCTTTGAGCAGGTGTGCAAAGACCACATCCGTTGCATAAAGCGTGCTATTGGTATCGGTGGGGTATTGAGCGAAGATTCATCGTGGCATCAATTGCAGGGCGAACAGCGTACGCAGATAGACCTATTGATAGATCGTCGCGATAGAGTCATCAATCTATGCGAAATCAAGTACTCTCTCGCGCCATTCGTGATTGACAAAGATTACGATATGGTTCTCCGCAACAAAGTAGAGACATTTCGCCAAGCCACACGCACCAACAAAGCACTGCATCTGACTATGATAGCCACCTATGGCCTGAAAGAGAATGCTTACAGCAGTATGATACAATCTGTTGTTGTCTTGGATGATTTGTTCGTTCTCCAGTAGTGTGACCTGTTCTCTATGACTATCTATAATTTTGGGGTAAACATATAAATTATTGCCAATTAATTTCTCCTACCATAGACTTCAAAGACTATATTGCTCCGGGTATTTCCACACCTATTATATATAGCAATTCGGGATGCACCGCACGATGCATCCCGAATTTGTTAATAAGTTTTATGCTATCATTTATTACATAATAGCTGTAGGAGCTACTGGGTCCTCTCTGAGTGCTGACACATCAATACCCTTGTTAGTCTCACGCTCTGATTCAGGGATAGAGTAGATAAAGATGGGAGACTCAGCAGGGAGGTCTTCATAGGTTACGTTGCCTGAGAAGTTGGCACCCTTACGAATAATGGGTTTTTTCAAACGGAGCACGTCGAAGAGTGAGAAACCTTCACCCCAGAGCTCTACACGACGTTGGAACCAAACCTCGTCGATGAATGCAGCCTCGTCTGCTGCGTTACAGGTATATTCGGGGTCACGATAAGTCTGTACGAATGCTTCCAAGGCGGCTTTACCAGCATTAACGCCTTCGCTACGGCCCAGAGCTTCGGCCTGGATGAGCAGCATCTCCTCGGCACGCATCAAGGGCCAGTCTTGTGAGTTTTCGGTATTGAAGAGGATGTTATCCTGAGGACCGAATTTCACATTGGTATAAGTCGCAAAGGTCGCTGCTTGAGCGATAGGTACTGAGTATCCTGCGCCGAATGCATTGTCCAAGTTTGCAGAGTAGAAGTCTTCGTCTACCCACCATCCTTTACGGACATCTGTTTCAGGTATGCGCGCCCAAAGACTTGAATTAATGCGCTTGTGTACTACATCCATACCTACACCAGTGGTATAACCGTTACCTGTCATTGAACAGAGGTGTGAAGGCCAGTTGATGATACCTGTCTGAACAACGTCGTTGTTTGTTGTGATGATAGAGCCCCAAATCCAAGAGTGGGCATCGTTGTTGAACGAAGGTACGGAAACTTCAGATATAGAGTAAGGGGTTGCACCTGAAAGTTCCAATGCCTTGGCAGCATCATAAGCAGCGTTGGCATATTGACCCATCAACATGTTGGCACGTGCACGGAGACCATAGGCGACAGCAGCGGTAATTTGTGCTTTGTCACCCTCGCTAGGATTCTCCTCTAGATAGGGAATCGCGGTATCGAGATCGTCCATGATTTGTGCGTACACGCTTGCGACTGTAGCCAAGGGGTTGTTCATGGCCTCTTCTTCGCTCATAGCCTCAGTGATGACAGGCACAGCCAATTCCTCTTCATGACCAAGGTAGGTGAACTGATAGCTCTGCACCAATTGAAGGTAGTCAAAAGCGCGTGAAGCCAATGCTTGCCCGATATAGTTGGCTACTAAACCCGTGGGCTCGTCGTCGCCAGCCAAAGCTTTGAGGATGCTGTTGGCCGACTTGATGTGTTGGTAGTGCAGGTTCCAGATAAACGCGTTGTAAGAAGAAGTTTTCACTCGATCCTTGAATGTCAACTGGTTACCCAACCAATTGTAACCATGCTGTTCTGATACCATATCCTGTCCTGCCTGATCATACATTAAGCAGAGTGCAGGGAATCCAAAATCAAGATGGTTCGTTGATGTACTAGTCGAGATTGTGCCAAACTGGATAAGGTTATCCTTCAAGGCATTCATGTCACTCGACAGTTTAGAAGGATCCTCTTGGGCAACTTCTGACTTTTGTTCTTCAGTCACAGTGCCCCCCTGGAGTGCCTCCACCTCTTCACATGCAGCAAACAATGTAGCCGATGCGAAAAGCATAGTGAAATATTTATTGAATTTCATATCTTTATTATTTTTATTGGGTTGTTAGAATGTCATCATCACACCAACCGACGCTGTGCGCATGGGTGAATAGTATGAGTTAGACGATGTAGAATAACTCTGGCGAGGATCGAGACCCTTGCGAGCCGAGAATACAGCAACGTTGTCAGCAGCGCAATACACGCGGAAAGTCTGTACGCCAATTTTCTGAGTCACTCTTTTGGGTACGGTGTAACCGAATGTGATGTTGTTTATGCTGAGATAGTCAGAACTGGTGAGGAAACGAGTTGACACTGCGTTTGCATAACCATCGCCATTGTAGTTGAGCTTGGGTACTTCTGTCACTTTATTCTCAGGTGTCCAGGCGTTCAAGATATCTGAATGCCAGTTTTGGCCAGCATCATCGCTTGTGCCTTGGTGCATCAATGCAGCATAAGTGTTGTCATAGATGCGACCGCCGAACTGATAAGCGAATGAGATTCCGAAGTCGAAGCCATATGCACTCAGATTGGTGCCGAAGCCACCATAAGCCTTAGGCAGAATATCTCCAGTAGCATACTGTGTAGCGTTGGTGAAGGTGTTGGTTGTCTCTTTTTTCACGATAGGATCACCGTTAGCATCCTTGAGGGGTGTAACTCCATCTTCTGCCATCTGGGGGACGTCAATATACCAGAGAGCATCACCGGTCTCCTCATCAACGCCAGCATACTCGCGGATGTACATTTGGTATGAAGACTCACCTTCACGGTAGATCCATGAACCGTCGATCATCTCCCCCTCGAGGTCGGGGTGAAGTTCGTTGATTACATTCTTTACAGAGGTGATGTTGAAGTTGACTGTCCAGTTCACATTCTTAGAGCGTACAAGGTCTCCCTGAATATCCAATTCGAAACCGCTGTTTGACATTGAACCTACGTTCATAGGGATAGCAGAGTAACCCAATGATGGAGCTACGGGACGCTCGTAGAGCATGTCTACAGTCTTACGGCTGAAGTACTCTACAGTACCGCGCAAGCGGCGCTTGAAGAATTCGAAGTCGAAACCTGTATTGAAGTTGTGTGAGGTCTCCCAAGTGATATCCTTGTTACCCTTATAGGTCATTGAGAGGGCAAAGTCACCGTTGGCATCGGCAATGCCATAGTGGTCAGAGTAGTAGTTGTAGTTGTGCAGGCCTGTGTAGCCAAGGTTATCGTTGCCCTGAACACCATACGAAGCCTTGAACTTCAAAAGGTCGATATTCCTCATCCCGAGGAGGAAGTTCTCTTTATTGAGTAACCAACCGCCACCAACTGACCAGAAGTTACCCCAGCGGTTGTCGGGATGAAAGCGTGACGAAGCATCGCGACGGAAGCTTCCGCTTACAAAATACTTATCAGCATAGTCATACTGCAAGCGGGCGAGAATACCCTGTGTGTTGTAAACACCAGTGTATGAAGATGCGCTGGGTTGGCTGATAGCATTGTCTATCTCGGGCACATTGGGATTGTAGAGATTCTCCTTAGAGCCAGAGAGGTACTGGTAGGTACGTTGGTAGTTCTCATAACCAGCCAAGGCGTCTATGCTATGGTTACCATACTCTTTGTTATAGGTCAGCAAGTACTGCTGGTTGGTACTGAATGTGCGGGCAGAAGTTACGTAGATGATACCCCCAGTAGCAGAGTACTGACCATAATATGCGTTGTAGAGGTTATTGTTACGGCTGTTGTTTGCGTCCACACCCCAATTTGCTGAAACCTTAAGGCCCTTGGCAATCTCCCAATTGAGGAATGCGCGACCGCTGAGCACGTCAGACACTGTCTGATACTTGTCAAGAGCAATCATTGATGCAGGGTTTGAGTTGCCCATGAACGGACGGCCGAGACCGGGATATTCACCTGCGCCAAAGTCATATGTGGTGAAACCATAGTCGTCAATCTTGATTGAGCCATCTGCATTGCGTACGTAGAGCGGATAGATGGGCGCAATCATATTCGAGATGTAGAACAAGTTACCCGAAGAGCTACCCGACTGGTCGCGGGGAGAGAGTGAGTTAGTGTTCACATACGAGAAACTTGAGCCCACCTTGATGTGGTTGTTTACCTGATAGTCAGAGTTCATGCGCGCGCTGAAGCGTTGGAAGCCCGAATTGGGGATAATACCTGTATCCTCCAGATAACCTGCCGACATGAAATAGGTCGACTGGGGGCTGGCACCGCTAATGCGTACATTATATTCCTGACGCATGTTTTCGTTCATGAACAACTCGTTGTACCAGTTGTCGGGCTGCAAGAAATAAGTCTCGCCGTCTGTACCAACATATTGTGCACCAAGTGTTGCATTGGGGTTAATCTTTCCATCCTCAGTGAATAGTTGCTCGCCCTCAGGAATGTCATAGATAGGATAGCCCAAGAATTGTTGAACGTAGGCACCAACCTTGTCAGAAGGAGCCGCACCACCCAAGGCATTGTTGATTCCCTGATAGTAGGTTTCGTAGTACATGTTAGCATCGGTCATCACGTCGTAGTTGGGGATAGCACGACGGTTGGTACCCCACTTGGCGTCAACGTCGATCTTGGCCTTGGCGCCACTTTGACCCTTCTTGGTCGTAATCAAGATTACGCCATTAGCGCCGCGAGCACCATAGAGAGCATTCGATGCAGCGTCTTTCAATACGGTCATAGTCTCGATGTCCTGAGGGTTGATGGTGGCGATGTTTCCCTCGAAAGGCACACCATCAACAACGTACAGAGGCGCGTTGCTGGCACTCATCGAACCGATACCACGGATGCGTACAGTGGCTGAAGCGCCTGGCTCACCATTAGTAGCTGTTGTCTGCACACCAGCAATCTGTCCGCTCAGTGCGTTCGACACGTTTGAAACTTGACGCTCAGTAATCTTGTCGGCCTTGATAGTTGCGGCCGAGCCTGTAAACTGAGACTTCTTGGCTGTACCGAATGCTACAACCATAACTTCATCCAGATGCTCAACGTCACTTTCCAGAATCACCTTGACATTCTGTTTTACCGTGACCTCTTGAGTCATCATACCCACATAAGAAACCACCAAAGTCTTCGCCGAACTTTGCCAAACACCCTTATGTGGCGAAAAATAAGGCGATTTTCAGGTTACAAAAGTTCATAAATGGGTTGGCATTGGCAGAGTGTAGGGCAGACGCAGAGTCAAGCTTGCTTGTGCTCTGCCGAGCCAGCAAGCCATCATGCCTGCATATTGGCAGGGAGGAGGGGGCTAAAAGGCGGAGGGGGTAATGACATATTGGACAACTTCTATAGTATTACCATCCATGAGGTTTTGTGAGATTACCCTTAATTTACATCGCTCCACCGCAGTGGCGCAAATGCATCACTGCGGTGGAGCATAAGTGCCACCGCGGTGGAATCTATACGTCACCGCGGTGGCACGAGGTTTTGTTTTTGTGCGTCAGGGATGGTATTGATGTTGGCAAAAAGTCCCCTACAGCCCCCCCCCTGAAGAGACGGAGCGGAAGGGGGGGTAGGGATAGACGTAGGTATCATTACTCTGCCAATGCCAACCTATTTATGAACTTTCTTAACCCTATTTTCCGCACTATCCGCCTACCTCTTTCTTCCATTTTCCCCCTTTTCATCGAGGATTCTCTCCAATTCCTTCACAATCGTGCCATCCGCCACCTCGCAGTAGTTCATCGTGGTGCGCACGTTCTTGTGGCCAAGCAGTTTCTGCACCGTAGTCACGCTCACCCCTTGCGCCAGTAGCAGTGTGGCATTGGTGTGCCGAGCCGAATGGAAGGAGAAGTGCTTGCGGATCCCTGCATGTCGGGCGATGGCCAGTAGCTGCTTGTCCACGGTGGAGTTGTCGGGCAGGCGGAATAGAGCCGTCAGGTTGGAGCTGTAATTATTAATAAGGAGTAGAGCCTTGCCCTCGAAGAGCAGGTCAATGGGGAGCCTCACCTCAGCACCCGTCTTGTGACACTCCAGTGATACCCACGTGTGCTTCGCTCCCCGCTGGATGTTAGCCGCCGTCAGCCGCACCAGGTCAGAGTAGCGCAGCCCCGTGTAGCAACAGAAGAGGAAGGCATCGCGCACGCGCTCCAACGGTCGTGGCAGCTGAGCTCGTTCTAGCTTAGCCACTTCCAAAGCTGTGAGATGCGTGTGTCGCGAGGGTATGCGCTCAATGCGGCGGCGGTGGAATGGGTTGTCCTCCTCATGCATCAGCCCTTGCTCGATGGCCGCGTAGATGTAGATGCGCAGGTGGGAGAGGTGCTTCCCGATGGTATTTGTGTGATACCCACGTGATACCATCCATTGCTCGAAGCGACTGACAAGGTGCGGCGACAGTTCGTCGAAGGTCACTCCTCCGCAGAACTCCTCTAACAGCGCCAGCGTCGTATGTCGGTTCTTCCGTGTGCTCTCCCTCGTGTGGCTACGCTCTATCTCGCTGGCCATGAAAGGTAGGAACTGTCGGGCCGACTTTCTCTCCATGCACTCCTTTAGTCGATTGAGCGACACCTCCTCGCCTCGCTTCCATAGCTCTATCTCCATGGCTTCCAGCTTTACGATCTGCTCAGCAATCATCCAGTTGAGCTCCTCGGCATGCACATGATTGCATATCCGCCGCTTCGCTACGTCCCATTGCGAGGCCGTGACATAGATCTGGGTCGACACATACATGCGTTGCCGCCGCAAGTAACTCTCTATCTGCACCAGCCCCGTCCCGTCGGGGCGCAGCTGCTTCTTGCGGTTCCACACCGCCCGATACCTTACCTTCATCATCGTTTTCTCCTTTTCTTCTTCGTTCTTGCTTTCAAAACGTCAGTCTTCCACTCTGTTTTGATTACAGATTTTAGCTTTTTACCCATCAATGCACGTAATTTTGCCACAAAGGGACAGAATTTTAAGTTTTTTTTAGTTTTTCTTTGCTTTATTCAAATTTATGTCCTACATTTGCGCCTTTCTTTCGGGAAATGTATAGGTATTAGTGTTTGTCATTGGCCGCAAGGGTCATCATCTCACGTACATATATATAATAGGTGTAGGTCTCTACGGGCCTCGTCCTCGGCTCGAGAGGAAGGTTTTTTGATAACGTGAAGAGAATAAGAACCAAATATAAATTTATTGTTTAACTTTAATTGTAAAATTATGAAAGGTAAATTGATGATGTTATTCGCCTGCCTCCTCATGGGAGCAAGCGTAGTAACTGCTCAGACCTCGAAGGTGACTGGTCTCGTGATCGGTGCCGAGGACAATGAGCCTGTGATTGGTGCCACAGTCGCAGTGAAGGGCGTACCTACTTTGGGTGCCATCACCGACATTGAGGGCAAGTTCGTGATTGAAAACCTTCCAAGTTCGGCGAAGACTCTGGTAGTCTCTTACGTGGGTATGACCACTCAGGAGGTGACCATCCACCCCTATGTGAAGGTGTACATGCATTCAGATGCTGAGACTCTTGAAGAGGTTATGGTCGTAGCTTACGGTACAGCTAAGAAGTCGGCCTTCACCGGTTCGGCTGCTGTCGTTAAGACCGACGACATCGCTAAGGTGCAGACCTCAAATGCTGTGACAGCTTTGACTGGTAAGGTAGCCGGTGTGCAGCTCAACACTGCTTCTGGTCAGCCTGGTCAGACAAGCCCCAGCATCCGCATCCGTGGTATCAGCTCTATTAACGCGGGTAACGATCCCTTGATTATCTTGGACGGTACTCCTTATGCTGGTGACATGAACGATATCAACGCACAGGATATCGAGTCAATGACCGTATTGAAGGACGCTGCTTCAAACGCCCTCTACGGTGCTCGTGGTGCTAACGGTGTCATCATGATTACAACAAAGAAGGCTAAGCAGGACAGCAAGGCTATCGTGAACGTAGATGCTAAGTGGGGTACTAACAGCCGTGCTACACAGAACTACGTGACTATCGATAACCCCGCTCACTACTATGAGACCTACTTCCAGGCATTGAACAACTACTACGTAAGCAAGGGTAACTCAGCTGAGCAGGCTTACATCCTCGCTAACCAGAACTTGACAGCAAATAATGCTCTCGGTCTTGGTTACAATGTGTACAACGTTCCCGAGGGTCAGTACATGATTGGTGTTAACGGCAAGCTCAACCCCGCTGCTACAATGGGTAACGTTGTTTCTTACGGTGGTGAGGAGTACTTGCTCACAGCTGACAACTGGCTCGATGCTGCTTATAAGAACAGCACCCGTCAGGAGTACAACTTCAGCGTATCTAACGCTAACCAGGCTACCTCTTTCTACGCTTCAGCTAACTACTTGAGCAACGAGGGTATCACAGCTAACTCTGACTACGATCGTTTCACCGCTCGTTTGAAGGCTGACACTCAGGCTAAGAAGTGGCTCAAGGTGGGTGGTAACATGTCATTCACACACTACGCTGGTAAGTCAATGGACGAGGATGGTTCATCTAACTCATCTGGTAACATCTTTGCTGCTGCTACTCAGGTAGCTCCCATCTATCCTTTGTATATCCGCGATAAGGATGGTAACATCCTCGTTGACGATAATGGTAACCTCCGTTACGACTATGGTGATAAGAAGAACGCTGGTCTTGAGCGTCCTGTTTACACCTCTACTAACGCACTCTCTGATGCTCTTCTCAACACCTCTTCTTACGAGGGTAATGCAGCTTATGCTACAGGTTACTTCGAGGTAGCTTTGGCACGTGGCTTGAAGTTCACTTCTACCAACACTGCTAACCTCACAGAGACTCGTTCTACTGGTGTTACCAACCCCTACTATGGTACATATGCTTCTTCTAACGGTATCGTGAGCAAGTCTCACACACGTCGTTTGGCTTACACCTTCCAGCAGTTGTTGAACTACAGCAAGAGCTATGGCTTGAACAACGTTGAGGCTATGCTCGGTCATGAGTACTACGTAAGCGATTACTACTATCTCTATGGTAGCAAGAGCAACATGTTCGACCCCAACAACAGCGAACTCGCTGGTGCTGTAACTGATGGTTCTTCAAACTCTTATACCACATCTTACAACACTGAAGGTTTCTTCGGCCGTATGATGTACAACTACGATGAGAAGTACTTCCTCTCTGGTTCATATCGTCGTGATGCTTCTTCACGTTTCCATCCCGAGAACCGTTGGGGTGACTTCTGGTCAGTCGGTGGTGCTTACCTTATCTCTAAGGAGAACTGGTTCGATGCTAAGTGGATCGATATGTTGAAGATTAAGGCTTCTTATGGTGAGCAGGGTAATGACAATATCGGTAACTACCGTTACACCAGCGTATACAACATCGTGAATGGTGTAGGTCACCCCGCTGCTGTGCCCTCTACTATGGGTAAGAAGGATATCACATGGGAGAAGAACGGTAACTTCAACGCAGGTGTTGACTTCGAACTCTTCAAGCGTCGTTTGATCGGTACTGTTGAGTACTTCAACCGTACTACTTCTGACATGCTCTTCTCATTCCCCATCGCTCCCTCATTCGGTTACACCTCTTACATGGCTAACGTAGGTGACATGGCCAACAAGGGTGTTGAGGCTGAGTTGACAGCTACTCTCGTTCGCACTAAGAACTTGACTTGGGACGTAAGCGCTAACATCACTTCATACAAGAATACTATCACCTACCTCCCCGAGGAGCGTAAGACAACTGAGGTTGACGGTGTTCAAGGTTTCCAGAGCGGTAGCTACTTCTATGGTGAGGGTACACCTCTCTACACAATGCACCTCAAGAAGTATGCAGGTGTAGATCCTCAGACTGGTGAGGCTCTTTACTACAAGAACGTATACAAAAAGGACGAAGAGGGCAACGCAACCAAGGAAGTTGATTATATGGAGAAGACCGCTAAGTATGACGAAGCAGACTACTATCTCTGCGGTACTTCATTGCCCGATGCATACGGTGGTTTCAGCACTTCACTCAGCTACAAGGGCTTCGACCTTTCTGTTGACTTCGCTTACCAGCTCGGTGGTCAGGTTTATGACAGTGACTATCAGTCAGCAATGGCACCTCCCACAGCAACTTCAAGAGGTAGCGTATTCCACGAGGATATCCTCAACGCTTGGACTCCCGAGAATGCAACATCTAATATCCCCCGTTTGCAGTATGACGACAAGTACACAGCATCTTCTTCAGACCGTTGGTTGACCGATGCTAGCTACCTCAGCCTCCAGAACATCAACGTGGGTTACACATTCCCCGCTAAGACTGTTCGCGCTATGGGCATCAGCAAGCTCCGCGTATACGCTGCTGCTGACAACGTATGGGTATGGTCAAAGCGTCAGGGTCTCGACCCCCGTCAGTCTATCTCTGGTGGCGCAACATCATCATACTATGCACCTATCCGCACTGTATCAGCTGGTGTTAACTTAACATTCTAATCTCATTAAGACTAAGTGAATATGAAGAATATATTTAAAATCGGTGCAGCCGCTCTGTGCTGCTCGTCAATGCTCCTCACTGGATGTATTGAAGAAACATTCCCCACCAATGCCGCTACCGATGAGCAGGTGAGCGCATCTTCAAAAGCTTTGGAGGCCTTGTTGTGGGCGATGCCGGCATTCCTCAACAACTTTGCTACCGTGTCATCTGATTATGCTTATGACTGGGGCTACGGTTCAATGATGCACATTCGTGACGTGTTGGGTGAGGATATGTCTATTGTTGAGAGCTCTTATGACTGGTATCAGAGTTGGGCATATAACACGACTAACAACGAAGATTATGCTCGTGCCCAGTTCATCTGGAACTACTACTGGAAGTTCGTGCAGACTACCAACAACGTAGTCAAGGCTATCGATCCCGAGACCGCTTCAGAGACCAACCTCGGTTACCTCGGTATCGGTCACGCTTACCGCGCTTTTGCTTACCTTGATATGGCTCGTATGTTCGAGTTCCTTCCCAATGATGCAGTATCAGGTATCAATGCTGCTGGTAACAAGGTGGATTCACTCACTGTACCCATCGTAACTCACCTTACCACTGAGACAGAGGCTGGTGACAACCCCCGTGTTGACCGCAACGAGATGTTTGAGTTTATCCTTTCAGACCTCGACATTGCTCAGGCTAACATCGCCAAGGCTAAGCGTCTCTCAAAGACCATGCCTGACCTCGCTGTAGTATACGGCCTCAAGGCTCGTCTCTACATGTGGGTTGAGAACTACGACAGCGCTCGTGTATATGCTCGCAAGGCTATCGACTTGGGTGGCTATCGCCCCACTACCGAGGCTGAGTGGCTCAACACAACTTCAGGCTTCAACGATCTCGCTACCGCTTCATGGATGTGGGGTGCACAGCAGATGAAGGAGGACGACGTGGTGCAGACCGGTATCCTTAACTGGACCTCTTGGATGTCAAACGAGACCACATACGGCTATGCTGCTGCAGGTCCTATGGCTATGGTAGGTGTTGACTTCTATAACAAGATTAGCAACAACGACTTCCGTAAGCTCTCTTGGAAGGCTCCCGCAGGTCACGTACTCGACGGTAAGAATACTTACATCGATGACGAACTCGGCGCTACACTCCCCGAGTATGTATCACTCAAGTTCCGTCCCGCATCAGGTAACGCTACCGATTACAACGTAGGTTCTGCATCAGCATACCCCTTGATGCGTATCGAGGAGATGTACTTCATTGAGGCTGAGTGTGCCGCTCACGCTGATGCTGCTGAGGGTAAGGCATTGCTCGAAAGCTTCATGAAGTCTTACCGTGCTCCCAAGTATACTTGCATGGCTACAGATCAGGCTGCTGTTATCGACGAGATCTTCTTCCAGAAGCGCGTTGAGTTCTGGGGTGAGGGTTTGAACTTCTTCGACTACAAGCGCCTCGACAAGCCTGTAACACGTGCATACGACGGTTCTAACTTTGCAACTGTTGCACAGTTCAATACAACTACTCGTCCTGCTTGGATGAACTTCTGTATCGTAAGGACTGAGAAGATGAGCAACAAGGCGTTGATGGACTACGAGAACCCCTCTACAGTAGGTTGCTACGATGATAACGAATAATTATTTAGTGTCAAATTTTATTAAATAGAGATATAGTATGAAATTTTTTAATAAACTTTCGGCTGCTATGTTGTCAGTCGCTCTCATGGCAGGATTCGCTTCTTGTACTGAGACTGCCGACTACGATGCACCGTCAGTACCTACCAATGCGCAGGTACATTTCTCTAACGCAGAGTCTTCAACTATCTCGTTGGGCTTTGAGCAAGATAGCTTTGCTGTAAAGGTTTACAGAGCTGAGGCTGGCGCTGAACTCGTTGTTTCCTTGAACATCGTTTCAGATTCTGCTGACGTATTTACTTTCCCCGAGGAAGTTGTATTCGAGGCTGACTCAACTGTAGCTTACATCCCTGTAACATTCGATTTCGGCAACATCGCTCCCGATACTGACTATCCTATCAGCATCGAGCTCCTTGGCGATGAGGTGACTCCTTATGGTGCAAGCAAGGTGAACTTGGTTGTAAAGTATGCTCCTTGGAGTGAGTGGACTGAGTTCGCTACAGGTTACAATGAGCTTACTGTATACTGGGGTGGTACACTCTCTGATATTCAGGTATATCAGCGTGAGTCTTTGCTTGACCCTACCAAGCAGCAGTTTGCTTTCGAAAACTATCCTGGTTATGAGTTGGTTATTGACTATGATAAAACTACAGGTCGTTGCCATGTAGGTGTTACTGATATCAATTTCAATAACGACTCCTATGGTGCAGTGTTCATTGCAGACAGTGAGACTTACAGTGAACTTGTTCCCAGATTTGCCGAGAAAGCAGAGGTTAAGCCTTCTACATTTGATCCTGAGACAGGTGTATTCAGCTTGCATCTTGTATACTTTGTAAGTGCCGGTTGGTTTGGTGCTGGTTATGAGTACTTGCACCTTGATGGTTATGCTTCATACGACTACTCAATCAGCCTCGAAGAGAGAGGTCACTATGTAGACCTTAAGGGTGTTGACAATGCTTTGATCTACATGCACAAGGGTGCTGACGTAGATACCTATAAGTATGCTATCGCTGCAGGTAATGACCTCAATGCACTTCTTGGTGGTATTCTCGATGGCTCTGTAGAGTCTACTGAGGTTTCTGAGAGCGGCTACCAGCTCTTCCCCTTGACTGAGGCTGGTGAGTATTCTGTAGTTGCTGTTACCTACGACAAGGAAGGTAATGCTCAGGAGGCTAACTACATCACCTTCGAGTTCGCTCCCGTTGGTCAGTCTTCACCCTGGGAGTCAATGGGTATGGCTACATATCGTGAGGATATCGTAGCTAGCGTGTTTGGCGTTGATAACCTTGTATATCAGGTAGAGATTGAGAAGAATGTTGAGACTTCTGGCTTGTATCGTTTGGTAAATCCCTATGGCCCTGCTTACGGATACAATGCTGCCGGTGTATACGATGATTCAAAGAATCACTATGTAATAATCGACGCTCAGGATCCTGCAAAAGTAAATGTACTTGAGTCTTACACAGGTCTTGACCTAGGTTATGGAGAACTCGGTATTATGTCAATGGCTGACTACGTTTTGGCTCAAGAAGAAACAACAGAGGAGGATGCTCTTCCCTATTATGGTAAGCTTGAGAATGGCGTAATCACATTCCCCGGTGAGGGCTTGCTCGCTATCATGGGTGATGGTCTTTACATAGGTAACAAGAACAGCTTGTTCGCTGTAGCACTCCCCGGTTACGAACTCCCTGAGGATGAGGCAACCGAGGAAGGTGGCGAGGAAGAAGGCGGTGAAGAAGAGGGAGGCGAAGAGTCTTCAGCTCGCATCCGTCGCGACGTTGAGGTTTTCGGTAAGATCTCTCTCAAGGGTCGTCCCGCTGACGCTAACGTAATCGCAAACTACTTGCAGAGCAACATCCGTTAATCATATCGGATGGATATAAATGAAAGAGGGTGGCTTCGGTCACCCTCTTTCATTTATATATATAGGTGTAGGGACAGCATTTGCGTAGATTAACTCCAATAAATTTGGATTTTTCTCTCGCCTTAATTTTAATCTGCTATGCAGCTTGAAATTAGGCTGCGGCTCGGAATTGCTCAAATAAATTTGGCTTTTTCTCTCGCCTTAATTTTAATCTGCTGCGCAGCTTCAAATTAGGCTACGGCTCGGAATTGCTCAAATAAATTTGGCATTTCTCTCGCCTTGCACTAATTTTGCAAACTATTACAGAAACGACCGAAATCATGCTACGCAACCTACGTATACAAAACTATGCACTCATCGAGTCGCTCGACCTCGACTTTGTCGAGGGATTCTCAGTCATCACGGGTGAGACGGGCGCCGGTAAGTCTATTCTCCTCGGAGCCATAGGACTGCTCACAGGACAGCGTGCCGAGACCGCTGCACTGCGCACAGGAGCAGCGAAATGCATCGTGGAGGGCACATTCGACATCGATGGCTATGCGCTCGAACCCCTCTTTGAGGAGTACGACATCGAGTACGACACCGAGTGCATCGTGCGTCGAGAGATTGCAGCCACAGGCAAGAGCCGCGCCTTCATCAACGACACACCCGTGTCGCTGGCCATCCTCAAGCAACTGGGCGAGCGACTTATCGACATACACTCACAGCACCAAAACCTCTTGCTCAACAGCGAGGACTTTCAGATAGGAGTGCTCGACACGCTCAGCACCGACAAGGATATCAAGGCACGCTACACTGAGGCCTACCGACACTATCGCGACATAGCAGCACAGCTCGAGGCGTTGCGCACGCAGCTCACGGGAGACCAGGGCGACGAGGAGTACATCCGATTCCAATTGCAGCAGTTCGACGAGTGGCGCCTCCAGGAGGGCGAGCAGGAGGAACTGGAGCAAGAGCTGGAGCTGCTCACCCATGCCGAGGACATCAAGGAGGGGCTCTACCGCATCAGTGCACAGCTCTCCGACGACGAGGGAGGACAGGTGCCCATGCTGCGCAGTACCACATCGGCTCTGCGCTCGCTCACAAACATATACCCCGCAGCAGAGGAGTGGCACGAACGCATGGAGAGCCTCTACATCGAGCTCAAGGACATCGCCGATGAGGTGGCCCGTGCCGAGGAGCGCATCTCCTTCGACCCCGAGCGCCAAGCATGGGTGGAGGCACGTCTCGACACCATCTACTCGGCCCAGCAGAAGCATCGCGTGAGCTCTGTGGCCGAACTGCTCGACATCGAGCAGCGCTTCCGCGACACACTCGACCGCATCGACGAGGCTGCAGAGCGCATAGCGGCCATGGAGCAGCACAAGGAGGAGGCTCACGCAGCACTCATAAAGGCTGGTGCCGCACTCACCAAGCAGCGCAGCGAGGTGGCTGCGACCTTCGAGAAGGAGATTGCGACACGACTGGTCGAGCTGGGCATCCCCAACACGCGCTTTGCCGTCGACATTGCTCCGCGACGCCAACCCGACGCGACAGGAGCCGACAACGTGGCATTCCTCTTCTCGGCCAACAAGAACGGAGCCTTGCAAAACATCGCCGATGTGGCTTCGGGAGGTGAGATCTCGCGCATCATGCTCTCGCTCAAGAGTATCATCGCTGCAGCAAAGGCTCTGCCCACACTCATCTTCGACGAGATAGACACGGGAGTGTCGGGCACCATAGCGGCACGCATGGCCGACATCATGGCCGACATAGCTGGTCATGGCCGTCAGGTCATCAGCATCACCCACCTGCCACAGATCGCAGCCAAGGGCGCAGCCCACTACAAAGTATATAAGGAGGACACGGCCGACGCCACCGTCAGCCATATGCGTCCCCTCACCGCCGAGGAGCGCATCAGCGAACTGGCACAGATGATGAGCGCTGGCACACTCACCGAAGCGGCTATCAACAATGCAAGAGAGATGTTGGGGGTAGGTTCTTAGGGGTTAAATGGAGAGGGTCTTGTCAGCGATGAAACATTCGGCATTTAACTCCCTATATCTCCTTCTATCTCCCTTTATCTCCAAAATATCATAAATCATAAATCATAAATATAGAATCAATGCTCGACAAGAACGAACTCATCTTTGGCACCCGCGCAGTCATCGAAGCCATCGAAGCGGGTAAGGACATAGACAAGATACTCATCAAGCGTGGCTTGCAGAACGAGCTCTCTCGCGAACTCTTCGATGCACTTAAGGGACGGCTTATCCCCGTGCAGCGTGTGCCCATAGAGAAACTCAATAGGCTCACCACGAAGAACCACCAGGGTGTCATTGCCTTCACCTCGGCGGTGACCTATCAGCGTGTCGAGGACCTCGTGCCCATGCTCTATGAGGAGGGCAAGAACCCACTCTTCGTGATGCTCGACGGCGTGACCGACGTGCGTAACTTCGGTGCCATAGCCCGCACTTGCGAATGTGCTGGCGTGGATGCTATCGTCATCCCTACACACGATAGCGTGAGTGTCAATGCCGACGCCATGAAGACCTCGGCAGGTGCTCTGCACACACTGCCCGTATGTCGCGAGCCGAACATCGGCAATGCTATCAAGTATCTCAAAAACTGCGGCTTCCGCGTTGTGGCAGCCACAGAGAAGGCCAAGTACACCTACACCAAGGCCAACCTCACCGACCCCACATGTATCGTCATGGGTGCCGAGGACAAGGGTATCCCCAACGAACACCTTGCCCTGTGCGATGAGTGGATATCCATCCCACAGTTTGGGCACATCCAGTCGCTCAACGTATCCGTGGCTGCAGGTGTGCTCATCTATGAGGCAGTGCGCCAGCGCAGCGAAAGCTGAAGGCGTATGCTCGGAGAAGACGAATGACAAAGACAAAGCGAAGCGATGAGCCCAAGGACCATCGCTTCGCTTTTAATATGTGTCTGTGTCTCTTTTATCAGAATGTCCATTTGAGGCCTAGCGCGGGCATGGCACGGAAGCCCTTCTCTACGAAGTTGTGTGAGAGCTCCAGCTCACCACCGACACTGCAGTTTACGCTCTCCCAGCCTTCAATCTTGTTGAGGTTGACCCAAAGCTGAGGCTCAGAGATGAAGATGAAGTTGGTGTTCTGCCATACACGAGGCTCGCGCCAAAAGTCGGCAAATCCACTGAATGAGCACCATCCATCGAGGAAGCTGATGCCCCACACACCCGTGAGCTGGAAGCTATGAGGTTGCTTCTTGAGGTTAAGCCCTACGGTACCGGGGATGGCCTTGTATGATGCAGTTACTGACCATGTCTTAGAGAAGTCGGCAGTGTGGCCAGAGTAGGTGAGACCCAAGAGCCATGCGTTGTTGTATGAACCATTACCAAGGTCAAACCCACCATTGAACTCGGCGTGTGCTGAAAGCCAGTTCAACTCTGAATCTTGCCAGAAGCAGAAGTCACGAGCAATCTCGGTGTAGGCACCTACGGCAGTAGGATTGTAGTCCATATCTACAAAGATAAAGGTGCTACCGAACGCGTCGGGGCGGAACATCTCGAATGTGGTGGTGATGCAGCCACGATTGGTGTCATAAAGTACTTGAAGATTCTGAGCCTTAGAGGCTACGGGGAGGCACAACATCGCTACGATGAGCGCCACGAGTCGTGTAGTCTTTTTCATGTCTGTGTCAATGAAATGAATAGTTAATAAAGTATGGCGCAAAGGTAACATAAAAAAACAAAAACAGCTGCAAACGGCTTGAAAAATCTCGCATAATCGAAAATCTCGGGCTCGACGATGTAAGTAACTCCCCTATAGTATTCACTAACTCGAATTTTTGTTGTACCTTTGCTGCTTCGAACAGAAATAAAGTATAAAACAACATAAAACTATGGAATTAGCAAGCAAATACAACCCGTCAGATGTCGAGGGTAAATGGTATCAGTATTGGTTGGACAACAACCTCTTTCACTCAGAGCCCGATGGCCGTGAGCCTTACACCGTGGTGATACCTCCCCCCAATGTGACTGGTGTGCTCCACATGGGACACATGCTTAACAATACAATTCAGGATATCCTTGTTCGCCGCGCTCGTATGCTCGGCAAGAACGCCTGCTGGGTGCCTGGTACCGACCACGCCTCTATCGCTACCGAAGCGAAGGTGGTGAAGAAGCTCGCCGAGCAAGGCATCAAGAAGAGCGACCTCACCCGCGAGGAGTTCCTCAAGCATGCTTGGGAGTGGACCGACGAACATGGTGGCATCATCCTCAAGCAGCTCCGCAAGCTGGGTGCTTCGTGCGACTGGGACCGCACCGCCTTCACCATGGACGAGAAGCGCAGCCAGAGCGTCATCAAGGTGTTCGTGGACCTCTACAACAAGGGACTCATCTACCGCGGTCTCCGCATGGTAAACTGGGATCCCAAAGCACAGACAGCGCTCTCCAACGAGGAGGTAATCTATAAGGAGGAGAAGAGCAAGCTCTACTACTTGAAGTACTATGTGAAGACCCACCCCTTCCCTCCCTGTGAGGGAGGGTGTACTGACACCGCGGAGCCTCAAGTCCTCCCTCACAGGGAGGATTTAGGTGGGTCCTCCGAGGGTATGGTCATCCACAAGGACGACAAGGGTTACTATGCCGTAGTAGCTACTACCCGCCCCGAGACCATCATGGGTGATACCGCAATGTGTATCAACCCCAAGGACCCCAAGAACACTTGGCTCAAGGGTCAGAAGGTGATCGTGCCCCTCGTAGGTCGCGAAATCCCCGTCATCGAGGACCGCTATGTAGACATCGAGTTCGGTACAGGTTGCTTGAAGGTAACTCCCGCCCACGACACCAATGACTACATGTTGGGTAAGAAGCACAACTTGGAGACTATCGATATCTTTAACCCCGATGGTACATTGAGCCAGGAGGCTGGCATGTACGTTGGCATGGACCGCGTAGAGGTGCGCAAGCTTATCGCTAAAGACCTCGAGGCTGCAGGTCTTCTCGAGAAGGTAGAGGATTATGACAACAAGGTGGGCTACTCAGAGCGCAATGCTGACACCGCTGTAGAGCCCCGCCTCTGCATGCAGTGGTTCCTCCGCATGCAGCACTTTGCTGACATCGCATTGCCCCCTGTAATGAATGATGAACTGAAGTTCTATCCCACAAAGTATAAGACTACCTATAATAACTGGTTGGAGAACATCCAAGACTGGTGCATCAGCCGTCAGCTCTGGTGGGGTCACCGCATACCCGCTTTCTTCTTGCCTACTGCTGAAGGTGCTGAGGAGAAGTTCGTGGTGGCTGAAACCATCGAGGAGGCTGTAGCATTGGCACAGAAGATGGAGGGCTATGAGAATATCACCGCAGCTGAGCTCCGTCAGGACGAGGATGCCCTCGACACCTGGTTCTCATCATGGTTGTGGCCCGTGTCATTGTTTGACGGTATCAACAACCCCGACAATGCAGAGCTCAACTACTACTATCCCACTGCCGACCTCGTAACAGGTCCGGACATCATCTTCTTCTGGGTAGCACGCATGATCATGGCGGGATATGAGTACAAGGGCGACATGCCTTTCCGTAATGTATACTTCACCGGTATCGTGCGCGACAAGCTGGGCCGCAAGATGTCGAAGAGCCTCGGTAACTCACCCGACCCGCTCGACCTCATCGCTCAGTATGGTGCCGATGGTGTGCGTATGGGTATGATGCTCTGCGCTCCTGCCGGTAACGACATCCTCTTCGATGATGCACTCTGCGAGCAGGGCCGTAACTTCAACAACAAGATTTGGAATGCCTTCCGTCTCGTTAAGGGTTGGAATGTAGATGCTTCTATCGCTCAACCCGAAGCAGCGCGCTTGGGTTGCCAGTGGTTTGACGCAATGCTCACCAAGACCGCTCTTGAGGTAGACGACCTCATGAGCAAGTATCGCTTGAGCGAGGCTTTGATGGCTGTATACCGTCTCTTCTGGGACGAGTTCTCAAGCTGGTACCTCGAGATCGTGAAGCCTGCCTACGGTTGCGCTATCGACAAGCAGACCTACGACGCTACACTCCACTACTTCGACGCATTGCTTCGCTTGCTCCATCCCTTCATGCCCTTCATCACTGAAGAGTTGTGGCAGGCTATCGAGGAGCGCAAGGCTGGCGAGAGCATCATGACACAGAGCGTGAAGATCTTTGCTGACAACTACGACGAGCAGCTCATCGCTGATGTAGAGACCGCCAAGAGCATCATCAGTGGCGTGCGCACCATCCGTTTGCAGAAGAACATCGCACAGAAAGAATTGCTAACACTTGAGGTGGTGAAGACCCACCCCTTCCCTCCCTGTGAGGGAGGGTGTACTGACACCGCGGAGCCTCAAGTCCTCCCTCACAGGGAGGATTTAGGTGGGTCTGTAGCATGCGCTTCCATCATCGAGAAAATGGGTAACCTTGAGGCTATCAACGTGGTTGAGGCTAAGAGCGATGGCACTTCATCATTCATGGTAGGTACCACCGAGTATGCTGTTCCCCTGGGTAGCCTCATTGACGTAGAGGCCGAGGTGGCTAAGTTGCAGGCCGAGCTCACCTATCTCGAAGGATTCCTAGGTTCAGTGATGAAGAAGCTCTCTAATGAGCGTTTCGTAAGCAATGCTCCCGAGGCTGTAGTAGCTGCCGAGCGTAAGAAACAGGCCGATGCCGAGAGCAAGATCGCTGCCATCAAGGAGAGTCTCGCTAAATTTACCATTTAACCAATTACAATTTACAATTGATTTGACAATTTAACTATTCCCCAATTTGAAATTTCGCGATGCTGAAATTGTAAATAACTAAATCACACAAAAATTGTAAATGGTAAATTGTCAAATAGTAAATAATAAAGATGAACAAGAAGATTCTTATCCCCATAATTGCCATAGCCGTGCTCCTCATCGGGGCATTGGCTTTCCTCGGTATCCGTCTCAGCCAAGCCAATAAGGCCAATGAGGAGATGGTGCAACTCTTCGAGCTGGAGAAGGAGGAGATGGAGAATGAGTACAGCTCCTTTGCCACTCAGTACGACGAGATGCAGATACTCATCAGTAATGACTCGCTCGTAGCTCAGCTTGAGCGCGAGAAGCTGCGCACTCAACAGCTGCTCGAGGAGTTGCGTGCCACAAAGGCCAGCAATGCTGCTGAGATTACCCGCTTGAAGAAGGAACTCAAGACCGTGCGCGCTGTCATGCGCAGTTATGTGGTGCAGATAGACTCGCTCAACCAAGTGAACGAGAAGCTCGCGAGGGAGAACAAGCGTGTGCGCACTCAGTATGCAGAGGTGACAAAGCAGGTCGAGGTGTTGCAGGAGGAGGCTAAGAACCTGAGCGATAAGGTGACGCTGGCCTCACAGCTCGACGCTACGAACATTTGCATTCATCCTCGCAACAAGAAGGGCAAGGAAACCTCGAATGTGAAGAATGTGGTGAAGTTTGCAATCGACTTCACTATTGTGAAGAATATCACTGCTCCTACGGGTGAACGTACGATCTATGTGCGCATTGCCAAGCCCGATGGCTCGGTGCTCACGAAGAACGCTAGTCAGACCTTTGCGTATGAAAACACCAAGCTCGAGTATAGCATCAAGAAGCTCATCGAGTACACGGGTGAAGAGCAAGGCGTGACGGTGTACTGGGATGTGGAGGAGTTTCTCAATCCTGGCGAGTACACAGTCTATCTCTTCTCTGATGGTGTGATGATAGGCGAGAAGGGCTTTACTCTCGAGTAAGCAGCTTCGTGTGGCTAAGACGGCAATATTGTTGCCGGTGTAAAAAACTAAGGGGACGTGTCATGTGGCACGTCCCCTTGGTTTGTCTATAGGTAACTCTTTGAGGTTGATATTACTCCTCGAAGAGGTTGAGTTGTTCGCTTGATGGCTCTTCGGGTGCTTCGTCTACGACTTCAGTGTCCTCTGCTTGGGGCTCTTCTATGGGCTCTGGCTTGCGTGTGGGCTCTAACTCCTCGAAGCTGTCCACCTCGAAGTTTGTCACACGCTTACCTATGGCTTTGAAGCCCTTGATGAGGGCAAACTCCTCTGCATCGATGATGAGCGGTTCGCGGAAACTGTCACCACCGCCAAAGTTGACTTTGATAAGCGGGTAGGTCTCACAAGTCAGCAAGGCCATGCTACTGTCCTTGTGCTCGTCTACGAAGGTGTTCTTCTTGGGTGTGGCTTCCATGATGAAGCGTTTGATGTAGTAGAATCCCTTCTGTGAGGCATTTTTGATGATGGCTGTCCACACCTTGTCGGGATTAAACTTCTCGATGTAGAGGATGTCTGGCTCGTAGTGGTTGTTGGCGTCAAAGTCGGTGATGTAGAACTCTCCGTTCTTGAGCACTACGAGGATGCGCTCGTCGCTATGGAACTCGCCCAGGTATTCCCCATGTCCGTCGAAGTCGAGGCGTAGGATGTCGCGGTCAAACCATACCTTGCGTCCGCCAAGGGTAGAACCGCCATGTGCCTTGAGGCCGATGCGCTGCACTTCGAGACGTGTGAGGAGGTTGCCCATGGAGGCGCGTCCCTTGATGGTGATTTCGCTGAAGTCTTTTTCGATGACAGTCTTGCGCAAGTTGGGCACGGGCTTCAACTGTACCTTGATAATCTCTGCTTCACCATTGGGGTTGGCGGTGAAGTAGGCTACGCGAGAGCCGGGCTTGCCTTGCGTGAGGTTGTACTCACGGTCGCGGTTGGTACCAGTCACTGCGAAGCGCTTGATGTAGTGGGGGCCGCCACGTCCGTCGCGGTATACTACATTGTATATGGTGCGCTTGTCATTCTTCTTGTAGATGCCTACGTGGATCACGCCAGGGCCAACAAACATCTTCTCTGCTACGCGTACGATCTTGTAGCGTCCATCCTTATAGAAGAGGATGATGTCGTCGATGGATGAACAATTGGCGACAAACTCGTCCTTCTTGAGTGAGGTGCCGATGAAGCCTTCTTCGCGGTTGATGTAGAGCTTCTCGTTGGCCTCGATGACCTTGGCTGCTTCGATGTTCTCGAAGTTGCGTAGCTCTGTCTTGCGGGGGTAGGCGGCGCCATACCTTGCCTTGAGCATGGAGAACCAATCGATGGTCACGCTTACCATATCGGCCAGTTTGCCATCTATCTCCTCCACCTCGGCTCGGATGCGGGCCATGAGCTCATCGGCCTTGTCTTTGTTGAACTTTAGGATGCGGGCCATCTTGATCTCCATCAGGTGTAGGATGTCATCCTTCGTGACCTCACGGATGAAGGTGGGGTAGTAGGGAGTGAGGCGCTCGTCGATGTGCTCGCAGGCTGCATCCATGGTGGGCGCTTGCTCAAACTTCTTGTCCTTATATATGCGTTCTTCGATGAAGATTTTCTCCAGTGAGGCGAAGTGTAGCTGTTCGAGGAGTTCGTTCTTGCGTATCTCCAGTTCCTTGCGCAAGAGGCCGAGCGTGTTGTCTACTGACTTGCGCAGTACTTGGCTCACCCCGATGAAGTGGGGCTTGTTGTCGTCGATGACGCAGCAGTTGGGGGAGATGCTGATCTCGCAGTCGGTGAAGGCATAGAGCGCATCGATGGTCTTGTCCGACGATACGCCTGGAGCCAGGTGTACGAGAATCTCTACCTCTGCAGCTGTGTTGTCGTCTACCTTGCGGATCTTTATCTTGCCTTTCTCTGCAGCTTTCAGTATAGACTCGATGAGCGTTGTGGTGGTTTTGCTATAGGGTATCTCAGTGATGGCAAGTGTCTTGTTGTCCACCTTGTTGATGCGGGCACGCACACGCACCGCTCCGCCACGCTCGCCATCATTGTAGCGGGCCACGTCGACGAAGCCACCCGTCTGAAAGTCGGGATAGAGCACGAACTCTTCGCCCTTGAGGTAGCTTATGGCGGCATCGCATAGCTCGTTGAAGTTGTGAGGAAGAATCTTTGATGAGAGACCTACGGCAATACCCTCAACGCCCTGTGCGAGTAGTAACGGAAACTTGACGGGTAGCGTGATGGGCTCCTTGTTGCGGCCATCGTAGGAGAGCTTCCATTCTGTTGTCTTGGGGTTGAATACCACGTCGAGCGCAAATTTCGACAAGCGGGCCTCGATGTAACGCGGTGCAGCGGCACCGTCGCCCGTGAGGATATTACCCCAGTTACCCTGACAGTCGATGAGCAGATCCTTCTGGCCTAACTGCACGAGCGCATCTCCGATAGATGCATCGCCGTGAGGGTGGTACTGCATGGTGTGGCCCACGAGGTTGGCTACCTTGTTGTAGCGTCCGTCGTGCTTTTCCTTCATGGAGTGTAGGATGCGTCGCTGTACAGGCTTGAAGCCGTCGTTGATATGCGGCACGGCACGCTCAAGGATTACGTAGGAAGCATAGTCCAAGAACCAGTTCTGGTACATGCCCGAGAGCTGGTACTTCACCGTGTCGTCCTCGCCATCGTCTTTCTTGGGGTGATAGTGGGCATGCTCTTCGCTTCCCGTAGTGCTTTCCGTGGCTTCTGTGGCATCGATGTCTTCGTTGACGTTCTCTGTCTCTTCGATTTCGTCGGCCTTGTTGAAATCTTCTTCGCTCATATATAATATAGGTGTATTCGTCTTGCAAAGTTAATGCAAGGCGGGCGAAAAAACAAGTTTCAAAGAACGAACGTTGTGGAAAAGTTTACTTTTCTCTTGTTAGGTGCTGGTGCTTGAAGAATATCTGTTGAGGCGATAAAGCGTCGGTGCAGTACTTCGCTGTAAGTACTCGAATACTGACAAGGAGGTACTCGAGTACCTGCAAAGAAGTACTGAGGATTCTCTTTGTTTAATTTGCTCAATGTGTTTGTGTGTGTAAAAATATGTTTTGCAACATAAAAAGCCTTATTTAAGTTATTAAAAGTTGTTTAATAGCATAAAAACCTCTATTTTTGCTTGTTCTTTTGTGTCTATAGGGTTAAGAATCACTTATATGACATCTATAAACGGCTTAAGGAATAAAGAGAATAAACTATAACTAACTTATTATTAACTAAAACAAAAGCTTATGAAAAGAACATTTACTTTTCTTTTGACAGCGCTTTTCCTCTGCGTAGGAATGGTTAAAGCCGCTGTTACCGACGTGCCCGAGATGTCTACCGAGGCTGGCATCAAGTGGTACACCATTAAGAACGTAAGAACCCAGAAGTATGCTACTTATGCTGGTGAGGCAGCTAGCATGACACAGCAGGCGACTGCGCAGGATGGTTCGCTTTTCTATTTCACAGGAACAGTTGCCGATGGTGTTGCTACTGTGAAGATTCACAATGCTCAAGCAGGTGAGCTCCTTTGTGCAGGAACAAACAGTTGGACTGCTGAGGGTATAGATTGGTATATTGCAGCAAAAGCTGATAATGGCCTTTCTATTTCTATGACCGCTGATTTCTCTGGCACAAAGAGCTGGAATGATTTCCAAGGAAGTGGTAAGACAATTGACTATTGGACAGCTACAGATGCAGGTTCTATTTGGGCTGTAGAGTTGTTTGGAGCTGATATCCAAGTGGCTCTCGACAAGATGCTTGCTCGCAAGGACAATCCGATCTTCGGTGAACCTATGTACAGTGAGGAGGCCTATAATGCTCTCGCTGCAGCATATGAAACTTTCAATGCTAATGCAACCGTTGAGAACTACAATGCTTGCAAGGACGTTATTGCAGGTATTGAGGTTTACATGCCTCAGGTAGGTCAATACTACCATATCGAGTGTCCTGTTTTCTATAACACTCAAGGTGTTCACAAGGCATTGTGCGCTGATGCTGAGTTGGGCTGGAAGACTCTCAATAAGGCAGATGTTGCTTCCTATTGGACTCCTGTAGAGACTGAAAACGGTTTGGCGTGGAAGAATGCGAAGAATGGAAAATATCTTTTGGGTAATCCTAATACTAGTGGTGCATGGACAACCGCTGAGACTGCAGAAGGTGCAGAGTTTACTCTCGTAGTTTTGAAAGATGGTGAAACTCAGGATGATTACCAATATGCAATAAGTGTTTCAGGCCGTCATATGCATGCTAACAATCATGGTGGTGGTAACGGTACTGGTAGCAATGTTGTTAGCTGGGAAACAAATGCTGCTAATAGCGCATCTGCATGGACTATCACTGTGGCTAAAGACCCCTCTACATTGGTTGAGGCAACCGTAACTTATAGCTTCACTTACGAGGGTGAGGAGAAGTACACACAGACTACCACTACATTGCTTGGCGAAGAGTGGCCCGATATCACCGTAGCATTCCCCTATGGTGTATCGGCAAGCAAGCCCGAGGGCGTTGTCGAGGCTGAGAAGGCTGCTCCCACAACATTCTACGTGAAGAATGCACTTAGCGGTCAGTATTTGAGCTACGATGTAGAGTCTAACCTCACAGTTGCTGAGGCTGAGGCTGTAGCAACTATCGTTCCCTCTTCTGTAGTTGCCGGTGCATTTGCTGTCTCTTATCCTGGTCCCAATGGTGCTGCTGATCCTCGTTTTGTACAGTGCGGTAGCAAGGGTCGTTTCTCGGGAAACAAGGACTTGACAGAGAATTCAAGCGTATACCTCTATAAGGTAACAGGTGAGGGTGCTGCAACTCGCGTTAACGCTGTCGAGGATGGCGCTTCATATGTGTTCGTAGCTAAGTGCTCTAAGGCTGATTATGAGGGCTACTGGATGATCACCAATGAACTTACTGGTGAAGGTGCTGACCTCAGAATGATTGGCGTGAAGGCTTCTGACGAGCTCGCTGATGAGATCACCTTCGAGGTGGGCGACTACTCACCCGTATGGACTGTAGGCGTAGCTGAAGTCGAGGAGGTTGAGGCTGCTGAATTCTACGTGAAGAATGCCCTTAGCGGTCAGTATCTGAACTTTGATCCCGCATCAAACCTTACAGTAGGTGCTGCTGAAGCGGTTGCAACTATCGCTCCTTCTTCTTTAGTTGCCGGTACATTTGGAATTTCTTATCCCGATCCCGACGGTACCACTGGTATCCGCTATGTACAGTGCGGTAGCAAGGGCCGTTTCTCAGGAAATGCTCAATTGACAAAGAACTCTAGTGTTTATCTCTATAAGGTAACTGGCGAGGGTACTGCAACTCGTGTTGAGGCTGTAGAGGATGGCGCTTCATATCTGTTCGTAGCTGAGTGCTCTAAATCTGGCTATGAGGGCTACTGGATGATTACCAATGAACTTACTGGTGAAGGTGCTGACCTCAGAATGATTGGCGTGAAGGCTTCTGACGAGCTCGCTGATGAGATCACCTTCGAGGTGGGCGACTACTCACCCGTTTGGACAGTTTCTGCTGTTAAGGAAGAGCCTGCTGCTGTTGCTTTCACTAAGGTTATCGAGCTCGAAGTCGCTGAACTTCCCTTCGTAGCTGCTGAGTCTGCTGAGGGCATCTCTAAGTGGTACTATGCTACAATGCACACTAACTATCCTAGATATATCCAGGAGAATGCTGCAGGCGGTATCGACTTCGTTAAACAAGTTGTAGGTGAGGTTAAGACCGATTCACTCCTTTGGGGCTTTGTAGGTAATCATTTCGATGGTATCAAACTTGTGAACAAAGCTACAGGTCATGCAGTCGTTTCAACTGGTGGCGATGCTCAGATGGGTGACGCTGCTAACGCTACAGTATTTGCTCTTAGTGCTTCAGATACTCAAGTAGAGAATGGTTTCTGCTTGAAGTATCCTGGTGGTGGCTTCCTTAACGGAAATGCAGGTGCTGGTAAGGTTTCTACATGGAGCTATGCTGACGCTGGTTCTACCTTCTTGTTGTACACTCTTCCCAAGGAAGAACTCACTGCGTTCGCTGCTAAGTTCAACGAATTGGAGTCACTCACTGAGGCATATACCTCAATGTATGCTATGTCAGCCGTACAGAATCAGTTCTTCGCAGTATACGATGCTGTTGCTCCTGTGAAGGAGGCTATCGCGAATGGTACCGCAACCTCTGAGGAGGTGGTAGCTGCTACAGCTAGCATGACTGAGGTTATCGCATTCGTATTGGCTATGGATGCTAAGTACAATGAGTGGAAGGCTGAGCTCATGGCTTGCTACGAAGTGCAAGATACTACCGTTACAGAAAACGTGGCTGCTGTTGCTGCATTCTCTGCAGTAGTCGACAAGCACAGCATGTATCAGTGGATGATGCCCGCTGAGTCTGTTGAGGACTTTGACGCTCTCATCGCTGAGCTCGTTGCAGCTCGTGAGTCATTCATCGCTGCTGCCAATACTCCTATGACTCCCGAGATGGAGGCATTCCTTGCTAAGTATGGCGAGTTGGAGATGGTTACCGAGACATGTCCCTCATTGTGGTTTATCAGTGTGTTGAACGAAAAGTTCTATGAGCTTATCGATGCTGGTGATGCGCTTAAGGCTAAGCTTTTGACAGCTACTGCTGAGGAACTCTCTGCATTCGGTGTACTTGTTGATGAATTTATCGCTTTTGCTCAGTCTATGGATGCTAAGTACAACGAGTGGAAGGCTGAACTTCTCGCATGCTACGAGGCACAAGATACTACTACTACCGCTTCAGAGGAGGCTGTAGCAGCATTTGCAGAGGTTGTTGATAAGCATGCTGGTTACCAGTATGGTATGCCTGCTACTTCAGTAGAGGAAATCGATGCTCTCATCGCTGAACTCGTAGCTGCGCGTAAGGCATTCGTTGATGATGCTACAGGTATCAACAATATCAACGTAAATGTTGAGGCTGTAATCTACGACATCCATGGTCGTCGCGTTTCTACAATGGAGAAGGGTATCTACATTGTAAACGGTCGCAAGGTAATCGTAAAGTAATTAGCAGTTGCTAAAAACTAGATAAAAGGGATGCGCCGTTAGGTGCATCCCTTTGTCATTTCATCTGTTTTTGCTAATTTTGCACATCATATATAGAAAATGTCTTATGGATAGTGAACAAAGAGTCTCCCGTGCTGTTGAACTCTTCAAGATGGGTTACAATTGCGCACAATCAGTTGCGGCAGCCTTTGCCGATGAATATGGATATACCGAGGAGCAGGCGCTCAAGATGTCAGCCTCATTTGGAGGGGGCATAGGACGAATGCGTGAGACTTGCGGTGCGGCATGTGGCATGTTTATCTTGGCCGGTTTGGAGACGGGTTGTGCCGATGCCTCAGATCGTGAAGGCAAGGCGGCTAACTACGCTTTCGTACAGCAGCTTGCTGAGGAGTTTCGTCGCGAGAACGGGTCGCTCATCTGTGCCGAACTGCTCGGACTACGTGAGCGTAAGCCTCAAACACCACAACCTGATGAACGCACGGCTGTGTATTACGAGAAGCGTCCGTGTGCCAAAATGGTTGAATCGGCAGCTCGCATATGGGCTAATAGAAAGAAAAATGCATAAAATCAGGCAAAAAAGAGAAAAAACATGCGCAAAAGTATGTTGTATAACATAAAAAGTGTTAACTTTGCAGCCGATTTAGTGCGGTTGAGTAAAAAATAGATGTTTAACAATTAAAATAGTAAAAAGATTATGTTGACAGAGAAAGCTGGTGCAAATGCAGGTCTCATCTGGAATGCACTTGATGGTAAGGAAGGTTTGACCTTCAAGGAAATTAAGAAGGAAACAAAGCAGAAGAAGGATGATTTCCTCCTCGGCTTGGGCTGGTTGCTCCGTGAGGGCAAGATTGCTGCCGTAGAGGTAGAAGAGGATGTAGTTTACTCTTTGAAGTAATCATACTGAGATAATATAGTGGTGAGGCGGTGCTCTGAAGCGCTGCCTCATCGCTTTTTTGGGGGGCAGAGTTTCTCGTTCTCGCTTCTTGGAAGATCTAATGTGTGGGAGGAGAAAGAAAAAATGGAGACTACTCGAATAGTCTCCATTCTTTATCGTTTCTTAGGATAATCTGATTTAGAAGGGCAGGTCGTCGGCCTCGTTAGAAGGATTCATCTGAGGAGTGTTGAAGGGATCGGCAACGGGAGGAGGTACGGCTGCGCCTGCTGCGGGAGGTACGGGAGCGCCAGCTACGGGGGCTGCATTGACATTGCGGTCTACCTTCCAAGCACGGATGTCATTGTACCAACGGCCATTGTATTCACGGCTGTCGATGTCGAATGAGACTGTGAGGACTTCACCTGACTGGATGTTGAACTGTGCGATGCGATCGGCACCAAATACGTTAAACATCATCTTGCGGGGATACTGTTCCATTGTCTCAAGTACATACTCTTGAATCTTCCACTCGTTGCCATTTCTTGACACACCGCCACGCTCTTGGAGCACGGCTATAATCTTTCCTGTTAATTCCATAGTGTTTTGTTGTTGTTTTCGTAATTGTGGCGCGAAGTTACATCTTTATTGGTTACGTTGCTAATTTTTTAGTCATTTTTTTTGGCTGACCGCGTAGTTTGTGCTACTTTTGTAGGAGCATACGAATACACTCCTCGAACGTGAAAGTGTGTCGTGTTTTTGGTTGGTGCGAGGGTTTCCGCTCCACAATAAATTAGAAAAAATATTAATGAATATAAGATAAAAGCTATGAGATTTGTCGTATCAAGTGCAGCGTTATATAGCCACCTGCAGGCTATCAGCCGAGTTATCAACTCAAAGAGTACACTGCCTATTCTTGATTGTTTCCTTTTCAATATTGAAGATAATAAGCTGACCATAACAGCTTCAGATAATGAGACAACGCTCGATACCGTGCTCGAGATTGTCGAGAGTGATGGTAACTACCAGTTTGCTATCCCTTCGAAGACTTTGCTCGACGCTATCAAGGAACTTCCCGAACAACCTATAGCCTTCGACATAAATACTCAGTCGATGGAGGTAATCATTCAGTACATGAATGGTAAGTATTCGATGATGGGGCAGTCTGCGGATGAATATCCTATGGCCGCGCTCATGGGTGAGAATAGCGTAAACTTTACTATTGAGGCTGACATGTTGCTTGGCGGTATCAACCGCACTATCTTTGCTACTGCCGATGATGAGTTGCGCCCTGTGATGAATGGTATCTATTTTGACATCTTTGCCGACTATATCACATTGGTGGCTTCGGATGGTCATAAGCTCGTTCGTTACAAGCTTTGTAATGTCAAGGGTGAGGAGAAAGCTGCTTTCATCCTTCCTAAGAAGCCCGCAGCATTGCTCAAGAACCTCTTGGCGAAGGAGGCTGGTGAGATTAAGATTACCTTCGATGACCGAAATGCAACCTTCGAGATGCCTACGCATCGTATGATTTGCCGCCTCATCGAGGGACGTTATCCCAACTATAACTCGGTGATTCCTCAGAACAATCCTTTCAAGGTGACTATCGATAGAGCGGCTATGCTCAGTGCATTGCGTCGTGTATCGGTGTTCTCATCACAGAGCAGCAGTCTTGTCAAGCTGCGTATGGGTGATAATGAACTGATCATCTCTGCCCAAGATGTTGATTTCTCTACTTCTGCTGAGGAGAAGCTGACTTGCTCTTACGAAGGCAATCCCATGAGCATTGGCTTCAAGGCTACCTTCCTCATGGATATCCTCTCGAATATTAGCGGACAGGATGTTGTCATTGAGGTTTCTGACCCCTCACGTGCTGGAGTGCTTGTGCCCGCCGAGCAGGATGAGGCAGAGGAACTTCTTATGCTGCTGATGCCGATGATGCTCAATGACTAAATTGGACTGACAATTGATAATATCGTGCAGCTCATCTGTAAAAAGATGAGCTGCATTTGTCTCTCTTGGTTTCTTATTCCCCAAAAATGATTACCTTTGCGAAAATATAGAATAATCACACGCTATGGAACCATTAGCTGAACGCTTGCGTCCCTCGACGCTTGATAATTATATAGGACAAAAGCATCTGGTCGGTCCAGAAGCTGTGCTACGGCGTATGATAGAGTCGGGGCGTGTCTCATCGTTTATCTTGTGGGGCCCTCCAGGTACGGGAAAAACTACATTGGCAAACATCATCGCCAAGAAGTTGGAGGTCCCTTTCTATACGCTCAATGCGGTATCGTCTGGAGTAAAGGATGTGCGTGAGGTTATCGAGAGTGCGCAGAAGAACCGTTTTTTCTCGCAACATAGTCCCATACTCTTCATCGATGAGATTCATCGTTTCAATAAGTCGCAGCAAGACTCGCTGCTCAGTGCGGTGGAACGTGGTATTGTGACGCTGATAGGTGCCACCACCGAGAATCCATCGTTTGAAATCATTCGCCCTTTGCTCTCGCGTTGCCAGCTCTATATCCTCAAGTCGCTGGACAAAGAGGATTTGCTTGAGCTACTTGATCGAGCAATCAAAGAGGATTTTTATCTCAAGACGCGTAATATCGTCGTTCGCGAAACGGATGCGTTGTTGCGCTTTTCGGGAGGTGATGCGCGTAAGTTACTTAACACGCTCGAACTTGTCGTTGAGGCAGACGGAGCCAATGAGGTAGTCATTACAAATGAACTTGTGACCGAGCGGCTGCAACAGAATCCTCTGGCTTACGATAAGGATGGCGAGATGCACTATGACATCGTGTCTGCTTATATCAAATCCATCCGTGGTAGCGATCCTGACGGAGCGCTCTACTGGCTCGCCCGTATGATACAGGGAGGTGAGGATCCGGCTTTCATCGCGAGGAGACTTGTCATCTCTGCCTCAGAAGATATAGGTTTGGCTAATCCTAATGCATTGCTCATCGCCAATGCGGCGTTCGATGCTGTGATGAAGATTGGCTGGCCTGAGGGGCGCATACCCTTGGCGGAAGCGACCGTTTATCTAGCCTCGAGTCCCAAGAGCAATTCGGCTTATATGGGTATTAATTCTGCCTTGGCTCTTGTAGAGCAGACGGGCAACCTTCCCGTTCCGCTGCATTTGCGCAATGCTCCCACCAAACTGATGAAGGAGTTGGGCTATAGTGAAGGTTACAAATATGCTCATGATTATGAGAATCATTTTGTAAGACAACAATTCCTGCCTGATGAACTTGTTGGTACGCAGTTGTGGGCACCTCAGCCAAATGCAGCAGAAGATAAGATGAAGGAAAGAATGAAACTCCTTTGGGGAAAGTAGGAGGACCCACCCTAGCCCTCCCTGTAGGGAGGGAACTCTTGCTCGCTGAAAAGATTCTTTAATAAATACATTGAACCCTCTTCTATGAATAATACACTATCAGTTGCATCTGTCCCCCCTCCCTATAGGGAGGGAAGGGGTGGGTCCATCCATATTGTTATCCTTGATGGCTATGCCCTCAATCCAGGTGACCTCAATTACGATGTACTGCGTCAGTTTGGTGCTGTGGAGATTTATGAACGTACACGCCCTGAGCAGGTGATTGAACGAGCCAAAGATGCAGAGGCGCTGTTAATAAATAAAGTTGTGTTGGGCGAAGACGAATTTTCGCAACTTCCTCGTCTGCGCTATATTGGTGTGCAGGCTACAGGGTACAATGTGGTGGACGTGGAGGCAGCTCGAAAGTATGGTATTACGGTTACCAATATCCCTGCCTATAGCACCGACTCAGTGGCGCAGATGGCGATGGCTCATCTGCTCAATATTACTCAAGGTGTGGGTCATTATGCTCATCAGAATCGTGAAGGGAGATGGAGCAATAGTTCCGATTTCTGCTATTGGGACAATTCTCCTATAGAGCTGGCTGGCAAGCAGATGGGTATAGTGGGATTCGGACGTACAGGAGGCGCTATGGCTCGTCTAGCTGCTGCTTTGGGAATGAGTATTGCTGCATATACCTCCAAATCACAGGACGAGTTGCCCGAAGGCGTGGCGAAGATGTCATTGGATGAACTTTTCCGCTCCTCTGATGTGGTGAGTCTTCACTGTCCGCTCACCTCTGCGACCAAGGGACTGGTCAATGCCGAACGTTTGTCTCTGATGAAGTCTACAGCCATTTTAATCAACACGGCTCGTGGTCCTATTGTGGATGAGGAGGCTTTATCCGCTGCGCTCAATAGTGGAGCAATCTATGCCGCAGGTGTAGATGTGCTATGTGAAGAACCTCCTCGTTCTGGCTCTCCGTTGCTTACAGCTCGCAATTGTTTCGTCACTCCTCATATCGCATGGGCAACGCTTGAGGCACGTACACGTCTGCTTGATATCTGTGAGGCCAATCTTCGTTCCTTTATTGAAGGGCATCCACAGAATGTGGTCTCGTAGCTTGAGGATTGTAGAAGGCAATAGAAAGTAGAGAGGGAACGCAGCGATGCGTTCCCTCTCTACTCGTTTATCCTAAGGCTTGCTCGATGTCGGCAATCAAATCCTCAACATTCTCTATGCCTACCGAGAGGCGGATGAGGTCTGGTGCTACGCCTGCTTCGCGGAGCTGTTCGTCAGAGAGCTGGCGATGAGTGTGGCTGGCGGGGTGTAGTACACAAGAGCGTGCATCTGCTACGTGAGTCACGATGCAGATGAGCTTCAGACTATCCATGAAGCGAATGGCCTCCTCGCGTGAACCTTTGAGTCCGAATGCGATTACGCCGCACGAGCCGCTTGGCATATACTTTTGAGCCAATGCATGATAAGGATTGTCGGGCAGACCGCTATAGTTTACCCATGCCACCTTGTCGTTCTGGCTCAACCACTCGGCGATGCGTTGTGCATTTTCGCAGTGGCGCTTCACGCGAAGGTGCAAGGTCTCTAATCCGAGATTGAGCAAGAAGGCATTCATGGGCGCTTGTATAGAGCCGAGGTCACGCATCATCTGTGCGGTAGCCTTGGTGATATAGGCCATCTTACCAAAGCTCTTCGAGTAGGTGAGTCCGTGGTATGAGGCGTCAGGGGTGGTGAGCCCAGGGAACTTGTCCGCATTGGCCTCCCAGTCGAAGTTGCCGCTGTCCACGATGGCGCCTCCTACTGCAGTGGCATGACCATCCATGTACTTTGTGGTCGAGTGTGTCACGATATCTGCTCCCCACTCGAAGGGGCGGCAGTTAATGGGTGTGGCAAACGTGTTGTCCACGATGAGGGGTACGCCATTGCGATGAGCCATGCGAGCAAATTTCTCTATGTCGAGCACCTCACATCCGGGATTTGAGATAGTCTCTCCGAAGAGACACTTCGTATTGGGGCGGAACGCTTTCTGTATCTCCTCTTCTGAAGCATTTTGGTCTACGAAGGTCATATCAATGCCTAGCTTTTTCATTGTCACGCTGAAGAGGTTGTATGTGCCGCCATAGATAGCGGTAGAGCATACGAAGTGGTCGCCACTCTCGCAGATGTTGAATACAGCGTAGAAGTTTGCCGCCTGACCCGATGAGGTGAGCATGCCTGCTACGCCTCCTTCTAGTGCTGCAATCTTGGCAGCTACTGCATCGTTTGTGGGGTTCTGCAAACGGGTGTAGAAGTAGCCACTGTCTTCAAGGTCGAAGAGGCGAGCCATCTGCTCGCTATTGTCATACTTGAAGGTTGTGCTTTGGTAGATAGGTAGTACGCGTGGCTCACCCTTCTTGGGTGTCCATCCCTCTTGTACGCAGAGGGTCTCGGGACGATATTTCTTTTCCATTAATTTAGGTTTTACAATTGGACTGCAAATATACGAATAAAAGTTTTTCTGTTTGCATAATGCACTAAAAAAGTATGGTGAACATAAGCTTACGCTCTGTTCACCATACTCAATTTATGGAGTTATCCCAATTGTTTACTTCTGGTTCTCAACCCAGATGCGGGCATTGACGAATGCTTCAATCCAAGGTGTAACCTCGTCAGCACGACGGTCGAGCGGATAGTTACCACACTGCCAGGGGAAGATACAACGCTCCAAGTGGGGCATCATAGCTACATGGCGGCCATCAGCGCTGGCGATACCAGCGATGTTGTAAGCCGAGCCGTTGGGGTTGGCAGGATAGCCGGCATAGTTGTACTTGGCTACTACATGGTAGCGGCTCTCCTCGTAGGGAAGGGCAAACTTACCCTCACCGTGAGCTACCCAGATACCGTGCTTGGTACCACTGAGTGAGCCGAAGAGTACGCTGTTGTTCTCGGGAACATGCACGCCCACGAAGTTTGACTCAAACTTGTGTGAGTTGTTGTGGTGCATAGCGCCCTTCTCCTCGTGCTCGGGAGTGATAAGGCCAAGCTCCATCATGAGCTGGCAACCGTTACAGATACCGAGCGAGAGGGTATCCTTACGAGCATAGAAGCGGTCGATAGTCTCCTTCGCCTTGGGGCTGAAGAGGATAGCACCAGCCCAACCCTTAGCTGAACCAAGTACATCGGAATTAGAGAAGCCACCGCAGAAGACGATGAAGTTGATGTCATCGAGTGTCTCACGACCAGTTACGAGGTCGGTCATGGTAACATCCTTCACATCGAAACCTGCGAGCCAGAGTGAGTAAGCCATCTCGCGCTCACCGTTGGTACCCTTCTCACGGATGATAGCGGCACGGATGCCTGAAGGTGTACGACGGTCGGGGTTGAGACCATACTGGGCCAACTTACCTGTGAAAGCAGGATTGAAGTCAAATACGAGGGGCTGATTCTTGTAGTTCTTGTAACGCTCGTCAGCACAGCCGTGGAAGCTCTGCTTGCGGTCGAGCAAGTATGAGGTACGATACCAAGCATCGCGCATAGCATCGATATCGAGTGCATACTCCTTATTAATATAGAGGGTGCGATCTGATGTGGGCTGACCGATGACAGCAAAGCCTACGCCAGCCTCTTCGAGGATAGCCTCTACGCGAGCTGCATTGTCCTTTGACACCTGTACCACTACACCAGGATTCTCGGCGAAGAGCACCTTGATGATGTCCTTCTCCTCGAATACGCTGAGGTCAATCTTCATACCACCCTTCGTGTTAGCGAAGCACATCTCAAGCAATGCAGTAACCATACCACCGGCAGAGATATCGTGACCTGCCATGAGGAGACCCTCATTTACGAGCTGCTGCACAGCCAAGAAGGTATCGCGGAAGTACTCTGCCTCTACAGCAGGAACATCGCTACCCACCTTATCCAAAGTCTGGAAGAAGGCTGAGCCACCGAGTGCGAGGGCGTTATCGCTGAAGTCGATGTGGTAGAGCAAGCTGCTCTCATCGTTTACAACAACGGGAGATACCACCTTCTTCACATCTGATACCTCACCACCAGCTGACACGATTACAGTACCCGGGCTGATTACCTTTGAGCCATCAGGATACTTCTGAGTCATTGAGAGTGAATCCTTACCCGTAGGCACATTGATGTGGAGGTCGCAGCAGAAGTCTGAGAGTGCCTCTACAGCCTTGTACAAGCGAGCATCCTCACCCTCCTGTGAACGGCAGGGCCACATCCAGTTAGCGCTGAGTGAGAGTGAATCCATGCCATCAGCAAGGGGAGCCCATACGATGTTGGTCAACGCCTCTGACACGGCAAGCACAGAGCCCTTGTCGGGAGCGGCAAGTGCAGCTTGAGGTGCATGACCGATAGCAGTAGCCATACCCTTAGTGCCACGGTAGTCGAGAGCTACTACACCGCAGTCGCTCAAGGGCAACTGAAGTTCACCCTGACACTGCTGGCGAGCAATCTTACCGGTAACGGAGCGGTCTACCTTGTTGGTGAGCCAATCCTTACATGCTACAGACTCTATCTGGAGTACATTCTCTACATATTGTGCGAGGTTCTTCTCTGAATATTCAGCATCGCTATAGTTGCGCTCTACGGTCTTGTCTACCATGATGGTCTTGGGCGATGAGCCGAACATCTGGTCAACAGCGAGGTCGAAGGGACGCACACCATCCTTCTGCTCGAAGGCAAAGCGAGCATCACCAGTAGTCTCACCGACGATATACATCGGAGCACGCTCACGCTCAGCAATCTGCTTCACATGCTCGATAGCCTCTTCGCGGATGAGCAAGCCCATACGCTCCTGTGACTCGTTGGCGATGATTTCCTTTGCCGAAAGTGTTGTGTCACCGATAGGCAACTTATCCATATTGATAAGACCACCACACTCCTCTACCAACTCAGACAAGCAGTTTACATGGCCTGCAGATCCGTGGTCGTGGATAGATACGATGGGGTTGGTATCCTCTTCGCAGAGTGCGCGGATCACATTGTATGCACGCTTCTGCATCTCGGCATTGGCACGCTGCACAGCGTTGAGCTCAATACCTGATGAGTAGCGACCTGTGTCTACAGATGATACAGAGCCACCACCGAGACCGATGCGGTAGTTGTCACCACCGAGCACTACAATCTTGTTGCCAGTCTCAGGAGCACCCTTGAGGCAGTCGCGTTGTGTACCATAACCTACACCACCAGCGAGCATGATCACCTTGTCATAACCATACATGGTGTCAGCCTCGTTCTCCTGGTGCTCGAAGGTGAGCACAGAACCGCAGATGAGGGGCTGACCAAACTTGTTACCGAAGTCAGAAGCACCGTTTGATGCCTTGATCAAAATCTGCTCGGGAGTCTGATAGAGCCACTGACGCTCGGGATACTTCTTCTCCCAGTCGTGACCCTCATTGGTGCGGGGGTATGAGGTGATGTAAACCGCAGTACCGGCAATAGGCCATGAGCCCTTACCGCCACCCATACGGTCGCGAATCTCACCACCGGTACCGGTAGAAGCACCGTTGAAAGGCTCTACGGTAGTGGGGAAGTTGTGTGTCTCGGCCTTGAGTGAGAGCACAGTCTTGATATCCTTGATGACGAAATAGTCTGATGTGGCGTGGTTCTCGGGAGCGAACTGCTCGGCTACGGGACCCTCAGAGAAGGCTACATTGTCCTTGTAAGCAGAGAGAATCTTGTTGGGGTTCTCCTTTGTAGTCTTCTTGATCATCTGGAAAAGTGATGAGGGACGCTCCTCACCATCGATGATGAAGGTACCGCCGAAGATTTTGTGACGGCAGTGCTCAGAGTTAATCTGTGCGAAACCGAACACCTCAGAGTCGGTCAAGCGACGGCCCAGGTCTTTCTCTACCTTGGCGAGATATTCCATCTCCTCGCTTGAGAGGGCCAGACCCTCCTTCTCATTATACTCGGCCAAGTTGTCGATGTACACGATGGGCTGCGGCTCGATGTTCACGAAGAACAACTTCTGGTCCATACCCTTGTACATGCGCTGAAGCATGGGGTCGTACTCTGCGTTCTCGCTCTCTACGGGGTAGTACTCCTCAATACGGGTGATACCCTCGATACCCATGTTCTGTGTAATCTCCACAGCATTGGTACTCCAGGGAGTGATCATTTCGCGGCGCGGACCGATGAAGTATCCCTCCATCGTCTCGCCCTGTACGAGCTCGGCATTGCCGAAGAGCCAACTAAGTTTCTTGATAGTTTCCTCGCCGGCCTGCTGCATAGTCTCAGCAGCAATGATGCTTCCGGCCTGTGATTTGAAGAAAAGAATCATGTGGTTTATGATTTATGATTTTATGATTTTTCAATTAGGATACAAAGTTAGTGCAAGCCGAGCGAAAAAGCAAGTTTACTTGCATTTTTCCGAGGCGCAGCCTAACTAAAGGCAGTGAAACCGACTAAAGTTAGTGCAAGCCGAGTGAAAAAGCAAGTTTACTTGCATTTTTCCGAGGCGCAGCCTAACTAAAGGCGGTGAAACCGACTAAAGGTAGTGCAAAATTCCGATTTGGCGAAGATTATACTGCTTTACTTTCACTATTCAGTGAAGATTATTTATGACTATACCCAAACCACAGTTTGGTAAGTGCCAAATTGCAGTTTGGGTATATCCAAAAATCTTTTTGCGAGGTGCCAAATTTTCTTTTGGCAGGCTTCAAAATTATTTCTGCGCTTCGCGTATCATTCCGGTACGATAAGCATAGAGCAGCTTACGCAACGACTCGATGCGCTGGCGTATGTCTCTGCCCTTGTCGGTGTCGCCCACGTGGATGCGTTCAGTAAGTTTCTCGACTAGGTGTCGCGTGCTCTTGATGTCGGCACCTCCACGAATGGCCTCTTCGGCCGAGGTGAAGGGTTGGTGCTCTACGAGCGACATGCCGCGCGAGTGGTATACGAGGGTGTATCCTGCAATGCCTGTGGTTGATTGGTAGGGCTTCGAGAATCCGCCATCGATGACGATGAGTCGTCCACCTGCTTTCATGGGATTCTCTCCCTTGAGGGTTTTCACGGGAATGTGACCATTGATGATGTGACGATGGTCGCCCTTTACATCAAATTCCTCAAGCAGGAGGTCCACCGTAGCGTCCTCATTGCGTAGGGTATAGTAGCAGCCCTTGGTCTCCTTCATCACTGCTTTGTCCTTAAGGAAATAGCGTTCGAAGGTAGCCATGCGGTCCTTGTCAAAGGTGGGAGCATCCTTACCGCACCACAGGTACCACAAGTAATCGACAGCAAAACCTCGCAATGCAGCATCGCTATCTGAGGTATAAGCCGCACGAATGAGTGCATCCACCTTATCAAGCAGAGCGCGACCCTTGTAGAGGCCGTCGTGCAGATAGACCTCTTTCAGTGTACCATCGGGGTTCATGGGGATAGAGGCATGGAAGAGCAGGTTGCCATTGTATACGAGATACATGCTTCCCTTATCGAGCAGGCAGCGGATATGGCGTTGTAGTTTTTCGCTTGTGGTGAATGAGTGCGCGATGCGTTCTATCACCTCGCTTTCCTCTACGCTCAGTTTGTAGGGGTCGTTGGGGTCGATGGTGGGGAAGTAGCATTCGCGCATGCTATAGCGTTTGCCTCCGATAGTGCAGATGCCCTTTTCGTAATCAATCTTGTCGAGCAATAGGCGGTCATCCATCTCGTATTCAGGGTGGCGGCGTATGATTTCGGCTTCGAGTTTGAATTGTAATACGCTCACCGCCTTGTGCATCTGTGCGATGAGTCGGCGTGTCTTCTCGCTACAGGTAACCCCATCGTCAAGTTTGGGGCCAAACTCCTCGCATGGGTCGTCCTTATAGACCTCCATAGCGAAGATAGCCAAGTGCAAGAGGTTGATGCCGTAGCCGTCTTCGAGTACCGAGAGGTTGCCATAGCGCATGCAGAGGCGCAACACGTTGGCCATACAAGCGCGATTACCAGCTGCGGCACCTATCCACAATACGTCATGATTGCCAAACTGCACGTCAAAGTTTTGGTATTGGCACAAGGTGTCCATTACGAGATGCGAGCCTGTGCCACGGTCAAAGAGGTCGCCCACAATGTGTAGACGGTCAATGGCCAAGCGCTGTATGAGGTTACAGATGGCCTCGATGAAGTGGTCCGCTTGGTCTGTATTGATGATGGCTTCGATGATGCCTTTTACATACTTGTTCTTGTTGGTCATTCCCGTCGATTCGTGCAGCAGCTCCTGGATGATGTAGGAGAACTCCTTGGGGAGTGCCTTGCGCACTTTTGAACGGGTATATTTTGAAGAGATGTTCTGACACACTGAGATGAGTCTGCGCAAAGTCAAGGCATACCAATCGTGCATGTCCTCGCCCTCGTGCTCGGTCTTGATGAGTTGCAGTTTCTCGGTGGGGTAATAGATGAGTGTGCAGAGTGCACGTATCTCCTTGTCGTTAAGTTCGTCGCTGAGCACTTCGCGCACCTTGCGCTTGATGTCGCCCGATGCGTTCTTCAATACATGTTGGAAGGCCTCGTGCTCGCCGTGTATGTCGGCAAGGAAATGCTCGGTGCTTTTGGGTAATCCCAAAATGGCTTCGAGGTTGATGATTTCGGTGCTGGCCTCGGCTGTGTTGCGGAAGGTGCGTGATAGCAGTTGCAGGTAGCTAAGCTCCTGCTGTATCTCTTCGGGAGTGTATCGTTGGTTGCTCATTGGCGTTTTGTTCTATTTCTGCAAAATTACTAAATGCTTACGAATAAACAATGTTTATTTCGATAAAAAAACGTTGCTCAACGAAGCTAGGTAGTCGATATAGCCTTGTATGCCATCCACGATTTCGCTTTCGAGCACATATTCGTCGGCTCCGTGTGAGCGGGACGACTCGCCCACACCCATTTTGAGTGACGGGATGCCGTGCATCAATGCCATATCTGATGTCGTGGGCGACACGAAGGTGTGTCGGCCTGTGGCGATGGCTGCCTTCACCAAGGGATGGTCTTCATAGATGGCCGAGGCGTGCACTCGTGTGCTGCGTTCCTTGGCGTCGGAGGTGAGCAGTTGTTGTACGATGCGTGCCGTCTCTTCGTTGGAGTAGGCATCGGTAGTGCGTATGTCGATGACGAATCGGCATTCGTCGGGAATGACGTTGTGTTGCGTACCGGCATTGATTTGCGTGACCGTCATCTTGATGTTTCCCAGGAGTTCGGAGTGTCGCTCGAAACGGAAGTTGCGCAGTTTCTCGATGTCCTTGATGGCGATGTCGATGGCATTCACACCTTCATTGCGGGCAGCATGTCCGCGAACGCCATGAGCTACGCAGTCCATCACTATCAGTCCGCGTTCGCCCACGGCAGCTTGCATGCCCGTAGGTTCGCCCACGAGCGCCATGTCGATGTGTCCCAATTCGGGCAGCAGGGCGCGCATACCGTGCTCGCCCATGACCTCTTCTTCGGCACTGATGGCTAGTAGCATGTTGAAGGGTAGGGGTGTGTCTTCGTAGTAGCGGTATGCCGCAATGAGCGATACCACCGAGCCACCGGCATCGTTGCTGCCGAGGCCATAGATGCGGCCGTCCTCATGAGTTGGTTCGTAGGGGTCACGTGTGTAGGATGCCGAGGGTTTCACCGTGTCGTGGTGCGAGTTCATCAGCAATGTGGGGTGACTGTCGTTCCAGTGTGGGGTGCGCACATAGACGTTGTTGTGAATGCGTTCTACGGTTCCCTTGACACGTGTTTTGAGGAACGCCTCTACGATGTCGGCCGTAGCCCCTTCGTCGCGCGACACTGAGGGTGTGGCAATAAGTTGGTCAAGCAGGTCGATAGCCTCTTTTGTTATTAGTTTTTTCATAAGAAACATTCGTTATAGTTTATAGCACTTTCCCTCCTCGGCAAGCAGTGTCTGCTCGAATACTTGGCGCGCTTCGTCAAGCAATATGCGCTCGTCGGTATATCGTGCTGAGTAGTGTCCGATGAGTAGGCGTTTGGCTGCGCTGCGTTGTGCCATCTCTGCTGCTTGGCGTGCAGTGCTGTGGCAGGTCTGTTCGGCTCGTGCCGCATGTTCTTCGGCAAAGGTTGCTTCGTGGAAGAGCAAGTCGGCATTACGTGTGTACTGCACGTTATTGGGGTTGAAGCGCGTGTCGCTGCAATACACATATTTGCGCGGTGTGTCGGCTGGTGTGGTGAGTCGGCTGTTGGGAATTACCTTGCCGTCGGGGGTCACATAGTCTTCACCGTTCTTGATGCGGTTTATTTGGCTGAAGGGGATTTCGAAGCACTCGATCATGTCGCGGCGGATGTGTGCTGCCGTGGGCTTCTCCTGAAAGACGAATCCCGAGCAGGGCACGCGGTGGCTCAGGGGGAAGGCCTGCACGCTCACCGAGCGGTCTTCGTAGATGATGTCGGTGCATCCATGGGCGAAGGGGTGAAACTCCACCTCATACGTCATCCCCGCACAGAAGTAGTCGAGCCAGGGGCGCATGAGTGTCTCCAGCTCAGGGAAGGCGTGTATGTGCAGCGTGGCCGTGCGGCCCAGCAGTCCGAATGTCGAGATCAGTCCCATGAGCCCAAAGCAGTGGTCGCCATGCAGGTGCGAGATGAAGATGTGTCCCAGCCTGGCGAAGCTCAGTCCCGCCTTGCGATATTGGCTCTGCGCGCTCTCTCCGCAGTCGATCATGTAGAGCTTGTCGCGCAGGTCGATGACCTGCGACGTGGCGTGGTGGCGCGTGGTGGGCAGGGCCGAGCCACACCCGAGGATATGTACTTCAAACTTTTCCATGCATTCATCTGTTGGTTACGCAAAAGTAACGATAATATCCTATACCACCAAGGATTCATGGGCAAACTTGTTTGTCGTGCCGCAGTGTCATCGTTCTTATAAGGCCCCCGAAATACGCCTACGTCTATTTTTCGAAGACCTTATAAAAACAAAGAATCCTCATAAATTGTAGACGAACTGAGAATGTAACTTTGTCATCCTGAGCGCAGCGAAGGATTTCGATCTCGGTCAAGCACTGATTATGAGGTTCTTCGCTCAGGATGACAAGATTGAGTATAAAAGAGGGCGCGTCAGTACTTTTGACACGCCCTCAGTTTGCCTACGGGGATTCCCCAACGCCATATTATATCTCAAGTTCACTTCTGTTCCTTAACAGGACGAATGGTACAAGCGTATTTGTAATAGCTTTCAAATCCAGAACTTTCAATTTGATGATACCCTACCGAAAGATAAAATACGCAGTATCCGCTACCTGTGTAGTCCGTACCAGACCAGTAATAGCCGTGACTATTACAATTAGAGACTTCTCTATCATTATAGTAACATCCCGCAGCAGGGAGAAATATACTATTTCCGTTAGGTCCTGTAATTATCGAACCATTAATGCCGTTGACCGTAGTCCACTTGCTTGTGCATTTGTTGCAAAGTTCGCCAATCTCGGATTGAGTGGGCATGCGCCAACCATTGCCCCATTTTATGTGAGCGACGTCAGATTCCGTTCCGCTAATGTTAGAATTTCCTCTAGTACTCATCTTGTCCTCAGTTCCACCCCAAGCATAATATCCACCAGACTCTACGGGAGAAGTAGCATCAACATTGCAAGTAGCCCATTTGACAGACAAGCCTAAATCAATGGCTTCATACTCAAACTCTTTTGTGGTAAGCGTGCGGTAATCACCATAATACGTAAGGTTTCCATGCTTTACAAAAGCACGATACTTATACCCTGTTTCAGGGGATAGTGTGCAGAACCTTACGGAGAATTGATTACCATCTAACGACGAAGTGATTGATTTGCGAGCTGCACTATTATTCTCGGCATTTGCCTCCACCAGTTCTACTCCAATCTCTAATTCGCCATTGGTCATAGGCAAAAGATTAAGATTGGCATAACTGGTAATATGGGCATATGTGCAACCATATTCGTTAATAAGGCCAGTAACAGCAATCTCGGAGGTTGTATCTATTACCTCATTTTCCTCACTATCCTCAGAGTCATCGCCTACCCTCTCTTGGCTACATGATACGAGACTCAAAGACACAACAAGCATCCAGACAGCAGACATAAACATGTGCAATAGCTTAAACTCTTTTTTCATACATTTCTCTTTTTAGATTATACATTATCGCTTATAAGCACTCTTGATTTCGCAAAGATAGTGATTTAATTTGATGTTACAAAAAAAATGCGGAGAGCTCGCATGAGCCCTCCGCATCGATAGTGTGTTAAGCGTAAGAGTTTTCAGAGTCGCTCCATCGCCCTACATTTAGTAGATGCCTTGTGCCAGCATGGCATTGGCGACCTTCATGAAGCCTGAGATGTTGGCACCCTTCACGTAGTTGATGTATCCGTCGGGCTGCTTGCCATACTTCACGCACTGCTCGTGGATAGAGTACATGATGTATTGCAACTTCTTGTCCACCTCGGCAGCGCTCCATGAGATGTGGCAAGCGTTCTGGCTCATCTCGAGTCCGCTGGTAGCTACGCCACCTGCATTCACAGCCTTACCGGGAGCATAGAGCATCTTGTTTTCGATGAAGAGCTCGATAGCCTCGGGGGTGCATCCCATGTTAGAGATTTCGCCTACGCAGATGACGCCATTGTCGATGATGTGCTGTGCATCCTCGCCGTTGAGTTCGTTCTGTGTGGCGCAGGTGAGGCAGATGTCAACCTTCTGTTCCCACGGACGGCGACCGGGATAGAAGGTAGCTTCAGGGTACTTCTCTGCGTAGGGTTCTACGATATCGTCGCCTGAGTCGCGCAGTTCGAGCATGTAGTCAATCTTCTCGCCGCTGATGCCGTTGGGGTCGTATACATAGCCGTCGGGTCCGCTGATGGTGACCACCTTGGCTCCCAGTTCGGTAGCCTTGAGTGCTGCGCCCCATGCCACGTTACCGAATCCGCTGATGGCCACGGTCTTGCCTGCGATGTCGAGTCCGCGTGTGGCGAGCATCTGATTCACGAAGTAGAGTCCGCCATAGCCTGTAGCCTCAGGACGGATGAGTGAGCCACCGAAGTCGAGGCCCTTACCGGTCATCACACCTGTACACTCGCGAGTGAGTTTCTTATACATACCCATGAGGTAGCCTACCTCGCGACCGCCCACGCCGATGTCACCAGCAGGCACGTCGGTATCGGGGCCGAGGTTGTGCCACAGCTCAGTCATATAGGCCTGGCAGAAGCGCATGATTTCGTTTTGGCTCTTGCCGCGGGGTGAGAAGTCCGAACCACCTTTACCTCCACCCATGGGGAGTGAGGTGAGGGCATTCTTGAAAGTCTGCTCGAAGCCGAGGAACTTCAAGATGCTGAGGTTCACCGATGCGTGGAAACGGAGACCGCCCTTGTACGGGCCAATGGCGTTATTGTATTGCACTCGGTAGCCGAGGTTGGTCTGCACCTCACCCTTGTCGTCAACCCATGTGACGCGGAAGGTGATGATGCGGTCGGGCTCTACCATGCGCTCGATAATCTTTGCTTTCTCGAACTCGGGATGTTGGTAATAAATCTCTTCTACAGAGTGTAGAACTTCAGTTACGGCCTGGATATACTCGGGCTCGTTAGGGTGCTTGCGTTCAAGATCCTGAATGATTTCATTAATCTTCATAACACTGCAAATTTAAGTTATAACAATTGTTGGTGAAAAGGCGAGTCGTTTCGCTTTTCTACGGGCAAAGTTAGTGTGTTTTTTGAGATAACCACCATTTTCTTCCACTTTTTTCGATATTTGGCCTTAAATTGCTATAAACTCCGTGTTCATTTAGCAGAATCCTATCCACTATCCTGGTAGTCCATTTTCAACGATAACGATAACGCTGACGTTAATTTTCTATCCGACAGGCAGTCATCGTCGTCGTTAACGTCATCGTTGACATTAACGTCAATCACCTGATTTCGCAGCATGCCCGGCACATAGGAGATGTGTAGCCATCGGTAGCCCGAAGTGACGATGATGGGTGCGCCGTAGCGGCGGCGTATGGGGTCGAGCAGCTGCTCTATGAGGATGGTGAGCATCCTGCGTGCCGCACGGGGCGGCGTGTTGTCGATGGCGAGGCGCTCGGCGGACGCACTCTTTACCAACTCCTCTATACTAAAATACTTCATGATGCTTTTCTGATTGTTTGGTTAAACCACGGATTACGCAGATTACCCAGATAAACCAAGTGCTTCGCTATTTCCTCGGATTCTCCTGTTATGACTATGTTGAAGTACATGATTAATAATCTGAGTAATCCGAGTAATCTGTGGTTATAATTAATTGGCGAATAGAAATTTGATTTGTGCTAAGAATTAAGGGGCCAGCGGGGCGCGATGCGCCCTACTGACCCCATCGCTACCATCTTCCACAAGCGCTCAACCCTAATGCACCTGCAAGCGCAGTGAGCA
>JAFZFN010000023.1 GCA_017555875.1 Bacteroidaceae bacterium
CGCACTCCGAGCGAACTCACCGACGAGGACTACAAGAAGTTCTACCGCGACCTCTACCCCATGAGCGATGAGCCTTTGTTCTGGATTCACCTCAATGTAGACTACCCCTTCAACCTCACCGGTGTGCTCTACTTCCCCAAGATAAAGAGCAACATCGACTTGCAGAAGAACCGCATCCAGCTCTACTGCAACCAGGTGTATGTGACCGACTCGGTTGAGGGCATCGTACCCGACTTCCTCACCCTCTTGCATGGTGTGATTGACTCTCCGGACATCCCCTTGAATGTATCACGCTCATACCTCCAGAGCGATTCTAATGTAAAGAAAATCAGCTCATACATCACCAAGAAGGTGGCCGACCGCCTCAGCAGCATCTTCAAGGACAACCGCAAGGAGTACGAGGAGAAGTGGAACGACCTGAAGCTCTTCATCAACTATGGTATGCTCACCGAGGAGTCGTTCTACGACAAGGCCAAGCAGTTTGCCCTGTTCACCGACACCGACGACAAGCACTTCACCTACGAGGAGTATCAGACCCTCATCAAGGACAACCAGACCGACAAGGATGGCAACCTCATCTACCTCTATGCTACCGACCGCGATGAGCAATACACCTACATCGAGGCTGCACATGAGAAGGGCTACAATGTACTCAACTTTGATGGCCAGCTCGATACTGCCATGCTCAACCTCTTCGAGCAGAAGATGGAGAAGAGCCGTTTCTCTCGCGTAGATGCTGACATCATCGACCGCATCATCGTGAAGGAAGACCTCAACAAGGTTACCTTGACCAGCGAAGAGAGCGAGATGCTCACCACAGCCTTCAAGAGCCAGATGCCCGAACTCAAGAAGACCGAGTTCTATGTAGAGGCACAGCCCCTCGGTGCTACTGCATCACCCCTGCTCATCACACAGAGCGAGTATATGCGTCGTATGAAGGAGATGGCAGCCATCAACGCCGGCATGAGTTTCTATGGCGAGATGCCCGATATGTACACCCTCATCCTCAACACCGACCATCCCCTCATCCAGTCAGTCTTGACAGCAGAGAAGGAGCAGACAGCCTCTGCCCTTGCTCCCATCAACGAGGAGACCACAGCACTCCAAGCTCGTGAAGAGGCTCTTGAGGCATCACACAAGGGTATGAAGGAAGAGGAGATACCCTCAGCCGAGAAGGATGAACTCAGCGACCTCCACAACAAGATTGATGCCCAGCGCACCAAGCGTGAAGCCATCTACACCGACTTCGCCAAGGACAACAAGGTGCTGCACCAACTCATCGACCTTGCCCTCCTGGGTAACGGTATGCTCAAAGGTGAGGCACTCAGCAAGTTCATTAAGCGTAGTGTTGATCTTATAAAATAAGGAGAGGACCCACCCTAACCCTCCCTATGAGGGAGGGAACTCTGACATCGCTGAACAAGCAAATCAAAAGGCGACAGGGAACACCTGCCGCCTTTTTCTATGTACTGATCTAAAGCAAGAGAAACTTTTGCGCAGCATTGCGCACACACTGAATCCTTTGAGAGATATTAGGACCTACTTGCCGAAACGCCTCTTGACAAAGGCGAACATATCCTTGTAGCGGAGGCCAACCATTGCCATGAGGGTGCGTTGCATGATGACAAAGCAGGCGATGAAGAGGAATGGGCCAAAGAGGTAATCGTACCAATGGGCGAGGTGGTTTGACGCCAGATAGACGAGCAGTGCGATGCCTGTGAGGAGTTCAATCTCTGCGGTCACCATACCAGGCGTATAGGGCTTGCTCAGTCGGAATATCTTAATACCTGCAATATGCACTATCCCCTCGAAGATACAGAACGCAGCCACAGTGACTACAAACAGCGGAATTCTATCGCCATAGCAGAACGGCACGATGGTCATCACAAACAGGAAGACACCCGTGATGAGTCGGCTCCCACGCTTCGTCTCCATATCGACATCCATCTGCAGGACGTTTGCCGAAATCAAGTCAAGGCACCCTCCGGGATAATGCCCCTCTTCCCATTCGTGCAGGACGAAGAGGAACGAAAGGAACACGACGAATTGCTGAACGACAGTCAGTTCGCCCATAAAAATGGCTACGCCAACGATAAGGGCCAAGGCAATCACGGTATAGATTTCCAAGGCATAGTTTTTCATAAATTTCCACATAACGCATCAGTTTTTATCATTTTTCAAATAGTTTTTTTAAGTTCGATACAAAGTTGGGAAGAATATCCCAGCATCGCGTTACCTGATTGTTACCGATATTTATCTATTTGTAACTTTTACCCTACACCGTAGCGGTTTTTACTCCGTTTTGATTATCTTTGTCGGACATTTCAAGAGCAATGAAGACAATACAGGACATAGACAGCAGGCTTATCGCCACCGACAGACACAGGCAGATATGCATCCGCGACGGACTGATTCTGAACCCCCTCGTGCGTGCCGACCAAGAGGTCGGGAGGACCATCTTTCAAGGGCAGCCCTACCGAATCTGCGAACACAGGATAGTGCATGTCATCCAAGGAGACATATCCCTGCAGATAAACCTCCGCGAGGTCAACATCAAAGCAGGCATGCTCATCTATGTCAAGGCAGGAGCCATCATGGAAATCACTGCTTTCAGCCCCCAAGCGGAAGCGCTGCTGATGGGCTTCACCGAAACACCTCCGACCAGCTCATTCAAAGGATATGTAGCCTCCGCGAGCATCACCCCACAGACACAGATGCTGCTGTCCTTGATAGAGTCCGCCGCCACTGAGGAGCCATACAGGAAGGAGTATACCACCCATCTCGTATCGGCCCTATACTCCTTCATCGTGTCGGGCGACGACACCCACAACCTCCCCACGGGCAGCAGAAAAGAGGAGCTGTTCAACCGCTTTCTCACCCTCGTCGAGAACACCCAGCAGAAACAGCCCATCCCCTACTATGCCGAAAAGCTCCACGTAGCCCCACACTATCTCAGCCGCGTAGTCACAGAGGTCAGCGGAGCGAACGTGATGGAATGGGTACGCAGAAGCCTGACCCTCCACGCCAAGGTGCTGCTAAGGAGTACAGACAAGTCCGTTCTCAGCATCTCCGAGGTGCTCGGCTTCGCCACCCTCCCCTTCTTCTGCCGCTTCTTCAAGCAATCCACAGGCTTCACCCCCACCGAATACCGCAAAGCGGGGGAATAAAATCAATTACAACTCGACCATTTAGGCTCCTCTGATAAAGCCTAATGACATAAAAGAGGAGGCTGGACGAACCCAGTCTCCTCTTTTTTTGCAAAGTATTCTGCATTACGCCATTGCTTCGCTTGAGATGCGTTTGAGTGATAGATTTGATGCAACTTCGCGCTTTAACTCCTTCTCTGGACGGAAGAGTATCTTGTGACCACGAATCATCTCCGAAGGCTTGAACTCTTCGTCCTGCAACGCTTCTTGCGGATAGCACTTGCCGTGGAGACTGACCTACAATCGTCCGAGGTCGTTGAGCACTACCACTTCTCCCTTAAGCAATGCCTTGGTGATAAAGTGTTTCATCGCCTTGAGCACGGCTGTGGCATCGGCTTCGGTGATAGTTGTTGAGTTGTTGATGTCGCGTGCAAGATCAGAGAAGGTGTATTCGCCTGTCTTCACGGCTTTGCCTGTGTAGTAATCCACATCAGGATTTCTTGGATTTCTGCATTTGGTTACTTTGTAAGTGATTGCCATAGTTTTTGTAAAGTTTAAGATTGAATGACTGAATAATAATCTGATTGATAGAAAATCTGCAACATGGATAATCTGACGATACATTACCTGACAGACATACACGAAGGACTGCCAGATGAAGGTGGATAGACGACCGAGTTTCCGGACTATCTGCAATGTTTTCATACAGCTAATATACTTTTTAATTTTCAGATTTACAATTTTTTACGACATAATTTTCTAAAAAAATCTTCAGTGCTTTTTATAAAATCCGAAGGTGCGACAGCAAAAAATTGTCAGTCATGTCACGAAGTGTCAGAGGTGAAAATGGCGAAACTCAATTTTGACATCGCATGACATGACTGACAAAAATATCTGCATCACATCAGTGGCACACTTTTTGTCGTAATACCCTTGCCGCGAGTGCTTTGCGCACTGGCTGCACTTGCTCTTTGACTTCGTGTACCTGCTATAAGATTTTCATAATTAAAGAAGCTCAGGGGTCATCCGTTCCTTTTTCTTAAGGATGACCTGTTCAAGCGTTTTCGGATGCTTCTGTTAGAGATAATTAAAATTATTCTTTAACAATAAAAGCATTTTATTTATATGAACACACAAAACCTGATTCTAAAGATGAGCGGCGACAATGCTGTCCCCGCTCAATATGTAGATAATGAAATCTTTGCCGTGGAGCCCGAGCTTCCTGCCCAGCTCCCCCCAATGATTGATCTATTGACCAGTAAGGTAGAGAAGGAGTTCCGTCCCTGCCTTGCCTCATCACTCTTTGCTCCGCTCGCGGCGCACATGAGTGATTACCACTACAAGTATTTAGATAACAAGACACGCCAGTGTGTCTTCATGAGTGTCACTATAGCCCCTTCAGGTATCGGCAAGAGTTTTATCGATGAGCCCATCGAGGAGATTATCACCGACCTCAAGGCAGAGACCAATGCGGTGAACCGCGCAGAAGAGGAGTGGAAACAGACCTGCAAGGGTCTGCCACGTACGGCCACACGCCCCGAGCGCCCCACCGGGGTGCGACAAGTGTTGCCGACGAACACCACCAGCCCTACGTTCGTTCACCGTCTGCTCAATGCCGAAGGCAAGTTCCTATATACCCGAACATCAGAGTTGGCCCAGCTGACAAAGATGTGTGGCACCGATGGTGTATCAGAGGTGGTACGCCTGGCATTTGACTGTGCCCCCTACGGCCAAGCCCGTGTAGGTGAAGATGGCATTAACGGAGAGGCACCTCTGCGTTGGATGTTCAATGCCTCGAGCACCATTGCTCAGGCAAAGAAGTTCTTTGGTAAAGGCGAATTTGCCAACGGTGCGGGATCACGCATCATGGTCAACACGATTCGCCGAGAGCCAGATGCCGGAATCCCTATCCAGGGGGACTATGATGAGCAGTTCCGTAGCGAGCTGCAGGTATACCTTCAACGACTCCTCGAGGCCAAGGGAGAGATTGGAGATGTACGCATCACAGAGTTTATGAATCAGTTAGTCAACAAAACCGAGAAGCGCATCAAGACCGCCTCACCCTCGATGCATACAGCTCTGCGCCCATTGCTCAACAGGGCGTACATTATTGCCATGAGCAAGGCAATAGTTCTCTATGTAGCCCACGGGAAGGAGTGGAACGAGGTCTTCGAGAACTTCATCACCTGGAGTCTCGAGTATGACCTGCACTGCAAGATGTGCTTCTTCGGCGACCAGGTAATCCGTGAGATGGAGGCCGAGTACGAGGCTGCTTCGGCCGTGGCCACAAGCCGCAAGTCAGACATCCTCAGCTCAATGTCCCCCATCTTCACAAAAGAGGAACTTGTCAAGTTCCACATCCTCGCAGGCTGTGAAGTTGCCCAGGCGAAGACAAAAGCCAGCAACAACATCAGCCAATGGAAGAAGCGAGGAAAAATCACTGAGGGTGAAGAAGGTACCTATCACAAAGTCGGCTGACACCGTTGACATGACTGACAAATAAGCGCAGTCAAACATAGCAGGCACACCAAGTCATCGAACAAAAAACACGATAGCGAGCACCCACACGGGACAGCTCGCTATCAATGTTCTTAATCAATCTCCGAGTCCACAGCAACCTTACAGCGACTCAGAATTTTCGGACTCGTAGTCCATATTGTCCGTCATGTCATAGGTTATCGAAAGGACTCTGGACATGAATTGACATGACAGACAAAATAATAGCGGATTCACTTGGTGAGTGGTCCACTATTTATAATACGATTAGCATTTTAGAATTCATCAACGCTAACCTTGTCTTCAGAAAAACGCATTCGATGATTATGTTCCTCAACGATGTAATAAATCATCGTCCTATCTCCAGACCATTCATTTACAAATTCTCTTAGGCGTTTCTTGGCCATAGAACCACCAAAAAATTTATTTACCCCCAGACATATATACGCCCACACTACACCAGATCCCATTATAATGAGGTCAAAAATGATGAACCCTTCTTCATCGAACATTTCAGAAACAATATATAAAGGAGGAAGAAGAAAGAGACCAAGAACAACCGGCCCTATATATACCCATGGTGGTATTTCCCAATATATAGATTTTCTGTATATTTCACGAGCTTCTGTCCGACTCTTTTCCTCCTCTTCTTTTATCCTCTTCTGCTCCTCCTCCAACTTCTTCTTACGTTGTTCTTCTATTTCAGCTTGTCGTCTACGATTTTCTGCGTCTATAGCTGCTTGACGTTTACGTCGTTCCGCTCTACGCTCCTTCTCCTCAAAATACCCCATCAACGCAGTATAACTTCTTGGAGCAAAACTTTGAGCATTATTCTCGTCGATAAGAAAGGCACATTCGTTCGTCCCATCCACCTGCAAAGCAAATAGCACATTATCCATAAACGCAGGATGAACCATATACGACTGCTCACCAGCACTAATGACAATAGATTTGTTGGCTGCGATATATTGCCATGTACTATGAGTCACTCGGCCACTATATGTAATAAGCAACGTTCCATCTTCCTGAAAGATATATAGTTCCTTCTCCCCCGAATCATTGAACACCTGCCAAGGCCTATTGCAGAGCGTAGCCTTTACATCCAAGTTCTCACTGAATCGACGAAATCTGTCAAGCGTATCGAATAAAAACGTTTTCATACCGCAAAAATACACAAACTTTCCACACCCTCCTACAAATACCCAACAAAAAAGAGACACCCCACGCGGAGAATACTCCTATCTATCAATCATAGTCCCCATAGAAGACTTTATCACCCACCCTCGCCTACATATTCATATCCTCGGATAAGAAGCAGTCCTTTGCCCCACCCCAAAGGCCATTGCGCGATGTTTTATGTAGGAAGCGAACAGATTTATCCAAAGTTTTCGTACATTTGCAACCATTATTTGTTGTACTAATAAAAAAACTTGTATTATCATGAGTTATCTTTATCTACTCTTGGCACTCTCGTTTGCCGTATCGGCCCTCGGCTGGATTTACTTCATCTACTTCTTTAGCCTTGGCTATGGATTCACCATCTCGGTGCTTTCGATAGCTACGGCCATCATCTTCCGCGATGTCATCACATGGCCAGCGCTGTTGTCGTGTGTGGTGTGGCTTGTCTTTGGCCTTCGCCTGGGCATGTATCTGCTGCTTAGGGAAAGACGCTCCGAGACCTACAAGCACATTCTCTATCAGCCCGAGAATACGGTGAAGAAGCCTGCCGTCGTGATGTGGTCGGTGTGGATAATGTGTGCCCTGCTCTATGTGGGACAGATAAGCCCCGTGACCTTCTACCTCCACAACCTCCGCGAGGGACTCCCCGTAAGCGAGGGATGGATGTGGGCCGGTGCCATCGTGGCTGCTCTGGGCGTAATCATCGAGATGGTGGCCGATGCGCAGAAGAGTGCAGCCAAGAAGGTCAACGCTCGCCGCTTTGTGGACACGGGCTTGTACCGTATCGTGCGCTGCCCCAACTATTTCGGTGAGGTACTCATGTGGACGGGTAGCTTCATCATCTGCTTCGGCTCATGCTGCACCGTAGGTCAGTGGGTCATCGCTGCGCTCGGATACATCGGCATCGTGTATGTGATGTTTAGCGGTGCACGCCGCCTCGAGCTGCGCCAGATGGAGACCTACGGCAACGACCCCGAGTTCCAGGCCTACACCAAGAAGACTCCGCTCATCCTTCCCCTTGTGCCCATCTACAGCGTGGCCAAGTACAAGTGGTTGCAGGCGTAAGAGTACGCGCAACGCATACGCCACACTTGTGTGGCACGGTAAAAGAAAAGGCGGCTGGGAAGACCAGTCGCCTTTCTGTTTAAGTTATCTATTACTTCACATATACCCTAACCCCTATCAGAAGAAGATATACTTCAAGATGAACAGTACGGCCAAGATGAACATCGTGGGAGTTACTCGCTTGAGCTTGCCGCTCGCCATGTTGATAGCCACATAGAATATCATACCCGTGAGGATACCGTCGGACACGGAGTAGGCCAAGGGCATCATGATGATGCAGATGAAGGCGGGGATGGACTCCGTGAAGTTGACAAAGTCAATCTTGGTGACGGGCTCGATCATGAGCAAGCCCACAAGGATGAGCACGGGAGCCGTAGCGGCCGAGGGGATGGAGAGGAACAGCGGCGAAAGGAACAGGGTGACGGCAAAGCAGCAGGCTATCACCAGTGCGGTGAGGCCCGAGCGACCACCCTGAGCCACACCAGCGGCGCTCTCCACATAGGTGGTCGTGGTAGAGGTGCCAAGCACCGCGCCTACGGTGGTGGCAATGGCATCGGCCAAGAAGGCTTGCTTGAGGCGGGGGATGCGGCCCGTCTTCTGGTCCATCATGTTGGCCTTGGTGCATACGCCAATGAGCGTACCCATCGTATCGAACAGGTCAATGAAGAGGAAGGTGAAGACGACCACGAACATGTCGAGCGACCAGATGTGGCTCCACTCAAACTTGCAGAAGATGGGGGCGATAGACTCGGGCGCAGAGACGAAACCCTTGAACTCGGTGATGCCCATAGGGATACCGATAAGCGTGGTGGCAAGGATACCGATGAGCATGGCTCCACGCACATTCCTCACATAGAGCACACCCGTGATGACGAGACCGATGATGGCCAGCAGAGCCGACCCCTTGGTAATCTCGCCCAGCGCCACGAGGGTGGCATCGCTATTGACGATGATGCCTGCATTCTGCATACCGATGAAGGCGATGAACAGGCCGATACCCGCACCGATGGCATTGCGCAGACTTCGCGGAATGGCATTGACGATGGCCTCACGGATGTTGGTGATGGTCATGATGATAAACAGGATGCCCTCAATGAAGATAGCCGTGAGCGCAAACTGCCACGAGTAGCCCATGCCCATGCACACGGAGAAGACGAAGAAGGCGTTGAGTCCCATACCGGGAGCCAAGCCGAAGGGGAGCTTACCGATGAAGGCCATAGCCAATGTGCCGACGATAGCGGCCAAGGCCGTAGCGGTGAACACGGCCCCTGCGGGCATGCCGTCGAGCAGGCCGAACATCGAGGGGTTCACGGCAAGGATGTACGACATCGTAAGAAAGGTGGTGATACCTGCCAGCACCTCGGTGCGGATAGTAGTCTGTTTCGGGTCGAAGCCGAAGAGTTTTTGTAATGTATTCATAGCGTTATTATATAAATAGGTTGTCATTATTTCGTGCCAAAGATACGATCTCCCGCATCGCCCAAGCCGGGAAGGATATAATTCTTCTCATTCAGCCCCTCATCGAGCGAGGCCAGATAGATATCCACATCGGGATGCAGCTCCTGTACCTTGGCTACACCCTGAGGCGAAGCCACTAGGCACACGAGACGTATGTGGGCATACCCATCGGCCTTGAGGCGCGCAATGGCGTCACACGCACTGCCTCCCGTAGCCAGCATGGGGTCGGTGAGCAGCACCAGGCGCTCCTTGCCAGCAGGCATCTTGTAATAATAGAACACTGGATTGCAGGTCTCCTCGTCGCGATACAAGCCGATGTGACCGATACGGGCCGAGGGCATGAGCCGTGTCAACCCCTCCACCATGCCAAGACCAGCACGCAGAATGGGCACTATCACCACCTTCTTGCCCGCAATCTTGGGGGCACGCATCGGCATCAGCGGAGTCTCGATATCCTCATAGGTAAGAGGGAAGTCGCGCGTGATCTCATAACCCATCAACATAGCAATCTCTTGCAGTAACTCGCGAAACTTCATCGTCGAAGTCGCCTTGTCGCGCATGATGCTCAACTTGTGCTGCACCAGCGGATGATCAATGATATGTAAGGCCATAGCAATAGGAGTTTGTAATTTCAAAATGCAAATTTACATAAAAAATACAACATATCTAAGCCACTCCGACAAAAACTTATTCCATCATGCCGCACAACACCCGTGTGGTGTCGCGAAAAATCACACGTCAAGCAAGGATATTTTTGGAAAATTGCTAACAAATGCTTATTTTTGCAAATTAATATGCGATAAGTGGACCATTATTTATCCTAGTATCAATAACACAATGAAGAACAACCTTTTCCGATTTGCCAAGATGGCCGCAAAGACGGCCTTGGCATCAGTGGTGCTCCTCGGCTTTGCCCAATGTGACGGCATGGGAGGAGAGAAAGTGAATGGCACGACCGTGGAGGTCACGATGCCCGACAGCATGTGCCGCGTGTTTGACTTCTATGGCGACGACATCGTGCGCGTCTTCCAAGACCCCCAAGGGGGCGAGATGCGCGACCCCGTGGCCAATCCCCCCGCACAGATCCTCGTGCTCAACCCCCGACGCGACGTGACCAGCCTCAAGGTCAAGGAGAGCGCCGCCAAGACGGTGATGACCACACCCCGCATCAAAGTGGTGGTGGACAAGGCCACAGGCCTCATGACCGTGACCGACCGCGAGAGCAAGCGCGTAGTGTTTGAGGAGACCGCTCCCGCTACCATCAAGGAGGGCGTAGCGGCCATGACCGTGAAGGCCGACGACAAGGAGTACTTCTACGGCGGCGGCATGCAGAACGGACGCTTCTCACACCGCGGCAAGGTAGTGCAGGTCATCAACTCAAACAACTGGGTCGATGGCGGCGTGACCTCGCCCAACCCCTTCTACTGGTCAACAGGCGGCTATGGCGTGATGTGGTACACCTTCAAGAAGGGTATCTACGACTTCAACTCCGAGGCAGACGGCACCGTGAAGATGCAGCACGACGGCGACTACCTCGACCTCTTCGTGATGGTCGACGAGGGCCCCGTGGCTTTGCTGGGCGACTACTACCAGCTCACCGGTAACCCCGTGTTGCTGCCCAAGTTTGGCTTCTATGAGGGTCACCTCAACGCCTACAACCGCGACTACTGGACAGAGACGGCCGAGGGCGGCGTACTCTTCGAGGACGGCAAGCGCTACAAGGAGAGCCAGAAGTTCAACGGCGGCATCAGAGAAACCCTCAATGGCGAAAGAGTCGATGGTGTAGCAGCCACGGCAGGCTCGCTCGGTGGTGGTGGCGAGGTGCGCGTACCGACCAACACCAGCTACCAGTTCTCGGCTCGCGCCGTAATCGACCGCTATGCGGCTCACGACATGCCCCTCGGATGGATCCTCCCCAATGACGGCTACGGCGCAGGCTACGGACAGACAGGCACCCTCGAGGGCAACATCGAGAACCTGCGTCAGTTTGGCGAATATGCACGCCAGCATGGCGTCGAACTGGGACTCTGGACTCAGTCGAGCCTCTACCCCAAGGAGGGTGTCGAGGCATTGTTGCAACGCGACATCATCCGCGAGGTGCGCGACGCTGGCGTACGCATCCTCAAGACCGACGTGGCATGGGTAGGCCCCGGCTACTCGTTTGGCCTCAATGGCGTGGCCGACGTAGCCAAGGTGATGCCCGAGTATGGCGACGACGCACGCCCCTTCATCATCACCCTCGACGGCTGGGCAGGCACACAGCGCTACGCAGGCCTATGGAGTGGTGACCAGACGGGTGGCAACTGGGAGTACATCCGATTCCACATCCCCACATACCTCGGCTCAGGACTCTCAGGCCAGCCCAACGTGTCATCCGACATGGACGGCATCTTTGGTGGCAGAAACGTGCCCGTCAACGTGCGTGACTATGAGTGGAAGACCTTCTCACCCATGCTCCTCAACATGGACGGATGGGGCTCTAACGAGAAGTACCCCCACGCCTTGGGCGAGCCCGCGACATCGATCAACCGCTCATACCTGAAGTGGAAGTCGGTCCTCACACCTTATACCTATAGCATCGCTCGCGAGGCCGTGTTTGGCATGCCCATGGTGCGCGCCATGTTCCTCGACACCGAGAACGACTACACCCTCGGCAAAGCTACCCAGTATCAGTACATGTTTGGCCCCTGGTACCTCGTGGCTCCCATCTATCAGAACACCGCGGCCGATGCCGAGGGCAACGACGTGCGTCACGGCATCTACCTCCCCGATGGCATGTGGGTCGACTACTATAGCGGCGAGCACTACAAGGGCGGACGCATCATCAATAGCTACGACGCTCCCCTGTGGAAGCAGCCACTCTTCGTGAAGGCTGGTGCCATCGTGCCCCTCACACGTCCCCACAACAACGTGTATGAGCTCGACCCCAGCATCCGCATCTACGACCTCTACCCCTATGGCGAGAGCAGCTTCACCGAGTACGACGACGATGGCCGCACACAGGCCTACCTCATGGGCAAGTACGTAGAGACCAAGGTGACCAGCAACGTCAAGAAGGGCAAAGCCATCATCACCGTGGAGCCCACGACGGGCACCTTCGACGGATTCGAGCACGAGAAACGCACCGAGATGCGCATCTACATGAATGCCGCACCCAAGGCCGTGAAGGCCACCCTCGGCGGCAAGAAGGTAGAGCTCGTGGCGGCCACCTCAGAGGCCGAGTTCATCATGAGCGACAATGCCTACTACTACAATGCTGAGCCCGAACTCAACCAGTTCTCTACACGCGGCTCCGAGGCTGCCGAGGTGAGCATCAAGGGTGCTCCCCGCCTGATGGTCAAGTTTGCCGCTACCGACGTCACCGCCAACGCCATCGAGGTGACCGTCGAAGGCTATCAGTTCGAGGTGACCGACCCCTTGGTAGCCAACACCGGCAAACTCAGCGTGCCCACCATCACCTTCGCCGAAGAGAACATCGAGCCCTATGCACTCACCCCCACATGGGAGATGCAGCCCGAGGCCGACTACTATGAAATCGAGTTTGACGGCATGCTCTACTCTACCATCCGCGAAGGCAAGCTCCGCCTCGAGGACCTCAAGGCCGAGACCGAATACACCCTCCGCCTGCGTGCTGTGAACGCCAATGGCGCCACCAAGTGGGCCGAGACCAAGGTGACCACCCTCTCAAATCCCCTCGAGTTTGCCATCCCCGGCATCAAGGCTGAGACCACCTGCCGCAACCAACCCGGACAAGACGTGGCCAAGCTCTTCGACTACGACGAAGCCAGCATGTGGCACACCGACTGGGCCGGTGGCGCAGTGCCCTTCACCATGGAGATTGACCTCGGCGGCATCAACGAGCTCGACAAGCTCGAGTACCTCCCCCGCGAGGATGGTGGCAACGGTACACTCCTCCAGGGCACGATTTCCTATAGCGCCGACCGCAAGGCATGGAGCGAGCCCGTCCCCTTCACATGGGCTGCCGACGGAAGCGTGAAGACCCTCGTATTCGACGAGAAGGCTCCCGCACGCTACCTCAAGATGGCTATCAGCTCGGCTCGTGGCAACTTCGGCTCAGGACGCGAGATGTACATCTTCAAGGTGCCTGGCTCAGAGACCATCCTGCAGGGCGACATCAACCACGACGGCCGCATCGACATGGACGACTTCACCTCATACATGAACTACACCGGCTTGCGTGCTGGCGACTCTGACTTCGACGGCTACATCAGCGGTGGCGACATCAACAAGAACGGACTCATCGACGCCTTCGACATCTCTAACGTAGGTGTCATGGCACGCGGTGGCGCTAGCACACGCGGCATGGGCACCCTCTCGGGTAAGCTCGAGCTCATCGCGCCCAAGACCGTCCGCGCAGGCGAGGAGGTGAAGGTCATCATCCGTGGCACCGACCTCAACGAGGTGAACGCATGGAGCGTAGCCATCCCCTACGACCCCAACATGCTCACCTATGTGAACACCACCACCATCGGCAACAAGGAGATGGAGAACCTCACCTACGACCGTCTGCACAAGAACGGTGTGAAGGCCCTCTACCCCACCTTTGTCAACACCGGCAACAAGCCCACACTCCAAGGCACAGGCAACCTCGTAGAGATCACCTTCATGGCACGCCAAAGCGGTGAACTCAACCTCGAAATGCTCGACGCCATGCTCGTGGACAAGAAGCTCAACACCATCGAGTGAACCCTGAGCTGATACATTAACAACGAAGGCGGTTGGAAATCTCCAGCCGCCTTCTGTTATCTGTACGTTAGCACTAACCTTCAGAATTCAGAATTCAAAAACACCGCCACCGTCAACGGCTCATCGCCGAGACACACCTGCTGGGTGTGCAGTCTGCCATTCGCATCATAGTAGCGCAGCTCATAGGTCGTGTGCTTAGGCAAGAGCATCGTGAGGAAGTCATTCATGTCGCGCAAGGGGCCAGCGGTGAGTCCGCCTCCCATCTGCTCCGTGCCACAAAAGACGTCGACCCCCATCACCACGCGGTCGGTCGAGTGTGACATTGCGTCGCGTGATCTATATCCTGCTATGCGCAGGTAGGTGTGTGTGTCGTCCTCGAGGTGCTTGTCGTGCTGCTCCTGCGCAAGGTTTATATAGTGCTGCGTCACGTTCTCGGCACCTATGCATTGGGGGAGGTCGGCCACCTGCGTAGAGTCGTCGCCACACCACACCATGGGAAACCAGTCGGGCGCAGGGCCGAAACGCGTGGCATAGATGGCATAGCGTCGGTCGTTAGGGTCGGCCTTTGCAGCGTCGGACATGAACCACAGGTGGTCGAGCTGTGAGGGGAGGTAATACTCCGTCACGCGCCACTCTCCGTCGACCCACACCTCGGTCCAGCTATGATTGCCTCGGTCGTCGTGCCACGATGCCGTGCCCACAAATCGAGCAGGGATGCCCACTGCGCGGTAGGCGTCGACAAGCAATATGGCGAGCCCCGTACACGAAGCCATGCCCTGGCGCATCGACTCCCGTGGGCTCTGGTTGGTCTTCTCGCGTCGCGTGTCATAGTTCACACCCGTGAGCTCGGGGATGACGCGCCCCACCGCCTTCACGGCCTCCATCATGGTGGCGCAGGTGTCCACCACGGGAGCAAACAACTCGTGCAACTCCTTGCGCCACGCATCGCGCACCTCGTCCACCACGTGATAGGGCAACACGTAGGTGAGGTACACCTCGCGGGGCAACGCGCGAGTCCACTCATAGGCCTCCATGGCGTGCCGCGCATAGCACACGTTCTCCTCCAAGAGCGCCAGCGACATCGTGTCGCGGTCGGCAGGGAGCATGTAGGTGATGAGATAGCCCATCTCGTCGCGCCACTCCTCGGGAGTCCGTGCGAGCAGGGCTCTCAGGCTATCGGGGCGAGCAGAGGTGGCTATGGCCTGGCTCAACAGGGCTTGTTGTTCGTTCGCATTGGCATCATCAGCATGTCTCAGCACGCAGATGGTCGTGATGGCCGCTATGGCCACGATGGCGGCTATGAGCCGTAGACGTAATGATTTCATGTTTGTAATTTACTATTTACAATCCTATTTTATTTACAATTTGACAATTTACTATTTACTATTGATTTACAACCGACGACAAACCGAGAGCAATCAAGCTTGCTTGAATTGCCGAGGTGCGAAGGAGGAAAAGCCTGCAAAGCAGGATTAATTGTACTATTTTACAATTTACATGGACTCTGAGTTCTCCCCATAGAGGGGGGAGTTAGAGGGGATCTTGAGGGTGAGGCTTCTCACCTCCTCCACATCCACAGTGCGCAGCGCATACTCATCGACCGCACCCGTTCCTCCCATTGAGATGCGCGGGTTGCGATAACTCATGGCGCTGGGCACCATCCGCTTGGCACTGAAGTGTAGCGCATCCACTCCCATGGCCGCTAGCCGTGCGGCATTGTCGGGACACACGCCACTACCAGCCATGATCTCCACCCTACCCTGCGCTAGGGCTACCGCACGGGCTATGCGCTCGATGCCATCGATGGCCTTGTCCTCGCCTCCCGAGGTGAGTATGCGCGTGCATCCCGTGGCGATGACATCAGTCACCGCCTGCTCATAGTCCTCCGTCATGTCAATGGCACGGTGAAAGGTGGTCTCCATGCCGTGAGCAGCCTCCACGAGGCGTCGTGTGCGCTCAATGTCGACCCTTCCGTCGGCCGTGAGCACGCCAAACACCACACCCGTGGCGCCCGCCGTGCGAGCATGCTCGATGTCGCGAAGCATGAGTTGAAGCTCATCATCGGAGTAGAGGAAGTCGCCTCCTCGAGGGCGTATCATGACACTCACATCCAACCCCACTATGGAGCAGGCACTCTCTATGAGCGCCATCGACGGGGTGATGCCCCCATCGACAGGTGAGGCACATAGCTCCACGCGAGGCACACCCAACTCTGCCGCCAAGCGACATGCCTCGAGGGAGTAGACACATAGTTCACATTTCATATCGTCGTCGTTTTATTCTTTATTTAGGATTTCTCCCCTTAACTCCATGTTTATCATCCTATGGAGCAGCCCGTCTACAACTTCATATCCCCAGGCTTGACCCATCCCATGTGGCGCATGAGTCGGTCGATGAGCAGGCTGATGAGGGCGGGGGCCACGAAGTAGAGCAACACGATCTCTGTGACGAGCACGCCACTGGACATCGAGCCACTCATCGTGGCATACGTAGCGAGGGGACCCACAAGGCCTGCCGTCCCCATGCCGGCACCGAGCGCATTGTTGGTCATGCCAAGCCAAAGGGTCGACACGGGGCCGAGGATAGCCGAGGTGAGTGTGGGGGCAAGCCATATAATGGGTTTGCGGGCGATATTGCCAATCTGGAGCATCGAGGTGCCCAAGCCTTGCGAGAGGAGTCCGCCCACGCCATTGTCCGAGAAGCTGATGACGGCAAACCCCACCATCTGTGCACAGCACCCTGCCGTGGCCGCACCTGCCGCCAAGCCGTCGATACCGAGCATCACACACAGGGCCACCGAGCTGATGGGGAGGGTCAATGCGCAACCTACCAACACCGCCACCACGATGCCCATGACGAAGGGGCTCAGCTGGGTAGCATGGTTAATCACCTCGCCCAGATAGAGCATGAAATCGTTGATGGGCGAGCAGCAGTAGTGAGCAAAGAGGCCGCCCGCCACGATGGTGAGCATGGGCGTGAGGATGATGTCGACTACCGTACGCTTGGAAATGAGCTGTCCTATCTGTGCACCGACAATCACCGCAAGGTAGGCTCCCACAGGACCGCCATACTGATAGCCCAAGGCACCCACCACAGCCGATGAAATAGTGACCAACTGGTCCACACCCAACCCCATAGCAATAGCCAAACCGATGCACGCACCCACGAGGGGCGACGAGGCCGAGAGCGCCTCGCTGATGAAGGTGAGAAACGAGAGGCCCGGAATCTTGGCTATCTGACCCACGATGAGCCCTATGATGAGCGAGCAAAACAGGCCCCAAGCCATGTGGCTCAGTGCCTTGACAACGTACTTATCGAACAACTTCTTTAGCATAGTCCTTTATCACGTAATTATATGTAGTGCAAAAGTAAAAAGATTTTTTCAAATCAGACGGCTATTTCCCGATGTTTTGCAGAACCTTGCTACGAACCATGCTTTTTTATCCGAAAATATTACGTATCTTCGCGCTACAAAATAAACATACAGAAGACAAACGATGCGAATATCAACATTTTCTACGACAAGGGCAAAGAGGATTTCCGCCCTGCTAACGCTCGTGGCGGCCCTGATGACGGGCGCTTGCACCTCCCCCACGACCTCGACCGACGACACCGACCCTGAGCTCCCACTCGCCGAGAGTGGCGCAGGCACGTGTGTGCCCATCATGGTGCCCGAGGAGTTTATCTTCCTCTCATGGTACGAACTCATCGACATCGATGACGACAACATGCTCGACCAGTTCAAAGACCCAAGCGCCGAATGGAGGATGAGGAAACTTGCCGAGGCGGGATTCAACGTCTACTTTGACTATCGGCTCAACTCACTGGAGGAGGCGGAGGCCCTTTTGGCATTGGGCGACAAGACGGGCATGAAGATTGTCGTGGAATGTCCCGAGCTACATGACGCCACCCAGACGGAGAAGACGGTAGAGGCCCTATCGGCACACCCCTCATTGTTTGCATATAATGTTTGGGATGAGCCCGAGCTCTTCGAATACCCCGAGATGAGACGACGCATCAAGGAAATCTACAAGTACGACCAGACACACCTTTGCTATGTCAATCTCTTCCCCAACTACGGGTGGGACGACTGGGTGGAGGAGCGCTACCTGGAGACTCTGCGTCACTACCTGAGGACGGTACCCGTATCGTTCCTATCGTTTGACAACTACCCCGTAGTCATGCAAGACGGCAACAGAGTGTTGCGCGATGCATGGTATCACAACCTCGAGGACATACGCACCGCGGCCAACGAGGCACAAGTGCCGATATGGAGTTTTGCCATGGCGAAGGCTCTCGGCAGCACCCCAAGACCTACACTTGCCGACCTGCGTCTGCAACACTTCAGCAACCTCGTATATGGTGCGGTGGCCTTCCAGTACTTCACCACGCGAGCCATCGTCTGGGGCGACGACATCGTAGCCGATATCTACCCCATCGTGAAGCAGGTCAACGAAGAACTAAAACAGATGGAGCCCATCTTCCTCGGTGCTGACATCAAAGACATCTGGCACACGGGAGATAGTATACCCAGAGGAACGAAAGCCCTCACCTCCTACCCCACGGGCATCACCCGAATAGAGACAGAGGGCGAAGGCTGCGTAGTATCGTACTTCACCAACAAGGGCAAGCAATATGTCGCACTGGTAAACCGTAGCTGCACTGCAACCCCCACCCTTGACATCGAATTTGCCACTGAAGCCATACACATAGCGAAAGACGGCACTGAAAATCCCGTCGAAGCCTCATACACCATCGAGGCGGGAGATATTAAAATCTTCACATGGAAGTAGCACCCTTACCGTGACCTCAAGAGGACTAGGCCGCGCGCTTACCTGATACTATCGGCAATCACGACATTGTACTTGGTCACAGCATAGCCACACCAGAAGCCGAGGCCTCCCTCAATGTTGGTGGGCATGGAGAGGTCGCTCGGGAAGATGGGGTTCGACGAGAGCGACACCATCTCGCTATAGGCCTTGTGTATGCGATAGGTGGTGGCATCTATCTTGGCAAACCTGATCTGCACCGAGTCGGTTTCGTGATAGTAGGGGCGGTACTTGTTGTCGTCACTAGTGAAGAAGTGTATGCCCGGGTGCACCACCTGCTTGTTGTGCGACGCGAGACGTGAGTCATCCATCACCCCAAGGAAGGAGGGATAGAAGCGGGTCTCTCTATTGAATATGCGAGTGAGGAACAGGTAGTAGTCCTCGGTCGCTGGATCATCTTCAAAGTATGCCGTTACCTGATACATGCTATCGACATCAGCACAAGGGGTCACGGTGAGCGACTCCAAGGTGTCGGGCATGGGGATGGTCGTCTGCGCCGTCACCACGCGGTCGCCATACTCAACGGTGAGGTGATAGGTGCGACCCGGCACACCGCGCATACGTGAGGGCGAGGTGGTGTAGATATAGGGAGGGAAATAGCGCTCGTCATAGTCACCCGTGAGGATGACCTCATCGGTGCCGTCAGACACCTTCACCTTGCCCCAAGGGAGCACCACGGAGGCCTCACCATCGGCATACTTGCCCAGCTCCACGACAAAGGTCCGCGTGAGAAGGACTACGGGAGCACCACCCGACTCTATCCAACCCTCGACAACCATCTCCTCATGGTCCTCCTGCATCTCCTCTCGGCAAGCCACAAAGAGCAACAACAGGCACAAGCCATATATCATCCGCCTATACATTACTTTTATCATTAGAAATACATATAATAACTCACCGAAGGGATAGCCGTATAGAACAGACATACAGGTTGCTTGTATATCACATTACCTTCGTATCGATTGTAGGTGTAAGATATCGGGTTCGAAGCAAAGGTGGCATTGTAAACGGAGAATTTCACCGAGTGCTCCACACCGGCCACCTCGGGCAATTGATACCCCAAGCCTAAGTCCAAGCGCCGCACCGCTGGGTAACGCGAACCATTGTGTCGCTCGAAGCAGACGATGCCGTTCTCACCCAAGATGTAGGCATTCTTCACCTCCGTATAGGGCGTGCCTGTGGCATAGATGAACGTTGCGCTCAGATTCCACTTGTCGGTGAGGTGCCATTGGGCCACCACATTGAGGTCGTGCTCACGATTATGCACAGAGGGATAGGTAATCAGCTCACCATTACGAAAGAAGGAGCGAGGTGCCTTGGCCCACGAATAGCTCACCCATCCCGTGAGGCGGCCTACATTCTTCTGAAACATGAGGTCGACACCGTAGTTATATCCATCACCTATCACCAAATGCTCGTTAAGATCATACTTGTCGGTGAGCACTCCTAGAACATTGCCCTTATACTCCACCTGGTGCATCATGCGTGAGAAATAAGGCTCGACAGATAGTCGATAGTCGCCCCCAAACAGGTCTTGTTGCAAGCCCATCGACACCTTGGCCGAGCGCTGGGCGGGAACCGCATTGCTCGTGGCTATCCAAAACTCCGAAGGCAAGCCATTGCTCGAGAAGCCCACTTGATGGAGGTATTGCGTAAAGGTTCCTGCCATGAGTTGCCACGTAGTATGGGCCGATGGTTGATAGCGCAACGTCATGCGAGGGTCTATGCCCATACGAGTGCGTTCGTGATGAAAGGCCGACGTTCGCAGCCCCGTGATGAGCTCCACCCCACTCCCAAGCATGAAATCCGCCTGGAAGAAAAGTGCTTCCTCCATGGCCCTCTGTAGCTGGTAAGGAGTGTGTGCCTCACCATACGAACCCGTTATCTGTGGTGCCTGAGGGGAGATGACATGATGCATCACCTCTCCGCCAAAGGTGAAGAAGCCACGCGAGGCCACATAGCGTTGCTCACTCTTGGCCCCGAGGGTATGGATGCTGGAGGGTAGCAGGCCACGGCTATCGGTTTGCGTCATCGCGAAGTCGCTGGTGTAGGCCGAGTAGTAGAGCCTATTGTCCATGGAGAAGCGTCCTGCATCGTGCTTCCAACGGAGCGAACCGATGAGGTTGGCCCACACTAGGCGTGAATGTATCTGATAGGTGAACACCTCCATGGCGGCATGGTCGCTCCCCAGGAAATAGTCGACAGAGAGCATGTCACGCTCGGTGGGGGCATAGTGAAGGGTGGCGTTGATGTCGTGGAAGCGATAGCGGATGCCATTATTCAGCAATTGCGAGTTGAGCAACCCATCGTAGAGGAGGTTCACATTGGAGTAGCGTCCCGAGACGATGGCCCCTACCCTCTTGCCCAAGGGAAGGCGCAGAGAGGCTTGAACCGTCAGCATTCCCAGGTCTACGCTTCCACCCAAAACGGTAGGCACAGTATCGGCCGAGGACATACCCACCTCGGAGCCAAGACGATTGGCCGTAGTAGTACCCATGGTCTTGTTGAAGACGGCATGGCGGAAATGGGTACTGTTGAATGTGGAGAAGAAGCCCAGCAGATGCATGGGATAATAGACAGGAGTGCCGTTGATGGTGGTGTAGTTGTGACTATTGTCGCACCCCTGCACAAAGATGCCTCCCGTGTTCTCCGAATTGGTGTGCACACCGGGGAGCAACTGGATATTGCGCAGAGGGTCGGTCATGGGCATGCTCCTCATGGCCTCGACCGACCAGTAGCTCTTGCCCAGAGCACTATAGCGCACCAGGGGCTGGCGCACCTCCTCGACCACCACCTCGTCGATGGAGCGGACAGACAAGCTATCGCTCTGTGCACAGAGCGAAGCGGCACAGAGCGATAGCAGAGATAGGAGTATGCGTCTCATCGAGAGCTCCTGTAGATATTCTTTTCTTCTTTACTTACTTTGCGTAGTCTTCGCCATAGTCGGGACTGACAATCACTTCTTCCTCTTCGAAGAATTCTCCATACAAATCATCAAACTCCTCGGCCAACCCCTCGAGCGCATCGATGAGGTCGCTGAAAGCTGTCTCTGTGAAGTAGTCCTCGATAGCATAGCGGCTCTCGTCGGCAAGGAACACGATGATGGGACGCACGTTGAGGATTATGCCCTCGTTCCACTCATCTTCCTCCTCATAGCCCTCGAGTTGCACGATAGCTTGGGTAACTTTGTTGCCATCGTAGGCAATGCTGATATCGTAAGCGCTATTGAGCTCATTCACACGATTATAGAAGAGATCGATATCGCCAGCATCCTGAGCGTCGTCGTAGAGGTTGAATGCATCGTAGATGTTCTTGAAGCTCTTGCATTCAGCGGTCACCTGCACTTGACCGAGGATGTCGGCCTGCATCTTGATGTCGGTGATGTTGCGAGCCTTGAACTCCTCGTCCCCTGCATCCTCGAGGAGAGCATCCACATTGGCATTCACATGGCCCGAAGCCTTGAGCATGCTGCGACCGTCAATCTTGAGTTCGGTGCTCACGGTAGCGCCTGTGCGGGTCACCTCGGTCGTGAGGCTCTCCTCATAGCCATTCACCTTGAGCTCAGCTGCGATGGAGAGATTGCTGTAGTCGACAGAGTAGGTGCAATCACTATAGCGTTCATAATCTGACTGCTCGTAATAGCCATACGAATACTTTACCCATTCACCGACCCACTCGCCGATGGACTCATCATACCATTCTTCCCATACCTCATCGTACCACTCATAGTAGCTATAGGTGGATTCTACATCATAATCCTCTACAATGTTAGCATCGAGTGCCACACTGCTATCAACATTCAAGGCGATGATGGTCGATCCGTTGCAAGTCACCGTGAAGGTGATGGTCTCGGGGACATCAACGATGATGTCAGAACCTCCTTGATATACATAGTTCTCGGTCTCCCCATCTCTGTCACCACCTTCGTAGCTATCGGTTATGTCACTCTTGTATGAATAGTTTATCTTGACACGAGTGGTCTTCTTGCTACCCTTGAGCGTAGCCACCCACTTCTGGTTGCTGGCGTCGGTAAACGCAAACTCGATGCGGTCGTTCACACTAGCATCGTAGGCCCACTCCTCGTTCTCGAAGTCGGGAGTAAATCCGCCATAAGCCTGAGGAAGATTGAGTCTGTAAATATGCAAGCAGGTCTCAGCATAGGTGGGGGCCAACTTGGCACCACTACGGGCGGCATCTACGCAAGCCATCATCATCTTCACTACAGCCACGATGGGTCCACGGCGGCGCACCTCTGCATCGTCGGTAGACTCGTGCTTATGCTCGTACATACCCTCAACCTTTTCATAATAGGCATCGGCAAGGTCATACTCACCAAAGGTGTTGCCAAAATATTCCAACACGTCAACCACGTTGACGTGAGCATCTGCCTGGATGCCATTGATAAACTCAAGGCCTACAGACTCGAGCTTCTGCTTTGCCTCGAGCGGAGGAAGCAGTTCGACACTGGGCACAACCAACGTGTCTTCGTCGACACTGGGAATAGAGTCATTGACACTGGGGATAGAGTCATTGTCACCTCCATTGCCACCATTGCCAGAACCTACGGGAACCTCATCACAAGACCACATAGCACATGCCGCACATAGCAACAGGCCAATCACGGAACGAAACTTTCTCATAACGTTGAAATCTTTAAAGAAATGTTGTGTTTTATGAATAATGCACAAAAGTACACATTATTTCCATAAAAACAACATCTCGCACCGCTTTTTGACGACAATAACCTCAGATTATGTCAGCTAGCTCAAAACCAATCATCAATCATCAATCATCAATCATCAATCCTCAATCATCAATCATCAGTAATCAATCGCCCTCCCCGCTCACCCTCCCCGTGCGTATCAGCGTGGTGAGGTATACGGTGAAGACGGGCAGGAGCATCATACCCGCCAAGGCCAACAGGATGGAGATGACGCGCCCCACACTGGTGACGGCGGCAATGTCGCACCCTGCCGTGGTGGCCGTCATGCAAGCATACCACAAGCTATCCCAAAAGCTATGCAGGCCGGGGTTGACACCCGACTCGAGCACATAGAATATGAGGCTACAATAATAGATGAAAGAGAACAACACCACGATGTAGGTAATGAGCAAACCCGAAGAAAGGTCGCGAAGAAGCCCATAGGCAATCACCGTGAACGCTATATATCCACGCACCAGAGGGATGAACCGAAACAGATACCCTAGTTGTGGCGATAGCGACACACCACACCAGTCAAACAACGTGAGGTAGGGCACGATGAGAAGAAGGAACAGAAAGTGACGCCCAAAGTACTCCCACGACCGCTCGGCATGGTAGACTTCGACGAAGAAGAGCACCATCAGCATCAGACATATCCAAAACTGAAGGTCGAGATAGTGGGTGTCATCATAGAACGCCACACCGCGAAACGTGTCGATGGAGATGCTGATGACCAGCAACAGAGATAACATGAATGCCGAGAGATGAAGGGCAAATTGTAAGCCTTGCTTGTTCATACCTATTTATATATATACATCAGCAACAACAAACAAGCGAGGGACATGGTTTTTCAGCCCATCCATTGTCGGGGCCTTTTCAAGACCCAAAACGACAAAATCATATTGCCCAAAGACACATGCGAGAGGAGCCCGCACAGGACACCTCTCGCATGATATATTTATAGATGTATCGCAAACGTCTAGCGAATACTTATCGACGGCTCAGCAACACAACTACGTCGCCATCGGCACCGAGGAGATGGAGCGCATCGGCCTCGACCTTGAAGCTTACCACACTACCCAACGCAGGGAGCAAGACATCCTCGACGGTCATGTCGGGACACATGCGCTGCGTGCTCCCGAGCGAAGCAAACAGGGGCTGCTCTCCATCGACCTCCTGAGGCATGGCACCAGCGAGCTGATTGCATCCCGCACTGCCATAGACCATATGTTCGGCGAGGTCAAAGCCCAAGAAGGCACCTACAGAGTCGGGCACCACAAGGTCGCCAACCGACACAACATCCCACTCACCAACCAGTACCTCGAGGCCCTGCTTCTTCTCATCACAACTCGCCATCACCATCACGGCCATGGCCGCAACAAATAAATTAAATACTTTCTTCATTTTCGTGTTACCTTTTTTAAATTAATAGTAGACGACGCACACAACGTCTGCGCGAAGTTACAAACTATTTCTGAAAATCCACAAATTTGTGGCACAATCTGATGGGCTTACACATTTTTTCCTTACTTTTGTAGAAATAAGCATACAACTCATGAAACATACGATAGAATTCTACACCCCATGTGCTGACGACAAAGCACTGATAGCCGAACTATCAGCATCGCCCATCTTAAGCGACGTGCACATCCTGGAGGCCGAGATGCCCTTCATAGCACTGGAGCGCAACACCCCGACCCACACACTGAAGCGCATAGCCAACCAGTGCGAGGCAGAGTACCTCCTCCTCTACACCCACATCGGGCACCTTAAATTGAGCTACCGCGCCATCGAGCGCATGCTACGCACGGCCATCGAGAGTCGTGCCGACTGGGTATATAGCCATCGTTACATGGTGAAGCAGGACGAGACCCTTGCCGTGCCTACCAACGAATATCAGGAGGGGAGCCTGCGCGACGACTTCGACTTTGGCCCCTTGGTGCTGATACGCACCGAGGCCCTACGGGAATTCCTCACTACCCATCCCGAAGAGATGCAACACGCTGCGCTCTACCAACTGCGCCTCCACATCAGCCGCACAGGTCGCCTCGTACACATCGACGAGTATCTCTACACCGAGCACGAGCACGACATACGCACCTCGGGCGAGAAGCAGTTTGACTACGTCGACCCACGCAACAGACAGATACAGGTAGAGATGGAGCGAGCCTGCACCACACACCTCAAAGCGGTGGGGGCATTCGTGGACCATCACGACCTGAGAGACATTGACACCGAAGCGGGCGAATTCCCCTACGAAGCCACCGTCATCATCCCCGTCAAGAACCGCGCCAAGACCATTGGCGATGCCGTACGGTCGGTATTGTCACAGGAAGCGAGCTTCCCCTTCAACCTCATCGTCGTGGACAACCACTCCACCGATGGCACCACAGAGATCCTGTCTCAACTGGCAACGACCAATGACAGACTACACATCGTAAAACCCGAGCGCCACGACCTCGGCATAGGAGGATGCTGGGACCTCGCCATACGTCGTCCCGAATGTGGACGCTATGCCGTGCAGCTCGATAGCGACGACCTCTACAGCGACCCACACACCCTGCAACGCATCGTCGACACCTTCCGACAAGAACGCTGCGCCATGGTAGTAGGCAGCTACCGCCTGTGCAACTTTGCCCTCGATACATTGCCTCCCGGCATCATCGACCACCGCGAGTGGACCGAGGAGAATGGCATGAACAATGCCCTACGCATCAATGGACTCGGTGCTCCACGAGCCTTCTACACCCCCGTCCTACGAGAGATAGGCTTCCCCAACGTAAGCTATGGCGAAGACTATGCTGTGGGCATAGCCATCAGCCGCCAATACAGACTGGGGCGCATCTACGACCCCATCTACCTCTGTCGCCGATGGGAAGGCAATAGCGATGCGGCACTCAGCCCCGATCGCGTAGCTGCGCACAACCACTACAAGGACAGCCTACGCACACAAGAGCTGAGAGCGAGAAAGAAGTTGTAGTAGTTTTTTATTAACACTAAACTCTAAGCACTAAGCACTAGACAAAACAATGGCCGACAACTATCTAGAAAAAAAGATGGAGGAGTATCGCTCGCGAAGCACCACTCCCCAACGTCAATCATCAGCTGCGACGCTCAACCGCCTGCTCCTGCTCAACCGTAGTCACCGCGGCTATGATCAGCACCGCGTGGTGACTGTAGAGGAACTGCGTCGCATCGTAAGCGTCAACACCCGCATCCCCTCGGCTCGCAATCAGCAGTGCCTTCGCTACCGCCTAGTGACCCGAGAGGAAGCGCACCTCGTGCTACCACACATCAAGCTCGGAGGTGCTCTCCCCGAGCTACATCTGCCCACCGAGGGCACCGAGCCACAAGCCTTCATCATCGTGTGCAGCACCATTGAGGAGAACAAGTGGGTCGATATGGATCTTGGCATCTCTGCCCAGAGCATGCTACTCAAGGCCACAGAGATGGGGCTGGGCGGCATCTGCATCGGAGCCTTCAATGCACAAGCCATCACCGAAGCCTTCTCCCTCCCCCACTCCCCCCTGCTCATCATCGCCATAGGCAAGGGAGCAGAGCAGATACAGCTCACCGAGATCTCTGCCGAAGAGAGCCACTCCTATTATAGAAAAGAAGGCATACACTATGTGCCCAAGGTTAAACTGGACGATTTGGTGATTAGTTGACGATGAATGAGTTTACTTTGTTTCAAAACCTTTAGGTCGGCACTCATAGGGGATAAAGGCAATGACAAATCCTCTGGGCAAACTACGATATTATCTCCTTCAATTTTCAATTATGAAGACGCTTCTCATCGCCATCGGCAAGACCGACAACAAATACCTCAATGCAGCCCTCGACGACTATCTCGGCCGCGCCAACCACTATGCCCCCATCGAAGTGAAGATCATCCCCGACATCCGTGACGTGAAGAACCTCTCACAAGAGCAGCAGAAAGTGCGCGAAGGTGAACTCATCCTCAAGCAACTACAGCCAGGCGACCACGTCATCCTCCTCGACGAGGGCGGCAAGGAGTTCACCTCCGTAGGCTTTGCCGACTGGCTCCAGCAGCGCATGAACACCGTTCCCCGCCGCTTGGTATTCATCATCGGAGGCCCCTACGGATTCTCCGAAGCGGTGTATGCAGCAGCGCAAGGCAAGATCTCGCTCTCCCGCATGACCTTCTCCCACCAGATGGTGCGCGTCATCTTCGCCGAGCAGTTCTATCGCGCCCTATCTATACTCAACAACTTGCCTTATCATCATGTGTAGAGGGTAAGAGGACAAAAGCCGTAAGACACCATCCAGAGGCGCAGCTTGTTTCCGTTGTCCATAGTCTGCTGTCAAATAAAAAAAGAAAATAGGCTTCACCGTAGTGAAGCCTATTCCTTTTGAGATTATTTGCTTACAAATTACTTCGCAGCGATTACGCGAGCCATTTCGCAAACCTTGTTTGAGTAACCCCACTCGTTGTCGTACCAAGATACAACCTTAGCGAAGTTAGCATCGAGAGAGATACCAGCCTTAGCGTCGAAGATTGAAGTGTTAGCGCAGCCACGGAAGTCTGTAGAAACTACAGCGTCCTCTGTGTAGCCGAGGATACCCTTCAACTCGCCCTCAGAAGCCTCCTTCATTGCAGCGCAGATGTCAGCCATAGAAGCTTCCTTCTCCAATACTACAGTGAGGTCTACAACTGATACGTCAGATGTGGGAACGCGGAATGCCATACCGGTGAGCTTACCGTTGAGAACGGGAAGAACCTTACCTACAGCCTTAGCAGCACCTGTTGAAGAGGGGATGATGTTCTCGAGGATA
>JAFZFN010000024.1 GCA_017555875.1 Bacteroidaceae bacterium
AGGTAGGTGGCGATGAGCTCTTCTTCCATACAGGGCTCCTCGAACTGGCGGTTGTGGCGCGCAAGCTCGGCATTGTCGTCGGCATCGAACCAGTAGCGGAAGCCCTCGCGGTAGAGGGCATAGGCCTGAGCATACATCTCGGTGTAGGGCATGGGGTGTGTCCATGGGGAGTCGATGTCGCGCACCATGAAGGGGAGCCAGCGGCGGTTGTCGGTGAGGTCGGTGAGGAAGCGGGGGTTGTTGCCTGTGCCGCAGAATGAGGCGATGTGTGCGCGGCGCTCCTTGTAGCGGGCAAAGGCGGAGCACCGCAAGCTGTTTAACCTCATACGACAGATGCAGCTGCAAGAGAAGATCAGGTTTACGCAGCTGATTGCTGAAAATGATTTCCGCTGGATACATATCTCGTATGTGCCCTCTGACCTCAGGTGTCAGGTGATAGAATGACAGCTGTTCGCATATATTAAGGGTTGCCCCGATGCCACATAATCTGGTGTCGGGGCAAAGACTATTTGTATTTTTACAATACACTTTGTATTTGTTTTATCAGAAAAACATATTGACAAACTTTTGAAAATCTTTTGGTATTTATTGTATAGGTGTGATGACAATTTTCTAATAAAAACCACTAATAATATTGCCATTGTGGCGATGTTTTATCGAGCCTGCGATAAACTTTGACAAAAGTATCGTGCTCGTTGTTTTTGCAGATACAGGATTTTGTAGTACCTTTGCCTTATCTAAATGTTGATAAATGAGAAGAATACTGAAACATATAGTCGTATGGACTGCTGCGGTGATGCTTATCGCTGCATGCGCATCAATAGGCTCGCCCGATGGTGGCCCGTATGACGAGACTCCACCCGTATTCCTTGGTAGTACGCCCAAGCCCTTTGCTTTGGGGGTCAAGGAGAAGCGCGTGACACTGGAGTTTGATGAGTTCATCAAGATAGAGAAGGCGGCTGAGAAGGTTGTCGTCTCACCCCCGCAGATCACACAGCCTATCATCAAGACCAGTGGCAAGAACATTATCGTGGAGCTGGACGACTCACTGAAGGCTAATACGACCTACAGCATTGACTTTAGCGATGCCATCGTGGACAACAATGAGGGTAACCCCCTGGGAAACTTCGCATTGCTCTTCTCTACGGGCGAACAGATAGATACGTTTGCAGTGTCGGGCACGGTGCTCAACGCGCAGAACCTGGAGCCTATCAAGGGCATCCTCGTGGGCCTGCACAGCAATCTTGCCGATACGGCATTCACCACTATGCCCTTCGATCGCGTATCGCGCACCGATGCGGATGGTCGCTTTACCATTCGTGGTATTGCACCAGGCAAGTACCGTGCGTATGCTCTGCAAGATGCCAATCAGAACTATCGCTTCGATCAGAAGAACGAGATGGTGGCTTGGCTCGACTCGCTCGTGGTTCCCTACACCGAAGTACGTATGCACCAAGATACGACGTGGATAGACTCGCTCACGATCGACACCATACGCACCGTGCCGCGCGTACATTATCTGCCTGAGGATCTGGTGTTATTGGCCTTCAACGAGACACCTACACAGCGCTACCTCTTGAAGAGCGAGCGTACGGCGCTGAACAAGTTCTCTATCTTCTTCTCCGTTGGCTCTGATAGTTTGCCACTGCTCAGTCCGCTCAATTTCCCTGAGGAAGATGCCTACATCGTAGAGAGCAGCGTAGACTATGACAGTATCACCTATTGGATGAAGGACACGCTTGCCTACTACCAAGACACTCTCTCATTTGCCCTTACTTATGAGTACACCGATACGGCAGGAGTGCTGGTGCCCCGCACCGACACGCTGCACCTGGTGCCCAAGAAGACTCGCTCAAAGATACTGAAAGAGGAGGCTAAGAAGCGCGAAGAGGAGCTCAAAGAGCGTGAGAAGCGCATGAAGCGTGGCGACACCATCCCCGAGGTGAAGAAGACCGAGTTCCTCAGTATCAAGATAGCAAGCAGCACGAGCATGGACCTCACGGCAAATCTGCTTATAGACTTCAATGAACCCATCACACACTACAATGACACGGCTATCCACCTCTTTAAAAAGGTAGATACATTGTGGGTGAAGGAGCCTTACATATTCCGCCAACGCCCGAATCAGCTCATGGGCTATGAGCTCCTTGGCGAGTGGCGCCCTGATACAGAGTATAAGATGGCCATCGACTCAGCAGCCTTTACCGGCATCTACGGCCTCCACACTAAGAAGCAGGAGACGACATTCAAGTTCAAAACACTCGACCAGTACAGCACACTTTATCTCACTGTGCAGAATGCCCGCCCAGGATATACCGTAGAGCTGATTAATGGAGAAAAGGTCGTACGTCGCCAACGTGTAGAGAAGAATCAGGCAGACTTCTATTTCCTGAAACCTGGCACCTACCACATGCGCCTCTTTGATGACCGCAACGAGAATGGCGTATGGGACACTGGACTCTATGAGACCAAGGAGCAGGCCGAAGCAGTATACTACTTCCCTGGCTCAATACAGACACGCGAGAACTGGGACTACACCCAGGAGTGGAACCCCACAGCACTGCCCATTGAGCGCCAGAAACCTGACGATATCAAGAAGCAAAAGTCTGACACCAAGACTCGCAAGTCGAAGAATGCAGAGCGCGAAGAAAAGAAGAAAAAGATGCAGCAAGGCAACGCCAATTAAGAAAAAACGGCCTTTTCCTGCACTTTCTCTCGTAAAGATTTGCATATTAGCGGCTTTTGCAGTAATTTTGCACCCGCATTTGCAAATAAACCATTTTAAATCATTAAATTATGTATTTAAACCCAGAGAAAAAGCAAGAAATCTTTGGACAATACGGAAAGTCTAACACTGATACTGGCTCACCTGAAGCTCAGATTGCATTGTTTTCATACCGTATTTCCCATTTGACGGAGCACTTGAAAAAGAACCGTAAAGATTATAGTACTGCAAGAGCACTTACTAAGTTGGTAGGTAAGCGTCGTGCTCTCCTCAACTACTTGAAGGACCGCGACATCGAGCGTTACCGCGCTATCGTTAAGGCTCTCGGATTGCGTAAGTAATCTCTGCTGTATTAGCGAAATTAATAGAGGATGCATCACTGATGTATCCTCTATTTGCATTTATTATTATCCTATCGCCACATATAATTAGCAAATCCAATTGTAGTTTGTCGATTATTCACTAACTTTGCATTATAAAGCGAAGATGGGCCGCACTCGCAACGAATAAAGCAAACTTTATTCACTTGTTTGCACTATCTTTGCAGTAACAACGCGAAGATTGACGGCACTCGTCGGAAATAAAGCAAGTTTTATTCACTCGTTTGCTCAATCTTTGCAGAAATATTAGATTTTGTATATGCAAGACATCAGAAACATTGCCATTATTGCGCACGTAGACCACGGCAAAACGACGTTGGTAGACAAGATGATGCTCGCCGGAAACCTGTTTCGTGAGAACCAGAACGGCGGGGAGTTGGTACTCGACAATAACGACCTGGAGCGTGAACGAGGTATAACGATCCTCTCTAAGAACGTATCCATCGACTACAAAGGTTCGAAAATCAATATCATTGACACCCCGGGTCACTCGGACTTCGGTGGCGAGGTAGAGCGCGTACTCAATATGGCCGATGGATGTATCTTGCTGGTAGACGCCTTCGAAGGCCCCATGCCACAGACACGCTTCGTATTGCAGAAAGCATTGCAACTTGGATTGAAGCCCGTAGTGGTAGTAAACAAGGTGGACAAGCCCAACTGCCGCCCCGAAGAGGTATACGAAATGGTGTTTGACCTCATGTTTGCCCTCGAGGCTACTGAGGACCAGCTCGACTTCCCCGTTGTATATGGCTCTGCCAAGAATAACTGGATGGGAGCTGATTGGAAGACTCCGACAGACAATATCCACTACTTGCTCGACGTCATTCTCGAGCATATCCCTGCTCCCGAGCGCTTGGAGGGCACACCCCAGATGCTCATCACCTCACTCGACTACTCTTCATACACTGGCCGTATCGCTGTAGGCCGCGTACATCGCGGTGCATTGAAGGAGGGTATGACCATCACACTTGCTCATCGCAATGGCTCGATGGAGAAAGCTAAAATCAAGGAGCTTCACACCTTCGAAGGATTGGGCCGTAAGCGTGCTGATGAGGTATGCTCAGGTGATATCTGCGCTATTGTCGGCTTGGAGAACTTTGAAATTGGCGACACCGTATGTGATGCCGAGAATCCCGAGCCCATGCCTACCATCGCTATCGACGAGCCCACCATGAGTATGCTCTTCGCCATCAACGACTCACCTTTCTTCGGCAAGGAGGGTAAGTTTGTGACTTCTCGCCACATCCACGACCGACTGATGAAGGAGCTCGACAAGAACCTTGCTCTGCGTGTTGTGAAAGAGGAAGATAGCGATAAGTGGATTGTATATGGCCGTGGCGTGTTGCACCTCTCTGTACTCATCGAGACCATGCGCCGCGAGGGCTATGAACTACAGGTAGGTCAGCCTCAGGTAATCTACAAGACCATCGATGATCAGAAGTGCGAGCCCATAGAGGAGCTCACCATCAGCGTACCTGAGGAGTACTCAAGCAAAATGATTGATATGGTGACACGTCGTAAGGGCGAACTCACCTCGATGGAGACCCAAGGCGACCGTGTAAACATCGCCTTCAACATACCTTCGCGTGGTATCATCGGTCTGCGTACCAATGTGCTCACCGCTTCAGCTGGTGAGGCTATCATGGCGCACCGCTTCAAGGGTTACGAGCCCTACAAGGGAGACATTGACCGCCGCTCAAATGGTTCGATGATTGCCATGGAGTCAGGTACAGCCTTTGCGTATGCTATTGACAAGTTGCAAGATCGTGGTAAGTTCTTTATCTACCCGCAGGATGAGGTATATGCCGGCCAAGTAGTAGGAGAGCACGTACACGATAATGACTTGGTGATCAACGTCACAAAGAGCAAGAAGCTGACCAACATGCGTGCCAGCGGCTCTGACGACAAGGCTCGCATCGTGCCCCCCATCATCTTCTCACTCGAGGAGGCTCTTGAGTATATCAAGGAGGACGAATACGTAGAGGTGACTCCCAAGTCAATGCGTATGCGTAAGATCATCCTCGACGAGATCGAACGTAAGAGAGCTAACCGCAGCTAACAGACATATTGATGAAACGCTTATTATATATAGGTATAATGTTGCTTTGTCTTTGCTCCTGCAAGGACAAAGCAAACGTTTTTGTGCTCGAAGGCCACATAAGTAGCCTTACACATGATACCATATATATTTACGGCGCAGATGAGCTATATGACCATATCGATACGGTGACCACTCAAGACGGAAAGTTCCGATACACCACTACCCTTGATACGATAACCCCCATGTGGGTCATCTTCCCTAATATGCACAGAGAGATGCTGTTTGCCGACAAGGGACTGAAGGCTACATTACAGGGTGATACCGCAGCGATAGGGCACATCCACATCGAAGGTGGCGAACAGAATGCACTGCTACATTCCTTCTACGAGCGTATCGACAGTATGCAAGACATCAAAAAGATAACCGTGGTGGCAGACTCATTCATCCGTGCCAACCCCTACTCTGAAGTCAGCATATTCCTGATTCGCGAATACTTCACACAACGACTGCGACCCGATCAGACCAAGATTAAGACCCTCATAGGCTCTATGAGTGGCAACATGCAGGACAACAACTATATACGTCAGCTCCAACGCACCCTAAGCACCTATAAGCCGATGGAGAAAAATAGTGTTGTGACCAACTATAACGTGCGTGACACTGAGGGAAAGAATGTGTCGACATCAGATTACCAAGACACCTATCTGCTCATCACCTTTTGGGCTTCGTGGGATGAGGAAAGCCGTATGCGCCAGCGTGAGCTTATCGCAATAAAAGAGAAATACAAAGAACATAACTTCGACATACTCAGCGTATCGCTCGACACTGATCGCTCGGCGTGGTTAGAGGCCATTGCAGAAGACTCAATCACCTGGCGACAAGCTAATGACTTTGAAGGTTGGGGTACTGGTCTCGTAAAGCGTATGCAGATAGACCATCTACCTGCCAGTATGCTCCTCAATCCAGCACGCCGCATACAGACAATAGACCTCTATGGTGAAGAATTGGATAAAAAGATAGGCGAACTCACTGAGAAGAAGAAGCCCGAGAAGAAATCCGAGAAGAAGCCAGAAAAGAAGTCACCGACAAACATCAGAGCACAAAAACTAAAGAAATAAACCATCATGCTGGTCAAAGTTTATGGCGCCGCTGTGCAAGGCGTAGATGCCACCATCGTTACCATTGAGGTAAATACGTCGCGCGGAATGAAATTCTTCCTCGTAGGGCTTCCCGATGCAGCGGTCAAAGAGAGCCATGAACGTATCCGTGCAGCTCTGAGCAATACGGGATACAAGGTTCCGACCTCACAGATCACAGTCAACATGGCCCCTGCCGACATACGCAAAGAGGGCTCAGCATACGACCTCCCCATCGCTATTGGCATCTTGGCAGCAAGCGAAATGATCACTTCAGATCGTCTACACCGTTATCTTATCATGGGCGAGCTGGGTCTCGATGGCAATCTCATGCCTATCAAAGGAGCACTACCCATTGCCATCAAGGCACGTGAGTTGGGCTACGAGGGATTTATCCTGCCTCGCCAAAACGCAAGAGAAGCAGCAGTAGTCAACAATCTCAATGTGTATGGTGTAGACAACATCGTACAGGTGATACGCTTCCTCAATGGCGAAGAAGAACTGGAGCCTACTATAGTAAACACCCGCGAAGAATTCTTTACCCACCAAGACAACTTTGACTTCGACTTTGCTGACGTCAAAGGACAAGAAAATGTAAAACGCGCTTTTGAGGTAGCTGCCGCAGGCTCACACAACATCATCCTCATCGGCCCTCCAGGCTCAGGCAAATCAATGATGGCAAAGCGCCTACCCTCTATACTACCTCCCCTATCGCTACACGAGAGCTTAGAGACCACCAAGATACACTCCGTAGCAGGTCGCTTAGGCAAAGATGCATCGCTTGTCGCCATACGCCCATTCCGCAGTCCCCACCACACCATCTCATCTGTAGCTCTTGTCGGTGGAGGCACCAATCCGCAGCCAGGCGAGATAAGCCTTGCACATAATGGAGTGCTCTTCTGTGACGAACTCCCCGAGTTCAACCGAAGCGTCCTCGAAGTGCTGCGCCAGCCGCTCGAGGATCGTCATATCACCATTGCTCGCGCCAAATACTCCATCGACTACCCTGCCAACTTCATGCTGGTAGCCTCCATGAACCCCTGCCCATGTGGGTACTACAATCATCCCACAAAGCCATGCGTATGTAATCCTGGACAGGTACAAAAATATCTTAACAAGATCAGTGGTCCACTACTTGACCGCATAGACATCCAGGTCGAGATAACGCCAGTGCCCTTCGAAGCACTCTCTAAAAGTATCCCATCAGAGAGCAGTGCCACTATCCGCGAACGCGTAGTTCGTGCCCGCCAAATACAAGAGCAGCGCTTTGCTAACGAACCGGGCATACACTGTAATGCACAAATGACCCCACGCCTGCTCCAGCAATACGCCGCCCTCGATGCACAGGGTAAGTCACTGCTCGAGACCGCCATGGACAAGCTCAACCTCTCGGCACGTGCTTACGACCGTATACTCAAGGTGGCGCGCACTATTGCCGATCTCGACAATAGTCCCACTATACAGGCCATGCACCTCGCCGAAGCTATAGGATACCGTAGCCTCGATCGTGAGAGCTGGGGCTCCTAAACGATCATCTTATACAATAAAAACTTTTTTATTTAACAAGGAAAGAGCACAATCTCTCCATTGAGGGATTGCTGGACGTCAATGATGCGCTGATTACGACTGCCACGGAAGTGCAGTGAGAGGTCGCGCTCGGCCTCGATGTAGCGTCCATCGACGATGACATCACACTGCTCTACGAGCTGGCGACGTAGGGGATGAGAGAGGAGCTCTTCGAAGCGGTAGCCTGTGTAGCACCATATTGTTTTATTGGTATTGCGCTTTATGAGGCTCGCTAAGGCGATAAAACCTTCGGGATGATACATAGGGTCTCCACCTGTGAAAGTAACGTTCATATCAGCCTCTACGATGCGCTGATAAAGTTCGTCTACGGAGATAGCTTCGCCACCATTCTCGTCCCACGATTGGGGATTATGGCAGCCGGGACAATGGTTTTCGCACCCCGCGCAGTAGAGCGAGGTGCGAAGTCCTATGCCATCGACTGAGGTACCGTACTTGATACTCAGTATGCGTATGTTATTTATGGATGATGCGGTCATTGAGCTCGGCAAGCTTTGATTTATTCCAACGCTCGGTAGTACCCACGAGGTAGCCTGTGATACGCTGCAGCTTGTCGATGTTGTCGCTACCACACTTGGGGCAAGTGTCGAGTGTGTCCTGTGCATCTTCGTAGCCGCAATTCATGCAACGGTTGCGGTTGTGGTTCACTGAGCAGTAGCCGATATTGTTCTTATCCATGAGGTCTACGATGTCCATGATAGCCTGCGGATTGTGGGTAGCATCGCCATCGATCTCGATGTAGAAGATGTGTCCACCGCGAGTGAGGTCATGGTAGGGAGCCTCCACCTCAGCCTTGTGCTTGGGCGAGCAGGGATAGTATACGGGTACGTGGTTAGAGTTGGTGTAGTAGATCTTGTCTGTCACACCGGGAATCTCGCCAAATACCTTACGGTCGTTGCTGGTGAACTTACCAGAGAGGCCTTCGGCAGGTGTAGCAAGTATACTGAAGTTGTGCTGATACTGCTCTGAGAACTCATTGGCACGGTCGCGCATGTAGGTGACGATACGCAGACCCAGTTCTTGAGACTCCTGGCTCTCGCCATGGTGCTTGCCTGTCAGTGCGATAAGACACTCGGCCAAGCCGATGAATCCGATACCGAGTGTGCCTTGATTGATGACGCGGCCTACGGTGTCGTCGGGCTTGAGCTCGTCGCAGCCACTCCACAATGCTGACATCAGCAAGGGGAACTGCTTGGCGAGTGCGGTCTTCTGGAAGTCGAAGCGGTCACACAATTGGCGTGCTGTGATCTCGAGCAATTCATCGAGCTTAGCGAAGAAAGTGTCGATACGGCGCTTCTGGTCCTCGATCTCCATGCACTCGATAGCGAGACGCACGATGTTGATGGTCGAGAATGAGAGGTTACCACGAGCGATAGAGGTCTTCTCGCCAAAGCGGTTCTCGAAGACGCGGGTGCGGCATCCCATGGTAGCCACCTCGTATTGGTAGCGCTTGGGGTCCTGCGCGTTCCACTTCTCGTGCTGGTTGAAGGTAGCGTCGAGGTTCACAAAGTTGGGGAAGAATCGGCGAGCTGCCACCTTACATGCAAACTGGTAGAGGTCGTAGTTGCGGTCCTCGGGGAGGTAGCTCACGCCACGCTTCTTCTTCCATATCTGAATGGGGAAGATAGCGGTAGAGCCATTGCCCACACCCTCATAGGTAGACTGCAGCAGTTCGCGGATGATGCAGCGGCCCTCAGCAGAGGTGTCGGTACCGTAGTTAATAGATGAGAATACCACCTGATTGCCACCGCGTGAGTGGATGGTGTTCATATTATGGATGAATGCCTCCATCGACTGGTGTACGCGGTTGATGGTGCGGTTGATAGCGTGCTGCTTGAAGCGCTCGTCGCCCTGCAAGAAGATAAGGTCTGCAGTGACGTAGTCCTCGATCTCGGCATCGTACAAGTGCTTGAGGTCCATACCGGTGAGGTTCTCTATATTCTTGACCTCTTCGATGTAGCTCTTGCGCACATAGGGGGCGAGGTAGAAGTCGAAGGCAGGGATGGCCTGTCCGCCATGCATCTCGTTCTGTACTGTCTCCATAGAGATACATGCCATGATAGAGGCTGTCTCGATACGCTTTGTGGGGCGACTCTCGCCATGTCCGGCCTGTATGCCATACTCGAGCACCTTGTCTAAGGGGTGCTGCAGACAGGTGAGCGACTTGGTGGGATAGTAGTCCTTGTCGTGGATGTGGAGGTAGTTGTGGTGCAGTGCCCACTGGGTCTGCTCCGACAAGAGTAGGTCATCTACGAAGGGCTTGGTAGTCTCTGAGGCAAACTTCATCATCATGCCTGCCGGTGTATCGGCATTCATGTTAGCATTCTCGCGGGTCACATCATTTGACTTGGCATTGATGATCTCGAGGAACATCTCGCGTGTCTTGGCCTTGCGGGCGATGCTACGCTTGTTGCGGTATGAGATATAGCTCTTGGCCACCTCCTTACGGGGCGATGCCATCAGCTGGTGCTCTACCATATCTTGAATCTCCTCTACCGACGATTGTTCCTTACCCTTATATTCTATGCGGTCAACAATCTTTGCCACCAGAGCCTCATCCTCTCCACGGTCTGTGGTGAGCATTGCCTTACGTATGGCAGCAGCAATCTTCTCGCGGTTGAAGCCCACGATGCGTCCATCTCTCTTGACTACAGTTTGTATCATATCTCTTATTCTTTGTATTTTTATTTTCACCAGCCGCGCTACCCGGGAATAGAGGCCTACGACACTGCCCTGACTCACTAAATAGAACCAAGCGCCTCACTGAATGCCCTATCTCCCGAAAGCATTGCATCATTGTATGGCTTAAGGCAGGTCTTCTGACTCGTCTCCTCCGTGCGGTCTTCCCACCTTACGGCAGTGACCAACGTCAGATGGCACGGAGTCTCCTTTCTGAGACATACAGCTACGGGTATAGTCTCGGCCTTACACCGAAGTTCCCTTTTCATCCGCCAGGGTAGTGCCCACAGGCGAACACCTTAAGCCGATGCAAATGTAAGAATATATCTCGAATTAAGAAAGATTTTTTGACGAATAGTAACGTCTATCTGATGATTTATTTTTTCGATGAAGGCGAGAGCGTGCTCCTCATCGCGACAGCATCTTTTCTGCCATCTCGAAGCCGTGTCGGTAGAGTGCATTCATCTTATCCATATCGGTCTCGATGCGTGCCACCTCTACGGGGTGGTCGGGGCGTATTACGATGATGCGTCCCTCCTGCTCGAGCTGCTCTACCATAGCGACTTGCGCATTGTAGCGTGCTCCTCGCGTGCGCAGTGCCTCGCGCAGCTGTGGGTAGCGTCTGTAAACGAATGAGGGGATGTGCGAGGGCTTCTCTTCCTTGCGGTAGCCACGTTGACGGGTGAGCACTACCACTGCATGTTCATATCCTTGGTCTATGGCGCGCTGCAGGGGGATAGAGTCTGCGATGCCTCCATCGAGCATGGGGTGCCCGTCGACATGAGCAATGGGGCAGGCAAAGGGCAGACTGCTCGAGGCGCGTACGATATCAATGATGCGCTCGGCATCTTCCTTCTCTTCGAGGTATACGGCTCCTCCCGTGAGGCAATCGGTAGCTACGCTCTCCACACGCATGGGGTTGGCCTTGTAGGCCTCGTAGTCATAGGGCCAAATGGTCTCGGGGAGCTCATGGTAGAGCAGGTCCATATCCATGATGCTGCGGTGGCGCAGCAGGTTGCGCATACCCAGGTAGTGGCGCTCTACTTGCAGGTCGGCAAAGATATACTTGCCTCGGCCACGCTGATGCGAAGCAAATGAGAGTGCATTGCTGGATCCTGCGGATACGCCTACGAGGTAGGGGAAGGTGATGTCATGGTCGATCATCCAGTCGAGCACACCGCTCGTGAATACCCCGCGCATACCACCACCCTCTAACACGAGAGCTGTGGATGCAAATCTGGTATTCATCGTCCTTTCTTTGAGAGTAAAATAATGGGGGTGCTTATCACTTGAGGCATTGCTTCTTGCTACGTACCATGCACCACACGCCGAGTATCACGAAGGGGATACTGAGGAGCTGACCCATATCGAGAGTCATGCCCACCTCAAAGTCGCTCTGCACCTCCTTGAAGAACTCCACGAAGAAGCGGAACGTAAAGATGCTGGTGAGGCAGTAGCCAAAGAAGAATCCTGTACCTACCTTGCGGGGCATGCGGCGATAGAGCATCCATCCGATGAGTCCGAAGAGGGCATAGGCGATAGCTTCGTAGAGCTGTGCCGGATGGCGTGGCAGCATGTCGACTTGGGTGAAGATAAATCCGAAGTCACCTCCTGTGGGTCGACCGATAATCTCTGAGTTCATCAGGTTGCCCAGGCGGATGCAGCATGCGGTGATAGGTGTAGCGATAGCGATATCATCGAGCACAGTCCACAAGCCCACCTTATATTTGCGGACATAGAGGTATAGGGCAATCATCAAGCCCAGGGTGCCTCCGTGGCTGGCCAGTCCTTGGTATCCGATGAGGCGCACTCCCGTACCGGTAAATCGGATGGGCAGCAGCATCTCGAGGAATCGGGGGAAATCGGCAAAGTAATACTGCGGCTCATAGAAGATGCAGTGTCCCAGTCGGGCACCCGCAAGAATGCCGAAGAAGCAGTAGAAGAATAGTGGTTCAAACAGCTCGTCCTTGATCTTCTGCTCCTTATAGAGTCTCTGCACCGCGAAGTAGGCTCCAGCGAGGCCAATCATCCAGAACAGTGCATAAAAACGTATCGGGCCGATACCGAGAGGGGGATTCCAAGTAACCATTTGTTAAGTGAAAAATTAAAAGTGAAAAGTGAAAAGTTAAAGGTGAAGAGGTGTGTGGTATATCTGACGATACTCATCCCTCTTCACTCTTCTCTCTTCACTCGTTTTATACGTTGAAACGGAAGTGCATGATATCACCATCCTGCACGATATATTCCTTGCCCTCTACTGCGAGCTTACCAGCTTCGCGTACAGCAGCTTCAGAACCATATTTGATGTAGTCTTCGTACTTGATAACCTCGGCACGGATGAAGCCCTTCTCAAAGTCGGTGTGGATGACACCTGCACACTGGGGAGCCTTCCAACCCTTGTGGTAGGTCCATGCGCGCACCTCCTGTACACCAGCGGTGATGTAGGTCTCCAGGTCGAGCAGTGCGTAAGCCGACTTGATGAGACGTGCCACGCCCGACTCCTCCAAGCCTACCTCGGCGAGGAACATCTGACGGTCCTCGTAGGTCTCGAGCTCAGCGATGTCAGCCTCTGTGCGTGCAGCTACGATGAGCAGCTCAGCATTCTCCTCCTTGATAGCCTCGCGCACCTGGTCTACATACTTATTGCCATTGATAGCGCTCTTCTCATCTACGTTACATACGTAGAGCACGGGCTTCGATGTGAGGAGGAACAGCTCCTTGGCTGCCTTCTGTTCATCCTTGGTGTCGAATGTCACGCTACGTGCCGACTTACCCTCCTGCAGGGCATCGCGGTACTTGCATAGCACCTCGTACTGCAGCTTTGCCGCCTTGTCGCCACCTGTGGTAGCCTGCTTCTGCACCTTCTGTATGCGCAGCTCTACGGTCTCGAGGTCCTTGATCTGCAACTCAGCATCGATAATCTCCTTGTCGCGCACGGGGTCTACTGAGCCGTCTACGTGTGTCACGTTGTCGTCATCGAAGCAGCGCAACACGTGTATGATAGCATCTGTCTCGCGGATGTTTGCGAGGAACTTATTGCCCAGTCCTTCTCCCTTGCTGGCACCCTTCACCAGACCTGCGATATCTACGATCTCCACTGTGGTGGGTACGATGCGATTCGGGTTGATGAGCTCAGCGAGCTTGGTGAGTCGCTCATCGGGTACGGTGATTACGCCCACGTTGGGTTCGATAGTACAGAAAGGGAAGTTTGCTGCCTGCGCCTTAGCGTTTGACAAACAGTTGAAAAGGGTCGACTTACCCACGTTGGGAAGTCCTACGATGCCGCATTGTAATGCCATAATTCTAATCTATATTTTATTTCGGGTGCGAAATTACTCAAAAAATCTCTCATTACGAAAGAAATGCGGCAAGAATCCCCATCTATAGACTCTTTACCGCATATTTTCTCACTATCAGTAGTCTCGAGCAAGTGCAATAGCCAACTCAAGCTTTCAAGAACACCTTATGCTTGTACATCACCCACAAGATGCTGTATACGATGGCCACGTTGCTCAGGGCTATGATTACGGGGTAGAAGTCACCCACATACTGCTGTAGTCCGAAGAAGAGCGACTCTGACACGCTGCCGAAGTTCACACACATCGAGAGCATATAGGCCACGATAGAGTTCATGCCATATACCTTGAGCCATCCCACGTGCTTGTTGTGCCCACGGTAGTCGATGACCCAGTAGAAGATGGCCATGAGCAGGAAGCTATATCCGCTGCTCACCAGCACCATAGAGCTGGTCCATATCTTCTTGATGACAGGCAGCTGCACTCCCCACAGCCATCCTGCAGCCACGAGAGCGGCACCTATGCCTGCCAGGTAGTAAAACTTCGTGAGCGGCTTGATGCTACCACTCTTGAGGATGTGTCCGGCAAACATACCCGACAGGGCTGTGACACCGAATGTCATGCTGCTGAGTATCCACGTGTAGCGATAGTATGGGGAAAACACTACCACCCCGTCGCTCACCTTGGCGCCATCGCGAAATCGGCCCAGCACCACACGGTCTACCCACTCGGCCAGGTTGCCATCGGGGGTATACACACCACCGCCATAGCCACCCACCTGTATCCACTCCATGCAGCCCCAGTAGCCGAGCAAGAGCGCCACGGCCACCACCACCTGCGTCTTCACCGAGGTGTTCAGGTACAGGAGCGAAGCTATCAAGTAGCCCACCGCGATAGCCTGCAACGTATTAGAGAAGAGATATATGCGGTCGGGGTCGAGGGCCAAGAGCCTACCCTGGCATACCATGCCCAGTATCCATAGCAGCACCACACGCCTCGCGATGCGCAGGTACGCAGTGCCCTTGCTTCCGCCCTTGGCATAGCGCGACAGGGCAAAGGGGATGGTGATGCCCGACATAAACATGAAGAGCGGCATCACGAGGTCCCACGGTGCGAACCCCTCCCACTCCACATGGGTGAACGCCCACATCATACTATCATACCAAGGCACGTCGACGACTCTATTTATCGCCTTCAGCACTACCGATAAGCCTACGAGGCAGAACAGGTCAAAGCCTCTCAAGGCATCCAGCGACTCCAGTCGCTTCGTCATGTGGGTCATCTCCTTACTCATTTCGTTCGATTTATTACCATGTCCATATAAGCGATGATAGCCTCGCGCACCTCCTCGTCGATGCCCTCGGGCAGCAGCTCTATAGCCTTCTGGCGATACTCCCTCATCGTCTGCTCAGCATACTCTATGCCACCGCAGTCTTTGGCAAAGGCGATGAGCTCGTTTATCTCCGCCTCGTCCAGCTCGCCACACTTGAGTCGGCCTATCATCTCACGTATGCGGTCGTCGCCCTGCGTGTGTACGGCATATATGATAGGCAGCGTCAGCTTACCCTCACGCATGTCGTTGCCCGTAGGCTTGCCCACATCGTCGGTGTAGTAGTCAAAGATATCGTCACGTATCTGGAAGCAGAGACCGATGTACTCGCCTATCTGTCGGGCACGTTTCACCTCCTCGGGTGCGGCGTCAGCCGACAGCGCCCCTATCTCGGCACATGAGGAGAAGAGCGAAGCCGTCTTCTTACGTATGATCTCGAAGTATACCTCCTCAGACACCACCTTCTCGTGACTATGAAACATCTGGAATATCTCTCCATCGGCCAGCGTCTGTCCCAGCGCCCCCACGATATTTGTGATGCGCGGGTCATCGCACTGTCCAGTGTAGTACAGCGCCGTAGAGAGCAGATAGTCACCCACGAGCACCGCCAGCTTGTTGTCATACAAGGCGTTCACCGACGCCTGTCCTCGGCGTTGCATACTCTCGTCCACCACATCATCGTGCACCAGGCTACCCGTGTGTAGCAGCTCCAGCGCGAGTGCTGCGCAGTAGGTCTTGTCCACCACCTTGCCAAACATCTTGCCGAATAGCAGCACCATCATCGGTCTCATCTGCTTGCCACGCTGCTTGTTTACATGGAGTATAATCTCCCTGAGCAGCGGATTAGGGTTCACGGCCAAGTCATCCTGCATCTTTCTGAACGCGGCAAACTCAACTTCTATCGGTCTGATAATGGTATTTAAAGCACTCATAGTAACGAAAATTTCGCACAAATTTAATAATAAAAATGCTTACATCCCACTTTTTAGCCCGCTAACATCAGATTTTACCATTTTTTTTGCCTCTCCCCAAGGTTCACCCCCTGCGCCCAGAGCCGAGAATGAGAGCGTGGAAGATAGATAATGGGTTATGGGTTAATGATTAGGGGTTAGCAATTAGGAATTAGGAGTTAGGAATTAGCTTTGACTTTGTCATTCTGAACGTAGTGAAGAATCTCGCAAAGTTCGTGCCAACGAGCGAAATGTAAACTGTTTACAAATTTCTCGGCGAGTGCAGCCGAACTAAATGGCAGAGCCACTAATGTGATTGGCCAGGTCCTTATGCGGGATTTACCCCTAAATCTCAACATTTCGTCTCAAATCCCCCATTCCCAGGTGATAAAAGTTTATTTTTGGGGTGGCATGGCAGAGCGAGCGAGCTCGCTAATGGACAATGGATAATGGATAATTGATAATTGATAATTCGCCTCCGGGCTTTATTAAACGTGAGCCTTATATCGAACTTACGTGAAAAATATATCGCAGGTGCGTAATAATTTTATTGCATGTGTAGAAATTTTATATTTGATGTATGCACCTGACGGATTGGAC
>JAFZFN010000025.1 GCA_017555875.1 Bacteroidaceae bacterium
ATACTTGAAATATCGTTTGGAATGTAAACCTATTTTGGATTATCTTTGCAAAGCGTAAACTCATATAGGAATAAATATTCTCAGCGTAAACCTATATAGGATTCTAAGTTTAATCTGTCAACTTATTTCAGTACACTGCAGCCGTTTTAATTTTTCATAGGCTTGACAATTTTTTTTCGCTTTGTTGATAATTTTTTTTCACTATAGTGATAATTTTTTTTCAAGCCTTCAAAAAGGTTTGAAAAAAATGTCGACCCATCTGTAGACCCCCTCCGCTCCGTTCGGTTAAAGCCTCTCTTCGCTCGTCCCCCTTAAAGCGGGGACAGTGCTCTTTAACTAACCTTTTTCAATTTTCATTTTTCAATTTTATTACTCCTTGCCAGGCCAAAAATAAAAATCGTTTACTCGGCAAAAGAAGATTACCGACACCCCACCGACACCGGGTGTCGGTCAACATCTCACTTGTTTACTGCATATTACAACCAACTACCGATACCCAAGTAAAAAAAAGGGAAAAACATATTTCTTACCAATCAAACTGCACCGTCATCCACTGCTCGGCGGCTTTGACCAACTGCGTCTGATAGCTGGCGTACTGATGATTGCTGTAGCTCTCCAGTTGTCCCTGCATGGTCTTGTCGGTGGCTGCTGAGAGTACCTCTCCCTTGATCTCACCCGTGCGCTGGTAGAAATGGCCTATCATCAGCAATGCCTCGCTATAGGGCTCAGTGGCGGTGGGGGCGATGGATTGGATGGAGTCGAGTGCCGACAGGTAGGCCTGCTCGTAGCCCTCATCGATGACGCGATAGAGCGAGTCGGCCAACTGCTGCTCGCGCTCGATGGCGCTCGTGTAGTGTATGCGTTCGCTGCGCTCGTGTATATATAATAAGGTGGGCAGAGATATCATAGCCAGCACCATCAATGCACCCGCGACCTGCCAAAGTAAATTCCTGTGCCTCCATGCCTGGGCGAGATGCTCCACATGGGCATAGCGACGCTCGCTCTTGGGGTAGATGCACCGCCGTACGATGCGTCGGTAACGACCTGGGAAGAGCTGCTGCATGATGTGCCCGAGGGCATAGACATCGCTGCGGGCATCGATGCTACGCTGACCGATGAGTTCGGGCGAGGCAAAGCCGCGTGTGCCGCCCAACGCGCGATCCATATAGTGGATGTCGTCGTCGGCAAAGCCAAAGTCGATAAGGCGCACATCGTGGTTGGTGCGGGTGATGAGGATATTGTCGGGCTTGAGGTCATTGTGCAGCACGCCTGCCTTATGCAGGTAGGCAGTGGCTTCGAGCAGCTGCTCGAAGATGCGTACCCGCGAAGCCTTGTCGGGGTGCTCGGCAAGATATTCGGTGAGCGTGATGCCCTCGACATATTCCATGACGATGGCTGGCCCCACAGGGGTAGTCGACTCGTAGGTGTAGACATGGATGATGTTGGGATGTGAGAGGCCCAAGGTGAGTTCATACTCGCGCTTGAGCAGCTCTAAGCTGCGTGCATCATCGCTGGCCGGAGCCTTGGCCATGAAGAGGCGACCTGCCCGGCGCATGCGGTAGAGCCGTGCGTGCGAGGTGGCACGCACGAGTGTAACATCGGTGTACTGACCGCTATAGTCCAACTCGTTGCTTATGGGACGGAAACTCTCACTCTCAATCATGGGCGTATATTTCACGACGAAGATACGGCATTTTTTCGAAAAAATGATTACTTTCGCATTCAATTATGAGCATACAGGCAAACATACCACAGATAGCAGCGCTGCGTAGAGAGGTAGAGAACAAGTTTGGAAGTCCTCTATACACGCATGCCCACTTCGTCTCTCTCACCGAGGCCATCGAAGAGGCCCTGCGCGAGCACCTCTCCCCCACTACGCTTGAGCGCATCTGGGGCTACTCGACCCGCCACTACGACACTGTGTCGCGCCGCACACTCGATGTGCTGGCACGCTATGTGAAGCGGGTAAGTTGGGACGACTATTGCACCCACCTGAGAGCGACGAGTGGCAGAGAGTCGGACCTCTTTACTGAGGACATACTGGACGTGTCGACCCTGAGTGTGGGCACGCGCCTCCTCCTCGGCTGGCAACCCGACCGCCTATGCGAAGTGCGCTACTTGGGCGACTATCGCTTCGTGGTAGAGAGCGTGACCAACGGGTCGCTGCGCGTGGGCGACACCTTCTCATGCCTACAGTTCCAGCGAGGCAAGATGCTCTATATGGATTGCTTCGAGCGCGAAGGGGAGCCATCCGAACAGAGCAGGCGCTATGCCGTGGGCCGCGAGAATGGGCTGACGATGGTGGAGATAAAGAATTAGGAATTAGGAGTTGTTAATTAGGAATTAAGCTCCGCGATGCGTTCCCTACCGGATGGCAAAATTCCTAATTCCTAACTCCTAATTCCCAATTAATTACGGTTCACCTGCTTCACCCCCTTGACGGTGCGCAGCTTCTTGATGAGGGCTTGCAGGCGGGCGTTCTCCTCGATGAGCACGGTAAGCGTACCCGAGAAGAGGCCATCGTGGGAGTTGATGCTGATATTACGCAACTGGATGTTCTCCTCCTTAGATATAATAGAGGTGATATTGTTGACAATGCCTATATCGTCGTGACCGATGACGGTGAGCGTGATGGGATAGAGCGACCCCTTGCTCTTGCCTGCCCAGCGGGCCTTGACCACACGGTAGCCAAAGCGGGCGTGCATATCGAGGGCATTGGGGCAATCGCAGCGGTGTATCTTGATGCCACCGCCCGTGGTCACGAAGCCAAACACCTCATCACCATAGATGGGGTTGCAGCACTGGGCGAGCTTGAAGTCGATGCCCTTGAGGTTTTGGTCGATGACGAGCACGTCGCCCGAGAAGTGCTGACGGAGCTGCTCGTCCTGCTGCATGCTGTAGCCCTCGGCACTGCGTATAGTGACATCGTGCGGCTCGGTCACCAGCTCGATGGCCTGCACGTAGCGATCGATGAAGAGGTTGACGTCGAGAGAGCCCTCGGCAATCTTCTGGTAGAACTCCTTGACCTGCTTGTAGCCCATCTGACGGATGATGCGCATCATCGTGGGCTCGTCGTAGTCGATCTTGCGATTCTTGAACTTGCGCTCTATGGTCTCGCGGGCAAAGGCTGCCTGGCGCGACTCGATCTCGTTGAGGCTCTGGCGTATCTTGTTGCGGGCCTTCGAGGTGGTGACAATGTCGAGCCATCCCTGCTTGGGAGTCTGCGTGCTGGAGGTGAGGATCTCGACCTGGTCGCCATTGCTCAACTTCTGACGCAACTGGGCGTGCTTGCCGTTGACCTTGGCACCCGTGCAGCGACTGCCCACGTTGGTGTGGATATGGAAGGCGAAGTCAAGCACCGTGGCACCCTGGGGCAACTTGAAGAGGTCTCCCTTGGGGGTGAAGACGAAGACATCGTCCTTGTAGAGGTCCATCTTGAACTGGTCCATCAGCTCAAGGCCGTCATCGTCGCTGTGCTCGAGGGCCTCGCGGATGCTGGTGAGCCACTCGTCGAGTCCTGTCTCGCTCTTCACACCCTTGTAGCGCCAGTGTGCGGCAAGTCCGCGCTCGGCAATATCGTCCATGCGCTCGGTGCGTATCTGCACCTCGACCCACTTGCCCTCGGGGCCCATGACGGTGGTGTGGAGCGACTCGTAGCCGTTGCTCTTGGGGATGGAGAGCCAGTCGCGTAGGCGCTTGGGGTTGGGCTGGTACATGTCGGTGACGATGGAGTAGGCGGCCCAGCACTCCTGCTTCTCCTTCTCATACTCAGAGTCGATGATGATGCGGATGGCGAAGAGGTCGTAGATGCCCTCGAAGGTGGTCTTCTGCTTCTTCATCTTCTGGCTGATGGAGTGGATGCTCTTGGTGCGCCCCTTGATATGGCATTTTAATCCGGCTGCTGCAAGCTTTTTCTCTATCGGGTCAATGAACGAAGCGATATACTTGTCGCGGGCGGCCTTGGTGGCGTTGAGCTTCTCCTTGATGTGGTAGTACATGTCGTGCTGCGTGTACTTGAGCGAGAGGTCTTCAAGTTCGGACTTCAGCTTGTAGAGACCCAGCTTATGCGCCAGCGGAGCATACAGGTATGCTGCCTCATTGGCAACCTTGAGGCGGGCCTCGTCGTTAGCAACATCCTTGATCTGTCGCATGGTGTTGACGCGGTCGGCAATCATGATGAGGATCACGCGCATGTCCTCGGCAAAGGAGAGCAGGAGGTTGCGGAAGTTCTCCGACTCGATGGTGGGGTTCTTCTCATAGAGGCTGGCGGTGCGCACGAGGCCGCGGAGGATGCCAGCCACATCGGCACCAAACTGCCCCGCCACATCGTCGGTGGTGATGTGTCCGCACTTCACCACATCATGGAGCAGGATGCTCACGATGGCGGCACGGCGCATGCCCATCTCGTCGACCACGATGATGGCGGTCTGCAAATTGTTGATGATGGGGTTGAGTCCGAAGGCGTCGCGGCTGATGCGTCCGCTCTCGATGGCCTCAACAAGCAGGGCCTCGATGCGAGACATGTCATCATCGCGCAGGCTGTCTCCCGCCAGTTCGCCCAAGCGGGCCTCGAGTGAAGCCTTCAGTTCCCACTCGTCGGGAGTGAAGAAGGAGGTATATAGAGTTTCGTTCATCGTAGTATTCTTTTATACTGTATATAGGATGCAAAAGTACGTTTTTTATTTCAAAACCGCCACACATTGGTGAGAGTTCTTTGCAATGTTGGCCAAATAAAAAGCGACTCCCACGTTTCTTTTGTAGGAGCCGCCATAGTCAAAGCCGTCTGCTTGCTCTAGAACCTCACTCCTAATGTCATCATACCCTTGACGAGATCACGGGTCAGCGATGTGGCCTTCAGCTCGGGATCATCGAAGGGATAGAAATCAGCCTTCTGAGTGCTATAGACCAATGCCACATCGGCATAGAGCACGTCGCCACGGAAGCCCATGCCGCAGGTGTAGACCTGAGCGGACTCGATGTTGGCATAGGCAGTGTTGGTCTGCACCGAGTTGATGGGAATCATCTTCCAGGCATTCTGCTTGTAACCGCTGGTCTGATAGTTGTAGCCTAGGCGGGTGTAGAAGCTACCGAAGGTCTTCTCTGCTCCGAGGCGCAGGGTGTGCTGGGTGGTGAAGTTCTCGCCCGTGTGCTTGTTCATGTCGACATTCTCCATGCCATCCTTGAAGTAGAGCATCATGGTGCTGTAGTCGGTGAGCTCATACTCTGCCCCGAGCGCCAGTGAAGTACCGATGGTGCCACCAAGGCTGAAGTTGACCTTGGCAGGGCTCACCATGCTGTAGTCGGTGTAGCAGTCGCCACCGAAGGCCTTTTTGTCGTAAGTGTCGATCTTGGACTTCTCGACCCATTGCTCGCCCGTCTCATTATTGGTAAACGACACGGAGGAGGTCAGGATAGCCGAGTTGTAGTCACGCAAGTCATACAATGTGGGGGTGGTGACAGAGACTCCAAAACGAAATGAAGACTCGACGAACGGACGAAGGATGACTCCCAGCTTGAAGTCGAAGCCCGAACCCGTGGTGCGATAGAAGTTCTGCAAGGTGTAGTCACCGTCAGCAAAGCGCTCCGAGTAACTTGACTCCAGTCGGCGATCGACGTCATACTTCGTCAGTGTAGCACCAAGATAGACGGCATCGGCAAAGTTGAACGAGAGATTGAAGTCGTAAGCATCGATGCCACCACTCAGCTCCTCAGAGTAGCTATTGCTGTAGGAGGGGTAGTAGTTGCCATGATCCAGTGCACTGCCATCGATCAAGTAACCCTGCGCACCCATCAATGTGAGCCAGCCCACCCATGGTTCCTTGTAGTAGTTGTTCTGCAAGAAGCCCTCCTTGTCAAGGGGGTCAAAGTCGGTCTCTCTTACATCAAGGTTCTCCCAAGCCTGCCATGCCATCTGGCCCGTCTGCGAAAGCCCATTGAGGTCTGATGCCATACCCATCTTGCCGTCGTAACGCTTCACGTTGCGATAGTTGAAGCCGAAGTTGACGAAGCGGAGGATACCCACGTTACTCTGTTTGTTGGCTATCACCACGCCGCCATTATCAAACGTGCCGTACGACTGGAAGGAGCGTCCGCGACTCGTGTTTGACAACGTGTGCTGTGTCACACCATTGACCCCGACCGAGAAGGCGGCATCCCAACTACGATAGAGTGCCGTACCAGCAGGATTGGTACTCATGGTGCTCATGTCGGCACCGAGGGCGCTCATGGCTCCACCCATACCCACGTAGCGTGCTGTGCCGCTGAGGTCGGATTCGAGCAGCGAGGCTGCTTCGTATGAGGTCTGTGCCTGCATGCTAGCCAATGCGGGAAGTATGGCTACAAGGAGAAAGAATCTATTGCGTTTCATAATGTTAGCTATTATTATTGACGAGCCATGTGTCGGCCGTCAGAGTTATTCTTATCGGAATTTTCACTAAAAGGATCGGTTATCTGCGGCTGCCACCACTGCGTGAACTACTGCTGCTGGATGAGCTGCGCGAACTGCCACCTCCATAAGAGCTACTGCCACTGTAACTACTGCGTGAGCTGCCACCACTATAGGATGAGCTGCCACCATCGTAGGAGCTGCGTGAACTGCCCGACGAACTGCCCGAATAGCTGCTGCGCGAGCTGCTCGACGATGAGGAGCTACGACTCACCGATGAGGACGACGAACTGCGTGTGCTACTAGGACGGCTATACGATGACGACGCACCACTGCTACGAGATGAGGAACTGCGGCTCACCGATGAGGAGCCCGTGCTGCGACGCATGACTGCATCATCTGCACCCGAACGACTGCTGCCCGATGTGCGTACCGCACTGGATGAGCTTGAGCCTGTACGCCCAGTCACGACACGAACAGATGATGTGCGCTCACCACTACCCGAGCGAGAGGAAGCAGCAGTCGACCCTGTGCGTGAGGCAGTCGACGCGCCACGGCTCGATGCGGTGCTCTGCTGAGGATCGCGACGAGTAGATGCCACCGCCGACGTGCGATCATTGGGATAGGCTCGTGATCCTCCTGTCCAACCTGGAGTGACTGCTCCATAGTGGGGGTAGTGGCCATGGTGGTGACCATGATGCCATCCAGGGTTGTATCCATGAAAGTAGGGATTGAACCATGGGTCATACCACACGTGACCATAGTACTGCCAACCATAGTGATTGCCCCAATGATGCCCCCAATGGAAGCCATGATGATAGGCCCAAGGATCGCTCCACGCACTCCAGCCAAGAGGGTAGCTCATCATGTAGTCCCAATAGTGCCAATTGCTCGAGGTGGGAAACACATAAGCATACATGCCGTCGTCGTAGACATTCCAATCCCAGCTAGGCCACAAGGCACCGCCATAGACCACATCCCAATAGAGCGGACTGCTCACGGGAATGGCATAGCGCGGATTGCGGAAACGGATGATGCGCATGGCATACTCATAGTCAGAGTCGCTGCCATCGAAGCCGTTCACCCAACCCTCACCATCCTGCACACGGGAAAGGCGCAGAGTGTCGGTATTCATCCATAGGGTGTCTCCCTCCTCGGTGATGACCACAAAGCCCTCATCGCTCATGGCAAACTCAGACACCGCATCGCCCTGCTCCGTAACATACGACCCACGACGATTGTAGGCATCCTCATCCATCTCAAGCACCATGGTGGGAACACCACTGCTGTCTCCCTCGGGGAGGGGGTTAGCCTGCTCCGCTTCCTCACTGACATCCTGCAGAGGGGTTGCTTTCGCCTCCGTCTTCGCTCTCTTCTTCGGAACAAAGTACAAGTCATCGCGTTGAGCCGAAGCAGTCACCACAACACCGACCAGCAGACAAGCTATTAATACTACTCTTTTCATACCTTTATTATATATATGCGGTTTCACATTGCAAAGATACACGATAAAAACCACATAGACGGGGGAATTTTCCTATCATTTATGGGGAGAATCCCTAAAAATGCGTAATTTTGCAGAGGAGAGTAATATTTTAGTTTAGAGTGTAACAAAAGAAACGATATGAAATACATCGAAGTCAGCTTCACCGTAAGCCCCCTCAGCGAAACCGCTAACGACATCATTGCCGCCCTGGCCATGGAACAGGGGTTTGAGAGTTTTGTAGAGTCGCCCGACGGCACCATCGGCTATGTACCCGCACACCTCTACGACGAACAAGCCCTACAAGCTATCGTGAACGATTTCCCTATGGAGGACATCACCATAACCTTCACCGCAGAGGAGATGGAGGACAAGAACTGGAACGAGGAGTGGGAAAAGCACTTCTTCGAGCCCATCGTGGTGGATAGCCGCTGTGTCATACACAGCACCTTCCACAAGGACTACCCGAAGGCTGACTACGACATCATCATCAATCCTCAGATGGCATTCGGCACGGGCCACCATCAGACCACACGCCTCATCATCAGCTATCTGCTCGACTCCAATCTGGAAGGAAAAACCGTGCTCGACATGGGATGCGGCACCTCTATCCTCGCCATCCTTGCCTCGATGCGCGGAGCTTCGGCTCTGACAGCCATAGACATCGACGAGTGGTGCGTCAACAACTCCATAGACAATCTCGCACTCAACCATATCGACAACATCAAGGTATTCCAAGGCGATGCCTCGTCACTTGCCTCAGAAGGTCCGTTCGATGTCATCATTGCCAATATCAACCGCAACATCCTGCTCGCCGACATGCAGTACTACGTAGCCCGCATGAACGAGGGAGGAGCAATCTACTTCAGCGGCTTCTACGAAAGCGACCTGCCCATGATAAAGGCCGAAGCTGAACGCCTCGGCCTCCATTATGTGAGCCACCGTGTCGAAAAGGAGTGGACGGCAGCGATGTTTGAGATCCCCTCTGCCCTTTAGGCATCTCCCCCTCTATAGGGAGAAGGCTCCGCGATGTCAGCAAAGCCCCTCCATAGAGGACCGAGGCGAAATGAGCCTCGGTTGCGACGACGAGAGATTTATCTCTCCAAAGGAGTGTTGCAAAGCAACTTATAGGGAAGGGTCTCCCTACTCCGACAGCGCCATCATACGCGCCATGTACTTGCCGATGATATCAAACTCGATATTCACCACGCTACCCTCACTGATAGCGTTGAAGTTGGTGTTGTCGTGTGTATAGGGGATGATAGCCACTTGGAAGGTGTCTGCCGTGGGGTTACACACCGTGAGGCTCACACCATTGACCGTCACAGAACCTTTGTCGACAGTAAAGTATCCACGACGAGCCATCTCCTTGTCGAACGCATACTTGAAGGTGTAGTACCAGCTACCCTCGGCATCCTCCACCTTAGTACACACTGCAGTCTGGTCCACATGTCCCTGTACGATATGTCCATCGAGACGACCATTCATCACCATGCTACGCTCTACGTTCACCGCATCACCTACCTGTAGGAGTCCGAGGTTAGAACGCTCAATCGTCTCCTTCATGGCTGTCACCGTATAAGTGCCATTATCGAGGCTAACTACGGTAAGACACACACCATTGTGCGACACGCTCTGGTCAATCTTCAGTTCGTCCACAAAGCTACACTTGAGCGTCAAGTGCAAGTTCTCTTGTTCTCTCACGATGCCCACTACAGTGGCACACTCTTCTACTATTCCTGAAAACATGATATTATATTTACAATTTGACTAATTACTATTTACAATTCATTCAACTATTCACACTAAGCGCAAAAAACACTATACAAGAATAATCCTTTTGCTCGTCGCCTCGTAGTGCAATCCGCTAGTCGCCAAAAATGCAGATACTGCACCTTGCTGCTCTAGAGCTTCAAGCGTGCCCGTCCTCAAGCCATCGCGCTGCAATATCCACACCTCGTCGGCCGTCTGGAAAGCAATCTCCAAGTCGTGTGTCGAGAGTAATATCGTCTTACCCTGCTCATGAGCCAATTGACGGAGCAGCCTCATCACCGACACCTTGCTGCCATAGTCAAGGAAAGCCGTAGGTTCATCGAGTAGGATGATATCTGTCTGCTGTGCCAGTGCCTTGGCAATCATCACCTTCTGTCGCTCGCCATCACTCACGCGTCCAATCTTCTTATACCTCAACGACTCTATACCCACAAGCGAGATAGCCTCATCTACAGCTTGGCGGTCGACCATGGTGAGCCTACCCCAAAAGTTGGTATAGGGCATGCGCCCTATGGCTACCACCTCCTCCACCGTAAGATCGGGGGTACTCTCTCTTTCAGTGAGCACCACCCCCACCCTCTCAGCTAGTTCTCGAGGAGTATACTCCCCTATCGCTTGACCACTGATGCATACCGTACCTTGCAGTGCAGACTGAAAGCCCGACAAGGTGCGCATCAGCGTGCTCTTGCCTACTCCATTCGCACCCACAAGACAAGCCAAAGTTCCCCGGTGAAGCGACGCGTTGAGCGCCTCCGCCACCACGTAACGGCTGGCATCATCATCGTATCCGATGTGCAAGTTGTGTAGTTCGAGAATCATAGGACAAAGTTAGTGCATTTTTTCTGTTAAGAAAAAGCTCGCAACCATATTTTTCCGTATCTTTGAGATTAATACCGAAGATACTTGCGCTCGCTGTAAAAAATATTCAAGCAAACTTGATATTTCTCGCTCGCTTATTCGTATATTTGATGAAGTTTGATTTAGAATTTGTGATTATCAAACCTTTATGAAGAACTCACGTAAGAATTGGCAATGGATAAGAAAAAATACGATTGTCTGGCTGAGCCATATTCATCACGCTTTTCAAATAACTC
>JAFZFN010000026.1 GCA_017555875.1 Bacteroidaceae bacterium
AAGAAGAGAAGTGATGCTGTGCCATCTGTGATATCATCTTCGCACCACATATACATATAGTTGCTGAGGTGTGCCAGGTTGTTCTTTCCAGACTGGGTAAACTCGGTAGGCATAACGAGCGTAGCATGATACGAGCCATCTTCAATCTTGACTGAAGAGCCGTTGTCGTCATTTACAGGAGTAACGGCAAAGAGAGTATGTCCGTCTATGTTTTCCACAAGTACGGGAGACTCGTAAGTATCGATAGTCTCAAACTCTGCCCAATGGCCATCTTCCGCTTTCTCGGGATCGCTGTGGCGTAGAATCTTCACATCCACCACCTCATTGCCTTCGATACTCTTCAACCAATTACCCTCCTTGACAAAGGCCATCTTCATCTCCGATTCGGTAGCAGTCTCAGGGTTAAGGGTGTAATCCCACGCAAAGGTGAGCTTCCCGTCATTGTTGTCCGTCCACGATGCGCGTGTGGAGGTTTTGTTACTGCCCACACTGCCACTGAAACGCAGATGACGCCCAGCGGTAGGAGTATCGGGGGTGTTAGGCGTTGGGGGTACGATATCAGTCTGCTGGCAAGCGACGAAGGCGCTTGTAGCGATGAGTGCGACCCACAGTTTTGTGTACTTATTCATACGTGTCTGTGTTATTTTAACTTTTAACTTTTCACTCCCAAAGGTCTCCCCATGCTCCACGGCGCTCATTGGCACCACGGCTACCAAAATCGTAGTCATTATTGGTGTCTGTTCCCTGACCGCTCATAGCAAGCATCTCCTGAGGCTCGACTTCCAGAACCTCGCACGAGGGACATACATAAATCTTTTTCTCTTGTTTCATATTCTTAAATTTGTATCTGTTTTATTAAATTCGGTGCGAAAATAGGGGGCAATTCTGAAAACATTCTGAAAAATTCACCTTTTTCACCACTTTTTTTCTCTCTTCTTCTCTTTTTCTTCTCTTTATTCCCACGAATCTAAAGGACTATCACTGATTTTATTCTATTCATCCGTGTCATCGGTGGTTTATTAAAAAAGCACGCGCCACCGCAGGGCACGAGTCGTGCCGCACGGTAGCGCATATCAAAGTCTCCGAAGCCCTCTCCGATTTTAGGGGGGGGTATCGCTATACTGCTCTGCTTCAATAAGTTAAAATGGCGCATCGTTCCAAATTCTAGCTTATCACCTGTTAATGGTTGTTTTCGGGAACAAAGATACACATCAATTCTGAAAAGATTCTGAAAAATACGATTTTTTTACATTCTTTGTGCCTATCGGGCTATAGGCAGAATCTATCTATCATAACGAAGTACAGAAAATCAAGAGCGAAAAGTCAAATTTCAACGAGAGAAAAAGTGGATTTTCACCGCAAACCTCGGCCAGAAGGACAAAAAGGAGCATTTATCATCAAGTAAGCTGGCATTGACTTCGTCAAGTCGTTTTTTTACACTACTTTTGCAATTCATTCTAATACTGCAAAACCATCATGAGCCTGACTAGCAATGTAGCTCCCCTGTTTCCCATCACCAACCCCACGTGGATATTCCTCGTGGTGCTGGTCATCATACTGTTTGCCCCGCTGCTGTTTAACCGCATCCGTGTGCCCCACCTCGTGGGCATGATACTGGCGGGAGTGCTCGTGGGCGAGCATGGACTCAACATCCTCTCGCGCGACAGCAGCTTCGAGCTCTTCGGCAAGGTGGGACTCCTCTACATCATGTTCCTCGCCAGCCTGGAGATGGACCTCGAGGGACTGAAGAAGAACCGCACACGGGGCATCGCCTTCGGACTCATCACCTTCACCATCCCCACGGTGATAGGCTTTGCCGTGGGACAGTGGGTGCTGCACCTGCCGTGGGAGGCCTCGCTGCTCATCTCATGCATCATCGCCTCGCACACGCTCATCGCCTACCCCATCGTGGGACGCTACGGACTGAGCCGCCACGACTGCGTCACGATAGCCATCGCAGGCACCATGATAGCCCTGCTGCTGGCGCTGCTCATGCTGGCAGGCGTGTCGGCCAGTGCTGAGGGAGACGTGAGCCTGAGGTTCTGGCTCACCTTCGCACTGAAGTGCGTGACGTACTGCGCCTTCATCTTCTACTGCTACCCGCGGTTTACGCGATACTTCTTCAAGCACAACAGCGACAACGTGACACAGTTTACCTTCGTGCTCGTGATGCTCGTGCTGAGCGCTGCCCTGTCGGAGCTGGCCGGACTGGAGGGGCTCTTCGGTGCCTTCCTCGCCGGACTGGTGCTCAACAGGTACATCCCGCGCGTGTCGCCCCTGATGAACCGCATCGAGTTTGTGGGCAACGCACTCTTCATCCCCTACTTCCTCATCAGCGTGGGCATGCTGGTAAACCTACGCAGCATGTTTGACCACCGCGAGGCGGTCTTCGTGATCGTCACGCTCGTGCTGACCGCCACGCTCACCAAGTGGCTGGGAGCATGGGCCACACAGCTGGTGCTGCGCATGAAGGCTGCCGAGCGACGCATGCTCTTCGGACTGAGCAACGCACACGCCGCAGGCGCACTGGCCATCATCATGGTGGGCACACAGCTCGAGGTGGAGCCGGGCGTGGCACTCATCGGGGACGACATCATCAATGGCGTGGTGCTGGTCATCCTCGTCAGCTGCATCATCAGCTCACTGGTGACCGAGCGCGCAGCACGCGAGATAGCTCTCGCCGACAGCGCTGCACCCAACGGCACCAATGACACGAGCGACAAGATCATGGTGGCGCTCAACAACCCCGACAGCGTGGAGGCACTCATCGACACGGCGGTGATGATGCGCAACCCCAAGTCGAAGAAGGAGATGATAGCCCTGCAGGTGTGTCTCGACAACGAACGCGTGGAGCAGCAGCTCAAGCAGGGCAAGATAAACCTCGAATGTGCGGCCAAGACAGCCGCAGCGGCCGACGTGCCCCTGGCCACACACAACCGCGTGGGCGTGAACGTGGTGGGCAGCATCGTGCACTCGATGAAGGAGCTGGAGGCATCGGAGCTCCTGCTGGGACTGCACCACAAGCGACGCATGGGCGACTCGTACCTCGGCTCGGTGGCCACAGACCTGCTGGCACGACTCAACAGACAGGTCATCATCGTCAACTACCTCATGCCGGTCAACGTGGTGCACCGCATCATCGTGGCCGTGCCCAAGTGGGCCGAGAAGGAGGTGGGATTCTACCGCTGGGTGAAGCGCGTGAGCCGCATGGCCGAGCAGCTGGGATGCCGCATCGACTTCCATGCACACTCCGACACGATACCCCTGCTGAGGGACTACATCAAAGCATACCACCCGAGCGCACGCACCTCGTACATGCCGCTCGACGACTGGAATGACCTGCTCATCGTGACACAACACCTGAGCTATGACCACCTCTTCGTGCTCGTCAGCGCACGCCGTGGCGGCATCTCGTGGCAGCCGGCATTTGACAACCTGCCCACACAGCTGGTGCGACACTTCTCGAACAATAGCCTCATGATCATATACCCCGAACAGTTTGGACAGGCACATGAGCTGTCGTTTGCACAACCATTGCCGACAAAATAAGAGCGAAGCCAAACTTCGACGAAGTCAAAGAGAACAGATGAAAGAGAACAGAGAACAGGAGAGCTGGAGCGACCGCACTGAACTGCTGCTGGGACACGACAAGATGGAGCGCCTACGCGGAGCCCACGTGCTCGTGGTGGGCGTAGGAGGCGTGGGGGCCTATGCAGCCGAGATGCTGTGCCGTGCAGGCGTGGGCGAGCTGACGCTCGTCGATGCCGACATGGTGAACATCACCAACATCAACCGCCAGCTGCCTGCCACACACAGCACACTGGGCCGACCCAAGGTGGAGGTGCTGGCAGAGCGGTTCCGCGACATCAACCCCGAGATAAAGGTGAATGCATGGCCAATGTATGTGGCCCCCCTCTCATCCCCCGACAGGGGGGAGGCTCCCATAGGCGAGGACAGCAATAACACCCAACAAGAAATCATCACTGTAGAAGCCTTGCTGAACCAGTTCACTGAGTCATCCCCCCACGGGGGGAGCGAGAGGGGCCTCTTCATCGTCGATGCCATAGACACCATCGCCCCTAAGTGCGCACTCATCAGCGAAGCACTGCGCCGGGGAATACCCATCGTGAGCAGCATGGGAGCAGGAGCCAAGAGCGACATCACACAGATACGCTTTGCCGACCTGTGGGACACCTACCACTGCGGACTGGCCAAGGCGGTGCGCACACGACTCAAGAAGGAGGGACTGCGCCGCTCATTGCCCGTGGTGTTCTCGACAGAGCAAGCCGACCGACACGCCATCATGACCATCGAGGGCGAACAGAACAAGAAGTCGACCACTGGCACCATAAGCTACATGCCTGCCGTGTTTGGCTGCTACCTGGCCGAATATGTGATAAGACAGTTGAAAGTGCCCTTTTAAAAAAAACAACCAAAATGATCCAACTAAAAGATATACACAAGAGCTTCGGCACACTGGAAGTGCTCAAAGGCATAGACCTCACCATAAACAAGGGCGAGGTGGTGAGCATCGTAGGACCTAGCGGAGCGGGCAAGACGACACTGCTACAGATCCTCGGCACGCTGGACCGTCCCGACAGCGGACGCGTGCTCTTCGATGGCATCGACGTGGCGCAGTACAAGGAGAAGCAGCTCTCGGCCTTCCGCAACCAGCACATCGGATTCGTGTTTCAGTTTCACCAACTGCTGCCCGAGTTTACCGCTGTGGAGAACGTGATGATGCCAGCCCTCATCAGCGGAGCCAGCATGAGCGACGCCCGTAGCCGAGCCATGGAGATGCTCGACTATCTGCACCTCACCGACCGCGCCACACACAAGCCCTCGGAGCTGTCGGGAGGCGAGAAGCAGCGCGTGGCCGTGGCAAGAGCCCTGGTGAACCGTCCACAAGTGATCCTGGCCGACGAGCCCTCGGGAAGCCTCGACACACAGAACAAGGAGGAGCTGCACCAGCTCTTCTTCGACCTGAGACGCGAACTGGGACAGACCTTCATCATCGTCACCCACGACGAACAGCTGGCACTGACCACAGACCGCACCATACGCCTGCGTGACGGCAGAGTGGTGAGCAGCGAGATCTGATAATAAACAGGCAGAGGACTCCGGGCACTCAGAGATCTCCGAGAACTCCGAAAAATCATAAATCCCAACATGACCACCAGACAAGAACAAATGGAGGCCTTCGGCCGATTCCTCGACGTGCTGGACGAGCTGCGCGAGAAATGTCCGTGGGACCGCAAGCAGACCAATGAGAGCCTGCGCCCCAACACCATAGAAGAGGTGTACGAACTATGTGACGCCCTCATCAACGACGACAACACCAACATATGCAAGGAGCTAGGCGACGTGTTGCTCCACATCGGCTTCTATGCCAAGATAGCCTCGGAGAAGGGCGCATTTGACATCAAGGACGTGTGTGACCGCTTGTGCGAGAAGCTCATCTTCCGTCATCCACACGTGTTTCCTCCGGCAGAGAGTGAAGCGGTAAAGGTGGAGAATGCCACACAGGTATCGGAGAACTGGGAGCAGCTGAAGTTGCGCGAGAAGGGTGGCAACAAGCGCGTGCTCAGCGGTGTGCCCTCAGGACTGCCCTCCATCGTGAAGGCCTACCGCATACAGGAGAAGGCTCGCAACGTGGGCTTCGAGTGGGATGACGCATCGGGCGCATGGGAGAAGCTCCTGGAGGAGATCGAGGAACTGAAAGCGGAGCTCGACCACAACAATTACGACCTCGCCGAGGCCGAGCTGGGCGACCTGCTCTTTGCCTGCATCAACGTGGCCCGCATGAATGGACTCAGCCCCGACAATGCGCTGGAGCGCACAAACCAGAAGTTTATCCGCCGATTCAACTACGTCGAGGAGGGTGCCATAGCACAAGGACGTAACCTCAAGGAGATGACACTCGAGGAGATGGATGTCCTCTGGGACGAAGCCAAGCGAATGGGCATGTAAGAGGTGAGAGAGACGAACAGCAGAAAAGATCGAGAAGAATGAATACGCAACGTATCATAGCCGCTACAGACGTAGCCGAAACACTGAAGGGCATGCTCGATGGGATGGAGCACGACCGCTTGTTTGTGCTCACCGACGAGCACACCGAACAGTGGTGCTACCCCCTGGTGGCTCCCGTGGTGGGCGAGGCTCACCGCATCAGCATCGCTGCAGGCGACGACAACAAGGACATCGAGGCGCTGTGCCACGTGTGGGACGAGCTGTCGGGACATGGGGCTACACGCCACTCGCTGCTCATCAACTTGGGCGGAGGCATGGTGACCGACCTGGGCGGCTTCGCTGCTGCCACCTTCAAGCGAGGCATACGATGCATCAATGTCCCCACTACCCTATTGGCCATGGTGGACGCTGCCGTAGGAGGCAAGACGGGTATCAACAGGCATGCGCTGAAGAATGAGGTGGGAGCCTTCTATCCCGCCGAGGCGGTGGTGGTGTCGGCACAGTTTCTGCACACGCTCGACGCACACAACATCGCATCGGGCTTTGCCGAGATGCTCAAGCACGGACTCATCAGCACCGAGGAGCACTGGTCGCGACTGATGCGCTATGACCTGAATGGGCTCGACCTCGACGCACTGCAAGAGCTCATCATGGAGTCGATCTGCGTGAAGGAGCACATCGTGGAGCAGGACCCCACGGAGAAGCATATACGCAAGGCACTCAACCTGGGACACACCCTGGGGCACGCCTTCGAGACATGGGCCATGCGCCACGCCATGCCGATACTGCACGGACATGCAGTGGCATGGGGACTCATCGGTGAACTCTACCTCGCACACATCCATGAGGGATTCCCCACGGACAAGCTGCGCCAGATGGTGAGCTATGTGAAGGAGGTGTATGAGCCCATAGCATTCACTTGCAAGGACTACGATGAGCTACATGAGCTCATGCAACACGACAAGAAGAACCGCGGGACGGAGATACGCTTCACCCTCCTCGGAGGTATCGGTGACATCCGCATCGACTGCATCGCGACAAAAGAAGAGATTGACGAGGCGCTCGACTTCGTACGTGAGTGCTGACCCCCACCCTAGCGCCATAGCTATCGGGGTACAGCGGGAGAGGCTACGCTAGAAGCAGTAGCCCAGGCGTACACTGAAGCTGAGAGCGACATGGTCGCTGCGAGTGCCAAAAACGTTCCACAGGGCAAAGCCATGATGGTAGCCCGTCTCGGCAGGCGTGCCGAGGGCAGGACCCGCGCCCGCCCAAGCATCGATAAGAAAACGACCGAAGTGGGTCTGATAGCCTGCAGTAGCCAGCAGGGTACACATCTGCGACTGGGTGCGCAAGCCCGTGCCGCGCTGGTCATAAGCATAGTTGACATAGATAAACTCGGGACGCACGTAGAAGCCCTTGAGTCCACCGCCCTCGTTGCCTGCCACGAAGAACTTGTGGCCGTAGCGCAGGGTATAACCACGGGGATTGTTGGCAAACTTATCGTAGCCCGCACCGATCATGCTGGCGCAGAACTCGGCCGACTGATGAGGAGTGAATGCCCGCTCATAAGAGAGCTTGGTGCTGCCCGTAGCCCAAGAGAGGAAGGTGACCTTCACGGCGTTGCGGTACTCGGTGGCACGACCTGCGATGGGGATGAGCAGGAGGAATGATAGCAGTATGGTCTTGAAGAATCTCATATGAATTGAAACTTAGAGGACGACAAAGTTAGCGCAAGGTGAGAGAAAAAGCAAAACTGTTTTGACTTTTTCCGATCTGCAGCCTAATTAAAAGCTACATCGTAGGTTAAAGTTAGGTATTATTTCCTTTTTTGCCAAAGTTGTCGTACTTTTGTCTTTGAAAAATCATGTACGACCTCACGACACGTGACATACAGTACCTGCAAGGTGTGGGCCCCCAGCGGGCTGCCCTACTGAGCAAGGAGCTGGGCATCAGCTCCATGCACGACTTGCTGTATACCTTCCCCTACAAGTATGTCGACCGCAGCCGCCTCTACTACATCCATGAGATCGACGGCAACATGCCCTACATACAGCTCAAGGGCAAGATCCTGCGCTACGAGACCGTGGGTGAGGGACGCAAGATGCGACTCGTGGCCCACTTCACCGACGGCACGGGAGTGATAGACCTGGTATGGTTCAATGGGGCCAAGTTTATCCCCAAGAGCTACCCCGTGGGGGTGGAGTATATCGTCTTTGGCAAGCCCACGACGTTTGGCGACCGCATCAACGTGGCTCACCCCGACATCGACAAAGCCTCAGAGCTATCGCTCTCGAGCATGGGCCTGCAGCCCTATTACAACACGACCGAGCGTATGAAGCGCAGCGGGCTCAACAGCAATGCCCTGCAGAAGCTCATGGGCAACCTCTTCACACTGCTCGAGCGCACCCCCATCGCTGAGACGCTGCCCGAGGCGTTCGTGCAGGAGCATCACCTGATGTCACTGGACGAGGCACTACACACGCTGCACTTCCCACGCGACCCCGAGTCGCTGCGCAGGGCTCAATACAGGCTCAAGTTTGAGGAGTTGTTCTACGTGCAGCTGAGCATCCTACGCTACAGCAAGGATCGCCGCCGCAAATGTCGCGGACTGTGCTTCACGAAGGTGGGCGAGCTCTTCAACCAGTTCTATGCCACGAAGCTCCCCTTCGAGCTGACGGGTGCGCAGAAGCGTGTCATCCGTGAGATGCGTCACGACATGAACAGTGGCCGCCAGATGAACCGTCTCCTGCAAGGCGACGTAGGTAGCGGCAAGACGCTAGTGGCACTGATGACCTCGCTCATCGCCATCGGCAACGGCTACCAAGCCTGCATCATGGCCCCCACGGAGATACTGGCCGAACAGCACTATGCCACCCTATCAAAGATGCTCGAGGGCCTGCCCATACGCGTGGCGCTGCTCACGGGCAGCGTCAAGGGCAAGCGGCGCAAGGAGATCCTCGATGCACTGCTCACGGGCGACATACACCTGCTCGTGGGCACCCACGCCGTGCTCGAAGACACGGTAGCCTTCTCGGCCCTGGGGTTTGTGGTCATCGACGAGCAGCACCGCTTCGGTGTGGCGCAGCGTGCCAAGCTGTGGACGAAGAACACCTTCTCGCCCCACGTGCTGGTGATGACTGCTACGCCCATCCCACGCACCCTGGCCATGACGCTCTATGGCGACCTCGACGTGAGCATCATCGACGAGCTTCCCCCAGGGCGCAAACCCATACAGACGATACATCAGTATGGCAACCGTCAGGCACAGCTCTACCAGTTCATGGGAGGACAGATTGCTCAGGGCCGACAGGTGTACGTGGTGTACCCCCTCATCAAGGAGAGCGAGAAGATAGACCTCAAGAACCTCGAGGAGGGCTATGCACAGGTGTGCGAGGCCTTCCCCCACTGTCAGGTGAGCATGGTGCACGGCAAGATGAAGCCAGCAGAGAAGGATGCCGAGATGCAGCGCTTCCTGCGTCGCGAGACACAGATTATGGTGGCCACCACGGTAATCGAGGTGGGTGTGAACGTACCCAACGCCTCGGTAATGGTCATCGAGAATGCCGAGCGCTTCGGCCTGTCGCAGCTGCACCAGCTACGCGGGCGCGTAGGACGTGGAGCTGACCAGTCGTACTGCATCCTCGTCACCTCGGTGAAGCTGACCGAGGAGAGCAAGAAGCGACTCGACATCATGGTGCGCACCAACGATGGCTTCGAGATTGCCGAGGCCGACCTCAAGCTACGCGGACCTGGCGACCTCGAGGGCACCCAGCAGAGCGGCATCGCCTTTGACCTCAAGATAGCCAATATCGCCCGCGACGGACAGCTCCTGGGCCATGTACGCAGCATCGCCGAGCGCATCACCGATGAAGACCCCGACGGCTCACGTCCCGAGAATGCAGTGCTATGGAGGCAGCTGGAGCGACTGCGCAAGACCAACACGAACTGGTCGTCGATATCGTAACTCTCCTCGATATTCGCTACAATCATAGAATAATCATAGCACTATAGCAACAGATTAGGGTGCGCCGTGTGGCGCACCCCAATGACTTTATACGATAGTGGTGGAGATTACTTCACCTGCAGCTTGGCATCAAGGTCGGTGACCAGCTCTCGTGAGAGAACGAGGAGCTTAGATTCCTTGACACTGCGGTCGCGAGAGCGGCTGTAGGTGTCGTAACCTGGGAGTACTACTGAAAACTTACCATCTTTGTTCGCTGCATATAAGCCTCCGTTATTGTAGTCTGTCATAGCAACAATCAAAGAGCCAGCAGGGAATGTGATGACACCCTCTTCGAGCTTACCAAAGTAGCCGGCTTCAGCCACCTCCTCGGCACTCTTTCCTTTGGAGAGATAATAGTCGGCCATAGACCATACGATAAACTCACCATACCCCCAATCCATACCTGTATAGCATTGCTTGATGCTCACAGCCTCAGGGTTTCGTGCATCAATCTCTATGTAGTGGTTTTCCGATGCGTCGAAATCGCCTGCACCATTGTAGGGATAAGCTGCACCATAAGGATTGACCAGACGATAGACTCCTGGATTCTCCTTGCTCTCCTCAATCATCACCTCATAAACGACATTCGATGTGGCAAAGAAAGTCGTCACGATGTCTTCACAATAAACGGCTAGGCCGAGAGATTGCCAAGCCTCATCAGTACCTATCGGCTTGGGCTGCTCAGCCACGGGGTTCTGCTCGAGCTGGGGGTTGCGGTTCATCTCGCGATCGGGGATGGGGAAGATGAGTGCTGCGTCGCCTGCGGGGATGTCGAAGGTGAACTCCTCGGAGAAGCCTGCACCACGACGGTTGACACCCTTGCCCAGACGCATGAGGTCGAAGTAGGCGTGTCCCTCGCCCCAGAACTCGATGCGGCGCTGCATCCATATCTCTTCCTGAAGTTCCTCGGCAGAGCGTACGTCGCAGTCATAAGCATAGTCACGATAGCTGCTGACAAAGTTGATCAAGGTCTTGGCGCCTGCATCGACGTCGCCCATCATGGCCTGAGCCTCGGCCAAGATGAGGTGCATCTCCTCGATACGCATGAGGGGGATGTCGCTTGCGGGCAAATAGACGCCCAGCTCATTGTTGTAGGGGGCAAACTTGACCTGTGTGTAGGCTGGCATGCCATAGTCGATCACGTAGGCACGCTGCTCCTCGCTAAGGTTGGCCGAGCGGCACTGACCATTGAGGAACCAGCCTTGGCGCACGTCGGTGTCGGGGATGGATTGGTAGAGCGCAGGGCTCACGCGGCGCCAAGCACCTACTTGGGCATATCCGGTAGAGAAGGAGCCCATGTGAGAGGGCCAGTTGCAGATACCAGTCTGTACGGGAGCGTCGGTCTCCTCGGCATCGATACCCCACAGCCATGCTTCGTGGTTGATGTCGTGCAAGCTGGGAGCGCGGAGCTCATCCATGGTGTAGGGAGCTGCGACACCTGCTTCGATGACGCGCTGTGCATCCTGGGCAGCTGCAGCCCACTCGCCTCGTACCATATTGACACGTGCACGGAGGCCATAGACCACCTCGGGGCTTACGAGGTTCTTGCTCGGACGAGCCACCCCGCTTTGCTGCAAGAGGGTGAGTGCCTTGTCGAGGTCGCTGAGGATGAAGTCGTAGACCTCACGCACGCTAGCACGGGGGCATCCCTCGGCATTGACAACATCCATGTTGGCATCGGTGATGATGGGCACACAGGGAGCCTCCTCATTGCCTACGTAGGTCTGCTGATAGGTCTGTGCGAGGTAGAAGTAGTTGAATGCGCGGAAGGCATAGGCCTGGCCCAGGTAGAACTGGAAGAGAGGATCGCCAGCGCGGTTGGCATAGGCGCGTATCACTCCGTTGGCCATGCCGATGTGGTTGTACATCGTGGTCCAGAACTGGGCTGTGTATACAAGGTTGCTGCCGAGGTCGCTGAAGCCCTCGTTGCTGGAGTACCAGTTGTAGCCGCTGGCGCCACAAATCATGTCGATGCCACGGCTGTCCATGCTGAGCATGAATGATGGGAAGCCATAGTCGGTGTGGCGGCCCATGCCGAGCGCCTCATCGTAGATGTACATCTTCTTGGCCAACGCCTGAGCACCGCTGAAGATGGCTTGCTCATTGAGTCCCTCCTGACGGAAGATGCCCACGGCCTTCTGTCCATGTCCCTCGAAGGTGATGTATGCCTCGCGAGGTTCGGGCGACTCATTGCGCTCGAAACGGAACACGACTGTAGATATGATGGGCTGGCCTGCAGCGAGGATGTCCTCATTGGCGAGGATGGTCTCAAAGTCGCAGTTGGCGGCATTGTGAGCAAACTCATCCATCACCATCCAGTCGGGGTATGAGGTCACCTGCCATCCGTGGTTGGGGTAGAGGTTGTAGTAGATGTTGTCCCAGTCCCATGCACCCTCGATGACGAAGGTGTCGACGGGCTCACCATCGAAGCGCAATCCGTTGATGTACTCCTCTTCGTTGAATGAGAGGGTGTAGGGGCGCTGTACCACGACGAAGGTCTTCGACACGTTGTCCTCGGTAGCGATGGTCACGTGACCGATGCGCTCCTCGGCAGTCTCATTGGCCTGCGCGTAAATCATGAAGAGGTCTTCGTACTCGTAGCCGCTGGTAAAGTTGTTGTCATACAAGTTGCTCTCGTTCTTACGCACGAGTAGCCAGTCTGCGTCAGCAGTCACTGTCCATGGGCGGTTGCTGTAGACCCAACCTGCTCTGTTGGTGCGACCTGCGCTGGCCGACATGAAGATGGTGTCGTTGTTGATGAGCGTATAGTTGACCTCTTCCAAGTAGATCTTCTCGGCTCCGATGTAACCTTTGCCAGCGTTGAAGTCGAGCGTCACTTGCTGTCCTTCAGCAACCTGTACGAAGTCTTGGTCACCACCATCACCACGATAGACAATGGCTCCATCGTAGATATTGAACTCCATCTGCCACCACTCGATGCCATCAATGATGGAGGGAGCATCGACATACATGCGCAGGTAGCTCTCAGCTACTGTCAGTGGCGACACGAGGGTGCGTCCGTCGGCGACAAACTTATTGGCCTCGACGTCGATGTCCCATCCGCCGAAGCAGTCACCGATGCCATATACGGCAGCAGGCTCTACGGCAATGATGTTGTTGACGAGGTCTACGTAGACGGTGTAGAAGCCGTCGGCCTCGACGTAGCAGTTGCCTCCGTCGGTGTAGAAGCCGTAGTCATCGCCGAGGGTAAAGAAGTCGCCATCCCATGCTCTCTTTGCGCAGAACTTGAATCCGTTGCCTGCGGTGAAGTAGCGTGTGGTCCAGAAGGATCCTCCGTGTTGATTTACAGGAATCATGGGCACAACGCCCTCAGACTCCCAGTCCCAACCACCAAAGTCCTGACCGATCATGTAGAGCTCGGTGGGGATCTGTGGCTGAGCGCCTGCAAGGGTGTAGGTATCTACCACAGTTTCGAATGAACCTACGCCAGGTACAAAATATTGGATGGTGAAGTAGAAGGTCTTCGCTGCTGCATCATAGGAGATGTCCTCAGCCTTGGCATAGATCATTCCGTAGTTGAAGTGTACATATCCAGTCTCCCACTCTCGCGTATCGAGTCCCACAGCGCCAGTGGCCTCATCCCAATGGAATCTCAGGTCATAGCCCTCGACGATGTAGCTTGGCAAGCGGTAGAGGTTGGGGACGCTTTGTGACTTCTCCATCACTTGCTGCCATGCTCCACCGAAGAATTCGGTGTTGTATACTCCGTCAGAGAAGAAGACAAAGTCGTCGCCCACGCCAACGTAGCCTGTGCCAGCATTGAGGTCGAGCACCACCTGCTGGTTTGCAGCTACCTGTACGCGCTCTTGGTCAAAACCAGCACCACGATAGACAATAGCGCCATCGTAGATGTTGAACTCCATCATCCACCACTCGATGTCATCGAAGATGGCGGGAGCATCGACATACATGCGCAGCTCACCATCGTACTCTGTGGCGCGCGACACGAGGGTGCGGCCATCAGCGACAAACTTATTGGCCTCGACGTCGGTGTCCCATCCGCCGAAGCAGTCACCGATGCCATATACGGCAGCAGGCTCTACGGCAATGATGTTGTTGACGAGGTCAACGTAGACGGTGTAGAAGCCGTCGGCCTCGACGCAGCAGTTGACTCCGTCGGTGTAGAAGCCGTAGTCATCGCCGAGGGTGAAGAAGTCGCCATCCCATGCTCTCTTTGCGCAGAACTTGAATCCATTGCCTGCGGTGAAGTAGCGTGTGGTCCAGAAGGCTCCTTCGTGGCTGTGCACAGGAGTCATGGACACAACGCCCTCAGACTCCCAGTCCCAACCGCCAAAGTCCTGACCGATCATGTAGAGCTCGGTGGGGATCTGCGGCAGTTCATAGCCAGGAAGCACGACAGAGAACTTGCCGTTCTTATTGCCATAGTTCATATAATCCTCACCCATACCAGAAATCAAAGCTGAACCTGGGAATGTGATTACACCATTCTCGAGCTTGCCCCAATAGGGAAGAGCATCCTCTTCAGTACCGCCATTAGCCATGACATACTGAGCCATTGACCAAACGAAGAACTCGCCATAGCCCCAATTCATGCCAGTGTAGGAGAGGTCTATGCTCACCTTCTCGGGGTTGCAGGCATCAATCACGATGTAGTAGTTCTTCGAAGCATCATAATCGCCATCACTATTGTAAGGATATGCTACTCCATAAGCATTGACCAGACGGTACTTGCCGGGGTACTCAACACTTTCCTGAATCTCTACCTCATAGGAGACATTATCAACATTACTAAAGAACGTTGTCACCAAATCTTCTGTGTATGTGGCCATACCGAGAGAGTTCCATTGGCCCTCATCGGGATCGGGAATCTCCACCTCAAAGTCCTCGACGGGTCGGGGATCTGCGAACTCGGGGTTCTGCACGAGGGCGGGATTGTTGTTCATCTCGGTAGAGGGGAGCTGATAGACACGTACGGCGTCGCCATCGGGGATGTTGAAGACATAGCTGGACTGGAATCCTGCTCCACGGCGGTCGACGGGCTTCTTCAGACGCATGAGGTCGTAGTAGGCCTGTCCCTCGCCCCACAGCTCGATGCGGCGCTGCTGCCACACGGCTTCCTGCACCTGCTCGGCTGTCGTTGCCGTGCATCGGTAGGCGGGGTCACGATAGGTAGACACGAAGTTGTTCAAGGTCGTCACAGCCTCGGCAGTGTTGCCCAGCATGGCCTGTGCCTCGGCTACGATGAGGTGCATCTCCTCGATACGGACGAGGGGGATGTCCTGTGCGTTGGTCGCGTTGAGGGGTTCGTCGTTGTAGGGGCCAAACTTGACGTTGGTGTAGGGAGCCATGTTAGCTGCGTGGGGAATCTCTTCCGCCTGAGCCTCACCATAGGCATTGACGAGGAGGGGCGACTGGAGTTTCTCATCGACCCACCATCCCTTGCGGACGTCGGTGTAGGGGATGCTCACCCACAACGCCTTGCTGATGCGGCGCTGCACACCGGGGTCAGTGGTTGCGTATCCATAGCCCGTCATCGAGCAGAGGTGTGAGGGCAAGTTGAGAAGTCCCGTGAGGACGGCATTGTCGTTCTCCTCGACCTTGACACCCCACAGCCATGAGGCATCGTCGATGTCATTGAAGCCAGGCTTGCTCACCTGCTCCATGGTGTAGGGGATGGCTACGCCCGAGGCGATGACCTGCTGAGCGTCGTTGAGTGCGGCCTGCCAGTTGTTCATCACCAGATGTACACGGGCACGCAGCGCGACGGCTGCCTGCAGGCTGATGAGACCCTTGTCGGGGAAGGCGATGCTGTTGCCCTCGAGCAGCAGGATGGCCTTGTCGAGGTTTTCGAGGATGTAGGCATAGACCTCACGCACCGAGGCACGCTCGATGCCTGCGGTGTACTCCTGCTCCATATTGTCCTCAGTCACGATGGGGAGACAGGGTGCATCTTCGTTGCCCACATAGGTGTGCTGATAGATCTGTGCGAGGTAGAAGTAGTCGAACGCGCGTAGCGCATAGGCCTGCGAGAGGTAGGCACGAAGTATGGGGTCGCTCTCGTGCGAGCCATACTGCCCGATGACACTGCTAACTGATTTGATGTTGCGGTAGAGCGTGGTCCACGCAATGTGTGTGGGAGAATAGCTTGGAGTAACGTCCCAATATCTCAACCCATAGCTGAACCAGTTGTAACCCACATCACTAGACACCATGTCGGCACCGCGGCTGTCGAGATAGAGCATCATGGCGGGTAGACCAAAGTCGTCGTGTCTGTTGCTGCTTACTATGAAGGGGTCATAGAGCTGCTGATGCAGCTTGGCAGCTGTGACCATCACAGATGTCTCGTTGAGGCCCTCCTGCACGACGAATGAAGTGACGCGCTGGCCGTTGCTACCCTCGAAGACCACCTCTCCGGTGCGAGCCGTAGCATTGAAGTTCTGCGCGAAGCGGAAGCGAGCCACCGTCGTCAGTGATCTTCTTAAGGTCGTATTCTCTTTCTGCCATGCCAAGTCATAGTTCTCGCCTCTGTGAGCCACGGTGTCGAGCTCCATCCACTCGGGATAGCTCACCACGCGTACACCATGGTTGGGTATGACGTAGTGGTAGCTCTCCACATCGTCCCAAGCTAGCATCAAGGTGTCGCGCACCACGGGCTGACCGTCGTAGCGGTAGTTATTGATGAATGAGCCATACTCAAACGACATGGTGTAGGGCTGCTGCACCACGGTGTATTGGCATTGTGCCTTGCCATCCTTGGTCTTAAGTGTGAGGGTGGCCGTGCGCTGCTGAGCAGAGCTGTTGGGCAGAGCAGCCACGTAGAAGACGTTGTCGTCCTTTTGATACATCTGCTCTCTCAGCGAATCGGCATATACGGGATAGCCTATCATCCAGTCGGCATCGCTTATCAACGACCACTGCTGATTGCTTCGAACGTATCCATTATAACCCGAAGATCCCGCCGAGGCCGACAGCCAGATGGTGTCACCCCAGATATCTGAGAAGCTCGTTTCATGGAGGAAGGTCTTCTTCACAAACTCCACCTTGGTGTCATCGGTAATCTCGATCTGCTTGTGGTCGCCATTGCGATAGAACAGGTGCAGATTCTCTTGCGCCACAGCGCTTGACATCATCGCGCCGCCCGCCACGAAGAGAAGTGCGAGGCGCTTTACCTTGTTGTATATAGCGGTTTTCATTTCTTGATGATTTTAGCGTTCAACTCCTTGTTGTAGTTCACGATGTAGAGTCCGTCGTCGAGGTCGGCCACGCTGATGGCTACGCCCTGTGCTCGCTTCACGAGCTTGCCCTCGGCAGTAAAGATGCGTATGTCGCCCCCACCCTGCTCAGCATTGACGATGTGTACCACCTGTTCGGCAGCGTCGTAGGCAATGGCGGTCTCGCCAGCCTGCTTAAGCTCCTCAATTTTGGTGAAGTCGACAGCAAAGCCCATCACGCGTATGTCATCGATATCGAGGGTTATCACCTCGCCCGACTGACGCTCAAAGTTGATCTCGTCGTCGACATCAAACACGGCATCAGCACTGAGTTTATAAGCCCCATTGAAGGTTATCTTCACCAGCTTGTCCTGACCAAAGTCGATGCGCTGGGCATCCTCTCCGTGCTTGACAATCACCTGAGCCTGCACGACAGTGCCCATGAGTAGCAGCATGGCTGCAAATAGTATGTTACGTTTCATAGTCGTGTCCTCCTATATAATTTATTTGAAAATCTCGTTACCGGTGTTCATCTTCAGTTGCTCGCTACCCTTGGGAGCCGCAGGCTTGGTCAGCGTCAGGGGCACGCGCTTGCCCGTAGCCTTGGAGGTGATGACCAGAGGCTTTGCCTCGAGCTTCACGGGCTGCACCTCGCGATTGCGTGAGGGTGCGCGAGTGGCGCCATCGAGCTGCAACGTCTCATAGCCATACCCGAAATAGCCAGCATCGACATAGTAGATCAAGTAGAGTTGGAAGAGACCCGTCGCGGGATCGAAGGAACTACGTTCCTCGTCAAAGTCTTGACCATGACTCGCCGCGTAAAGGCTCGTCTCGGCCACCCACACGTTACCGTAGTTCGCGTGCACATAGCCCGTAAACTGCGGCTCCACCCAGCAGTCTCCCGTAGCCTCATCATAGTCAATCACGAGGGGATTGCCCAAATACCAGTCTCTCACCTGATACTGCTTATGGGCGCCCCCATCGTTCGCATTGCGCACGTATATAGAGTGACCAGGCACAACGCCCGACACGAACTGTGTGTAGGTATAGGTACCCGTACCGAGATACCTCCACGCACTTCCGTAGAAGTTTGCGCCACGCACTGTCACGCTGTCCAACTCTGCCATCGGCACCACCTCTGTCGACTCTCCTGACGAGATGTGCAGGTAGTTTTGTGCCACCGCCATGGCCTGCCACAGCAGCAAGGCACCGATTAGGGTAAAGAGCTTTTTCATACCGTTTTCCTGTTAGTTTTAGTTACTACTATTTGTTACGCAAAGATAACATTATCTCTATTCATGTGCAAATATATGTATAATTATTTTTTACCCTCCTCATTTTATGTTAAACTTTGTTAACGAGCAAAAAAACAGCAAGAGACAGCAACTCGCGCACAAAGAGAAAAACTTTTCCGCACAAAAGCGCGGGGCGCTGCGCCTGCAAAGCTGGATTAATTTAACTATTTAGCAATTTATTCCGCGGACTCTGAATCCTCCCCAAAGGAGTGCGAAACGTAAGTGAAGCTTTTAGGGATACGCGCATAATGCGCGTGCGCCACGCGAGGGGTAAGTCCTCAGTCCTCAGTCCTCAATAATCTGCGCAGTGAGGCCATTTTTTTTCGCGAGTGAGCACTATAAAATAAGGGGCTTATTTAAGTATTAAATATACTACGTATATCTAATACAAAAATAAGGATTTTTAATCCATATCTTTTTTCGACTTTCTCGGAGCGCGAAAAATAACTGAGGACTGAGGACTGAGGACCTTGCATGTCTTTCCATTCCACCTCGGTTTGTTGTCGACAAAAAAACTTTTACCCAGAAAACTTGCACTACCGACAGCTTTTTCGTAACTTCGCGGAGTGATTCCAAGATGATCATCACACGACTTCTACACCCAAGACTTTTTACTTCTACAGACGATACCTACAGGCCCAAGACATGGAAACAAAAGAGACCAACATACCCTATCACATCCCCGTGATGCTGCACGAGACGGTGGACGGACTGGCCATCGAGACAGGAGGCGTGTATGCCGACATGACCTTCGGCGGAGGCGGTCACTCGCGCGAGATCCTGCGACGCATGGATGCCGACGGACACCTCTACAGCTTCGACCAAGACGCCGATGCCGAGCGCAACATCGTGGACGACAAGCGATTTACCTTCGTGCGCAGCAACTTCCGCTACCTGCGCAACTGGATGCGCTACCACGACGTGGAGCAACTCGATGGTGTGCTGGCCGACTTGGGCGTGTCGAGCCACCAGTTTGACGAGGGCGAGCTGGGATTCTCGTTCCGCTACGACGCACGCCTCGACATGCGCATGAACCGCCGCGACGGAGTCACGGCAGCCGACATCGTGAACACCTATGACGAGGAGCGACTGGCCGAGATATTCTACCTCTACGGCGAACTGCTCAACAGCCGCAAGCTGGCCTCGGTGATCGTGAAGGCACGCGCACAAGCCCCCATCGAGACCACTGGGCAGCTCTACGAGACGGTGAAGCGACTCTTCGGCCGCGACCGCGAGAAGAAGGAGATGGCCAAGCTATTCCAAGCCCTGCGCATCGAGGTGAACGAGGAGATGGAGGCACTCAAGGAGATGCTCGAGGCAGCCACCGAACTGCTCAAGCCGGGCGGACGACTCGTGGTGCTCACCTACCACTCACTCGAGGACCGACTGGTGAAGAACCTCATGAAGACAGGCAACGTGGAGGGACGAGTGGAGCAGGACATCTACGGCACCAAACCCTCGCCCTACCGCATGGCAGGCAAGGTGGCCGTGGCAAGCCGCGAGGAGCAGGAGCAGAACCCCCGCTCACGCAGCGCCAAGCTGAGAATAGGCATCAAACGCTAACACACACCGACAAGCGACAATGAGCGACAAGAAAAACAAAAAAAGCAAACTGAAGGCGTGGCTCGACGGCGACATGCTGCTCAGCCCCTTCCTGCAGCGCAACACGGGGATGATACTCCTCGTATTCGTACTCTCGATAGCCTACGTGAGCAACCGCTACGGCTTCCAGCGCGAGCAGGTGGAGATAAAGAAGCTGCGCGACCAGCTCGAAGACGTGAGATACAAGTCGCTGGCACGCACAAGCGAACTCATGGAGAAGAGCAGAGAATCGAACATCCAACGTTTCATCGAGGAGCGAGGTAGCGGACTGCAGATACCGACCGAGGCCCCCATAGTACTGAAGAAATGAACATCGACAACCCCAAAGACAAGAAAATCATATCGCGATACTTCTCCATCATCATCTTCATGGCGATGATAGGCATCGCGGTGCTGCTCAAGGCCATGTCGATCATGGTCTTCGAGCGAGGCTACTGGCGCGAGGTGGCCGAGAAGGCCCTGTCGGACAGCATCGTCATACCCGCCCGCCGAGGCAACATCCTCAGCGACGACGGACAGCTCATGGCGAGCAGCCTGCCTCAGTACAGGCTGTACATGGACTTCGAGGTGTCGGACTCTGACGACAAGCGACGCAAGGATGCGCAGCACCGGCGCGACACACTGCTCGCCAACAACCTCGGACAGATATGCCAGGAGCTGCACGAGATACTCCCCGACAAGAGCGTGGCCGAGTTTGAGGAGACCTTCCGCAAGGGCATAGCCACCATGAAGGTGCGTGGCCGTGGACGCCGCCACTGGGCCATCTATGGCAACAAGCGCATATCCTATGCCACCTACAGGGACATCATGGAGCACACCTTCCTGGGAAAGCACGCGACGGACCTCGGATTCACTACCGAGGACAACGTCGAGCGCAAGAAGATATTCGGCTCATTGGCACGCCGCACCCTGGGCGACATCTACGCATCCAACGACTCAGCCATATGCGGCATAGAGGCAGCCTATGACGACCAGCTCAGAGGAGAACCCGGATGGGGACACAAGAGGAGGATCAACAAGCAGGACGTGCTCCTCGTCGACCAACCCGCAGTGAACGGCCGAGACATACAGACCACACTCAACGTGGAGATACAGGACATCGCCGAGAGGGCCATCCTCGACATGCTACACAAGCAAAATGCAGGCGGAGGCGATGCACGCACTGGAGTAGTCGTGGTCATGGAGGTGGCTACGGGCGACATCAAGGCCATCGTCAACATGAACCGACAGCAAAACGGACGATACTTCGAGGACAAGAACAACGCCCTGACCGACATCCTCGAGCCGGGATCGACCTTCAAGACAGCCTCGCTGCTCGTGGCGCTCGATGACAAGAAGATCAGCATCACCGACTCGGTGGATGCACACAGGGGATTGTTCAATTTCGGCTCCACCACGATGAAGGACCACAACTGGGACAGGGCAAGCGCCTATGGCATGCTCAGCGTACCCCAAGTGCTGATGTTCTCATCCAACGTGGGCACGGCACGCCTCATCGACGACAACTACAAGGAGCACCCCGAAAAGTTCGTCGAAGGTCTGCACCGCATGGGGCTCGCCACACACCACAAGATATTCCCCACAGGAACGGGAGTGCCCGAGATACGCTACCCCAACGACAAGAACTGGTACAGGACCACCCTGCCATGGATGTCGATCGGCTATGAAACGAAGATACCCCCCATCAACATCGTGGCCTTCTACAACGCCATCGCCAACGGAGGCACCTTCATGAAGCCCCGCCTCGTGTCGGCCATCCTCGAAGATGGCGTCGCGGTGGAGGAGTTTGAGCCCGAGGTACTCATCAGCCAGATAGCCTCCAAGGAGGCCCTCGCCGACATCACCAAGATGCTCACTATGGTGGTCAACGACCCCACAGGACTGGGTGCCAAGGCCAAGTCAGACGACTTCCTCATAGCCGGTAAGACAGGTACGGCACAGATAGCCCAAGGAGGCTCCACCAAGGGAGGCGGCCACCAGCTCAGCTTCTGCGGATTCTTCCCCGCCGATGCACCCAAGTACACCTGCATCGTGTCCATACAGACCAAGGGAGGAACCATCTCGGGAGGCGGCACGGCAGGCGTAGTCTTCGGAGAGATAGCACAGCGCATCATGGCCCGCGACGCACAGCGCAGCGTCAGCGAGGTGAGCAACCCCGACGCCACGCCCATCCCCGCAGTGAAGAGGGGCAACATAGCCGAAGCACACGACGTGCTCAGCGAGCTCGACATACCCACCAGCTGGGAGGCCTCAGCATCGCACCGCACCGAACAGGCCGTGTGGGGCAAGGCCGAGAACACCGAGGGCAAGGTGGTGCTCACCGACATCACATTCGACCCCTCACAGGGCAAGGTGCCCAACGTCAAGGGACTGGGAGCCAAGGATGCCGTCTACATGCTCGAGGCCTGCGGACTCAGCGTGCGCCTCTCGGGGCAGGGCAAGGTGTACTCGCAGAGCATATCGGCCGGAAGCACCGTTCGCAAGGGACAGACCATACAGCTCGTGCTGAAGTAAGGAGAGCGCATGCGCGACATGAAGCTATAATAGTACAACACGAATAAGAAAAAAAACAAGGACATATGATGTTGCTGACAGACATAATCAAAGCGATAAAGGTAGACGAAGTGGTAGGCACCACAGCGCGTGAAATCGCAGACATACACATCGACTCGCGACGCATAGCCCAGGGGCACCTCTTCGTGGCCCTGCGCGGCACACAGGTCGACGGGCACCAGTACATACAAGCAGCCATCGACAAGGGAGCCGTGGCCATCGTGTGCGAGCAGCTGCCCGACATGCTCAGCGAGGGCGTCACCTACGTGAGAGTGCCCAGTAGCGAAGAGGCCGTGGGACCCCTCGCCACCGCCTTCAACGGCAACCCCACCGACAAGGTGCGCCTCGTGGGAGTCACCGGCACCAATGGCAAGACGACCATCGCCACGCTACTGTACAACATGTTTCGCGCCATGGGCTACAAGGTGGGACTCGTGTCCACCGTGTGCAACTACATCGACGACGAAGCCATCCCCACCGAGCACACCACACCCGACGCCATCACCCTCAACGCACTGCTGGGACGCATGGCCGACGAGGGATGCAAGTATGTATTCATGGAGGTCAGCTCACACTCGGTGGCCCAGCACCGCATCGGCGGACTGAAGTTCACCGGAGGCATCTTCACCAACCTCACACGCGACCACATGGACTATCACAAGACGGTGGACAACTACCTGAGGGCCAAGAAAGCCTTCTTCGACGCACTGCCCAAGGAGGCCTTCGTGGTGACCAACGCCGATGACAAGAACGGGCTCGTGATGACACAGAACACACGCGCCAAGGTCTACACCTACTCGCTGCGCAGCATGGCCGACTTCAAAGGACGCATCCTCGAGCACTACTTCGACGGCATGCTCCTCGACTTCAACAACGTGGAGTACTTCGCACAGTTCATCGGCAAGTTCAACGCCAGCAACCTCCTAGCCGTCTACGGCACCGCCTGCCTGCTCGGCAAGCGACCCGAGGAGGTGCTCACCGTGCTCAGCACCCTGCACCCCGTGAACGGACGATTCGAGGCGCTGCACGCCCCCGAAGGCTACACCGCCATCGTCGACTATGCACACACCCCCGACGCCATAGCCAACGTGTTGGGCGCCATCCATGAGGTGCAAGGCTGCAAGGGCAAGGTCATCACCGTGGTCGGCGCGGGAGGCAACCGCGACAAGGGCAAGCGACCACTCATGGCACAAGAGGCCGTCAAGGGAAGCCAGAGGGTCATCATCACCAGCGACAACCCACGATTCGAGGAGCCACAAGACATCATCGACGACATGCTCGAAGGACTCAACCCCGAACAGCGCAAAGCGGTCATCACCATCGTAGACCGACGCGAAGCCATACGCACTGCCTGCCTGCTGGCCGAGAAGGGCGACGTGGTGCTCGTAGCAGGAAAAGGGCACGAGACCTACCAGGATGTCAAGGGAGTGAAGCACCACTTCGACGACAAGGAGGTGCTGCGCGAGGTGTTTGGGGAATGATGGCTAGTTGTATCCTTAATCTACTCGCAGCTTGGCGCCTCGGGATAAAAAATAAATAGATTTATTTTGTTCTCCACTCGGCTTGTTGTATCTTTGTCCCACATATGATGACAGAAGACGAAAAACTGGCGTTGCAAGAACGCATTATAGAGGCACTGAAGACAGTGTATGACCCCGAGATCCCAGTCAACATCTACGACTTGGGACTGATCTACCGCATCGAGCTCATGGACGACGGCCGAGCCGAAGTGGACATGACACTCACCGCACCCAACTGCCCAGCGGCAGACTTCATCATGGAAGACGTGCGCATGCGCGTCGAGGGGATCACGGGCATCACAGCAGCCACCATCAACCTCGTGTTTGAGCCCGAATGGGACAAGGACATGATGAGCGAGGAGGCGAAGCTGGAGCTGGGATTTTTATAACACAATTCTGTATTCACAAGCATGGTTTACTTCATATCCGACGCACACCTAGGCAGCCGAGCACTCACCTCGATGCGTACGCGAGAGCGACGACTGGTCAAGTTCCTCGACAGCATCAAGCACAAAGCCACTGCAGTGTACATGCTGGGCGATATCTTCGACTTTTGGTTCGAGTACCACAACGTCGTACCCAAGGGCTACACCCGCTTCTTGGGCAAGGTGTCTGAGCTCACCGACAATGGCGTGGAGGTGCACTTCTTCATCGGCAACCACGACATATGGTGCAAGCGATACCTCACCGAGGAGTGTGGAGTCATCATGCACTATGAGCCGGTGACCATAGACATCGACGGCAAGCTCTTCTACCTCGCTCACGGTGACGGGCTAGGCGACCCCGACAAGAAGTTCGGCTTCCTACGCCGCGTGTTCCACAACCCCTTCCTGCAATGGCTCTTTGCAGGCGTACCCCCACGCTGGGGGCTCGAGCTGGGACTCGAGTGGGCCAAGCATAGCCGACTGAAGCATGAGCGAGAGGGCGCACCACGCTACATGGGCGAGGAGAACGAACCTCTCATCAGCTACTCCAAGGAGTACCTCAAGCAGCACCCCGACATCAACTACTTCATCTACGGACACCGACACATCGAGCTGGACCTCATGCTCTCACGTGACACCCGCCTGCTCATCCTCGGAGAATGGGTGGACCTCTGCACCTATGCCGTCTTCGACGGCGACACGCTGCGCATGGAAAACTACATCGAGGGAGAGACAGAACCATAAAAACCTCTCCTATCCCCTCCCTGCTGAAGGTTGACGTTGGAAACATCACTAAACACTAAACTATACCCTATGAAACGTATCCTATCCATCGCGCTGCTCTGCGCAGCCACCCTCGGGCTCTTCGCCCAAAAACAAGAGATTATCAAGACAGGTTGGAACTTCGGTCCCCTTCCCGTGGTGGGATGGGACAGCGACCTCGGATTCCAGTATGGCGCCTGCGTAGACATCTTCAACTATGGCGACGGCTCGAGCTATCCCTCCTATGACTATAAGATGAACCTCGAGGCATCGACCTTCACGGGAGGCTCCTCGGTGCTCCGATGCTATGGCGACTTCAAGACCCTCATCCCCGAAGGCAAGCTCTTCTTCGACTGCACCTACTTCAATGCCAAGAAGTTCGACTTCTTCGGTTTCAATGGCTACGCATCGCCCTATAACCCCAACTTCCTGTTGTCGGCAAACCCCTTGGAGATGCTCGGAGACAACACCTCGGCATTCAACTGGATGAAGCGTAGCCAGTTCCGCCTCGTCACCAGCGTGCAACGCCGCATCACGGGCAACCTGTACTGGGCAGCGGGATTCGGATACTACAACATCAAGACAGGCAGAGTGAAGATTGACGGCTACGAAGACCAGATTACCCTCTACGACCTCTACCGCCAAACAAATCTCATCCGCGACAACGAAGCCAACGGAGGCAACGTACTGCAGCTACGCGCAGGCCTTGTCTACGACACCCGTGACCACGACAGTGACCCCACACGCGGTGTCAACGTCGAGGCTACTCTCGTGGGTGCTCCCGACATCATCGACCGCAAGGGCTACAGCAACCTGGGCTTCACCTTCGTGGGTAGCCAATACGTACCCGTATACAAGGACAAACTCACCTTTGCCTACCGCATTGGCATACAAACCAAACTCGCTGGCGAGATTCCCTACTACTTCATCAACAACCTTAACACCCTCTTCTTCCGCAAGGTATACACCGAGGGCCTCGGAGGCAACGCCTCAGTGCGCGGTATCAACCGCAACGGCGTAGTAGGTAATGGCATGGCATGGCTCAACACGGAGTTCCGTTGGCGTATCGTAAACTTCCGCTTCATCAACCAAAACTTCCACGTCGCCCTCAACCCCTTCTTCGACATGGGTTGGGTGACACAGCCCTACCGCCTCGACGAGCAGAAGGCAGCATACGAGATGACGGGAGGTCAGTACAACCCGCTCAACAAATATAACCCCTTCTACTCGGGCAATGAGGAGAAGGTCCACATGACCGCAGGCTGCGGATTGAAGGTGGTCATGAACCGCAACTTTGTCGTATCAGTGGAGATGGCACGTGCACTCGACAAGCGCGATGGGCAGAAGTTATGGAATAATATCGGATTCAACTACCTGTTCTAAGATAAGTTGAGCGTTGAGGATTGCGGGAGCATGCCAGCAAGAAACACTGCGGAACCTTCTCTCACCCCTCAACACTCCGAACAGACATCCTGTCCATGCGCTACCTCTACATCCTCTTCGGAACCCTATGTCTAGTGATGGGCCTCATCGGAGTCTTCCTCCCAGTGTTGCCCACCACTCCTCTACTGCTGCTCACCGCCTTCTGCTACTACCGTGGCTCCGACCGCCTCTACGAGTGGCTTATGAGCCACCCCTACTTGGGCACACACATCAAGCGCTTCCGTGAGCATCGCATCATCCCACGTAAGGCGAAAGCATATATCCTCACCATGCTATGGGCATCGCTCCTCTTCTGTGCCAATATACTCACTCCCATCTGGCTCAAATGTCTCATGATAGCCATCGCCATCGGGGTGACGTGGCACATCCTCTCCTATAGGTCGGAGTGAACACCGGAGTGTCTGATAAGAAAAAAAGAATCGGTTCTATACGCAATGCATAGAACCGATTTCACTTATCTTATTGTCCTTACTTACACACGGCACAATCACCACACTTGCCCAGCTCGCCGCGGAAACGCTTCTCCACGAGGTGGTGCAGGCGGTCGCGCAGGGCTTCGAGGCGAATACCATCGATAACCTCACCTACGAAAGCTCGCATGAGGAGCTGGCGGGCTTCGCCGAGGCTGATACCGCGCTGCTGCATATAGAAGAGAGCATCCTCGTTGAGCTGGCCCACAGTGGCGCCATGACTACACTTTACGTCGTCGGCATAGATCTCGAGCTGAGGCTGGGTGTACATACGCGCCTGGCGTGTGAGACACAGGTTGCGGTTGGTCTGCTGTGAGTCGGTATGCTGAGCACCTTCGCGCACGAGCACCTTGCCAGCAAAGGCACCGGTGGCCTCATCGTCGAGCACATACTTGTAGAGCTCATGGCTGGTGCAGTCGCTCACGGCGTGATCGATAGCGGTGTGATTATCCACGTGCTGATGCCCATCGGCAATGGCCATACCACAAAGGTCGATATGTGCGCCGCGCCCTGCGAGGGTTACGCGCGAGGTGTTGCGCGTAGTGCCTCCCATGAGGGTGATACCGTTGATGTGCACGTTGCTATCGGCCTCTTGCGACACGTAGAGGTTGCTCAGGCGATGAGTACGCGCAGTGGTTTCCTCCAATTCATAGAGCTCGAATGAGGCACCACGGCCCACCACCACCTCTACCACCTGTGTGGCAAGGAAGTCTATATCGTCCGAAGCATGGTCACATACGAGCATACGCGCTTGGGCCATATCCTCAATGATGATGAGCACGCGGCGATTGACCATAAAGTTGACGTCGGCACGCAGTATGTTGACCAACTGGATGGGTTTCTCCACCATTACTCCCTTGGGCACGTAGAGCAGCAGGCCATCCTGTGCGAGCATCGTGTTGAGGGCGGTAATGGCATCGGTCCTCACATCAGCCAAGCGGCCATAGTACTTAGCTACGAGATCAGGGTACTGCTCGGCCATCTCCTTGAGGCTACCGAGGATGACACCCTCGGGCAGCGCCACCTTAGGGAGAGCCTTAGTGTAGAATCGGTCGTTGACGACGAAGTAGAGCGAGGTGCTCATGTTGGGCACATCACACTTGAACACATCGTAGGGGTTCACGGGAATGTCGAGGCGGCTGATGTTGAGTCCGTAGTCGGGAGCCATGAGCGCCTCCACATCGGTATATTTATAATCCTCAGCCTGTCGCGTGGGAAAGCCCATACGAAGCAGCTCATCGTGAGCCTCATCGCGCAGGACATTCATCACGGGAGCGCTATGCTGACCTATCAAGGTGCGGCACTCTCGATAGAGGTTGAGGTATTGTTCTTTGCTTTGCATAATGTCAGTTTTGGTTTTCTTCTCGGAGAACTCAGAGAACTCGGAGAACTCGGAGGAATCGTAAGACTCAGAGAACTCTACTTCCCCTACTCCTCTACCTCCTTCTTTATCCAGTCGAAGCCACGCTTCTCGATCTCGAGTGCCAGTTCGGGGCCTGCGGTCTTTACGATACGTCCCTTGTAGAGCACGTGCACCACGTCGGGCTTGAGGTAGTCGAGCAGGCGCTGGTAGTGGGTGATGACGATGGTCGATGTCTCAGGTGTCTTCAGCTTGTTCACACCCTCGGCCACGATGCGCAGAGCGTCGATATCGAGACCCGAGTCGGTCTCGTCGAGGATGCTGAGGCGGGGTTCGAGCATTGCCATCTGGAATATCTCGTTGCGTTTCTTCTCACCGCCGCTGAAACCCTCGTTCACCGAGCGGTTGGCGAGCTTGCTGTCGAGTTCCACGAAGGCACGCTTCTCGCGCATCAGCTTGAGGAACTCGTTGGCAGCCAAGGGAGCGAGGCCCTTATATTTGCGCTGCTCGTTGATGGCGGCACGCATGAAGTTGACCATGCTTACACCGGGAATCTCCACGGGATACTGGAACGAGAGGAACAAGCCCTCGTGACTACGGTCCTCGGGAGCCAGTTCGAGGAGGTTCTTGCCGTTGAATGTCACTTCACCCTCGGTCACCTCATAGGCGGGATGGCCCACGAGCACATTACTCAGCGTGCTCTTGCCCGAGCCATTGGGACCCATGATGGCGTGCACCTCACCGGGGCGAACCTCGAGGTCAATACCTTTCAATATCTCTTTGCCATTGATGCTGGCATGTAGGTTCTTTACAGAAAGCATTGAGGACCCACCCCCAGCCCCTCCCTCTATGGAGGGGAGAGCAGATTGCTCAGTATATTGTTTTTCTGAATTCATATCTATAATGTATTAATTTAATTTGTTTCCGCGATGCTTGAAAAGCCCCTCCATAGAGGGAGGGGTTGGGGTGGGTCTCCTTATCCCACACTTCCCTCGAGCGATACCGAGAGCAGCTTCTGTGCCTCTACGGCAAACTCCATAGGTAGCTTGTTGATGACCTCCTTGGCGTATCCATTGACGATGAGTCCGATGGCGTCCTCGGTCTTGATGCCTCGCTGGTTGCAGTAGAAGAGCTGGTCTTCGCTAATCTTCGATGTAGTAGCCTCGTGCTCCACTACTGCCGTCTCGTTCTTGATGTCCATATAGGGGAAGGTGTGTGCACCACAGTGGCTACCCAAGAGAAGTGAGTCGCACTGGCTGTAGTTGCGTGCACCGTCGGCCTTCTCGCCCACCTTGACGAGTCCACGATAGGAGTTCTCGCTCCGCCCCGCCGAGATACCTTTACTGATGATGGTGCTCTTGGTGTTGCGTCCGAGGTGTATCATCTTGGTGCCCGTGTCGGCCTGCTGGTAGTTGTTGGTCACCGCCACGGAGTAGAACTCGCCCTGCGAGTTGTCACCCGAGAGAATGCACGAAGGGTACTTCCATGTGATGGCAGAGCCCGTCTCTACCTGTGTCCACGACAGCTTGCTATCTACGCCGCGGCAATGTCCGCGCTTGGTCACAAAGTTGTACACACCGCCCTTGCCCTCGGCATCGCCGGGGTACCAGTTCTGCACGGTGCTGTACTTCACCTCGGCACGATCCATCACCACAATCTCCACGATGGCGGCATGCAGCTGGTTCTCGTCTCGCATCGGAGCGGTGCAGCCCTCGAGATACGACACGTAGCTATCGTCGTCGGCCACGATGAGGGTGCGTTCAAACTGACCCGTGTTGGCCGCATTGATGCGGAAGTAGGTCGACAGTTCCATGGGGCAGCGTGTGCCTTTGGGGATGTATACAAACGAGCCGTCGCTGAACACGGCCGAGTTGAGTGCTGCAAAATAGTTGTCGCGGTAGTTGACTACCGAACCCAAGTATTGCTTCACGAGGTCGGGGTACTCGCGCACCGCCTCGCTGATGGAGCAGAAGATGATACCCTTCTCGAGGAGTGTCTCCTTGAAGGTGGTCTTCACGCTCACCGAGTCCATCACGGCATCCACTGCCATGCCCCCGCTCAGTGCCAGGCGCTCCTCGAGGGGAATACCCAGCTTGTCGAAGGTCTTCATCACCTCGGGGTCAATCTCGTCGAGGCTCTTGGGGCCCTCCTTCTTCTTCGTGGGGTCGGCATAGTAGGATATGGCTTGGTAGTCAATCTCGGGGATGCGCAGGTGTGCCCATTGGGGCATGTCGAGCGTGAGCCAGTAGCGGTAGGCGCGCAGACGGAAGTCGAGCAGCCACTCGGGCTCGCCCTTCTTGGCCGAGATGAGGCGCACCACCTCTTCGCTCAAGCCCACGGGGATGACCTCGGTGTCTACATCCGTGGTGAAGCCATACTTGTACTTCTCCTCGGTGAGGCTACGCACATACTCGTTGTCGGTGCGTGCATTGTTGAGGTTCTTATCTTGAGGTTGTTCCATATTATTCATTTAGGGAGCACGAAAGTACTACTTTTTACTGAAACGTGCAAGCAGAGCATTTGTTTTTAGCCTGCACATCCTCATTAACTCCAAAATATTTGTTACACCAATCAAACTTTCGTATCTTCGCATTGAATATTAAACACCAGCACTATGATAAAGATTTACGTTATGGAGAGTTGCCCCGACTGCACTGAAGTCAAGGCATTATATAGCAACCAGCCCGAGTATGAACTTATCGACATAGGCCGCCAAGCCCGCAACCTGAAAGAGTTTCTCGCCCTGCGCGACCACCACCCCGCTTTTGAGAAGGTGCGCGAGCGTGGCAACATCGGCATCCCCTGCTTCGTGCGTGAAGATGGCTCCGTAGCAATCTCACTCAAGCACTTCGATGCTGGTCGCTTCACCGAGGGTATCCCTACAGCGTCAGAGGGTGCCTCGTGTAGCCTCGACGGCACAGGATGCTGACATGCACTACAACGACGAAGTTTTTTGGGAGGGTGCACAAAATGCAATCATCGTGTATAGCCCCACAAAAACAACAATGGTGAGCACCTCCACGGGGGCTCACCATTATCTGTGTGTCACAGAGAGGCGCTGACTATCGGGCTTGCGATTGAAGCTCCTCCTTGATACCGTCAAAGAAGATGCCGGTGGCACCGTAGAGGGGGTAGTAGAATACCGATGCCTCCTTCTTCTCCTTGGCGATGAGCGTGTCTGCACGGTCGAAGAACTCGATGCCCGTGATGAGCACGCCTGCCAACAGAGCAAACTTGAGCACACCCACCAAGCCTCCCAGCAAGCGGTTGACCCAGCCGAGGCTGATGGCGCTGAGAAACTTAGACACGAGCCACCCCACGAGGTTGAACAATAGGGGCACGACGACCAATATGAGGATGAAGGCAGCTATATGAGCAGCCTCGGAAGAGATGCTGAAGAACGCAGACATCCATGCCCCGAGAGGCAGATAGAAGGCGCGGCCCAATAGAAGACCACCGATGAGTCCGGCAAGTGAAGCCACCTGCTTGACCAAGCCGTCGCGCAGGCCGCTGACGAGGCCGATGGCGAGCAACACGCTGATGATGATGTCGATAGTTTGCATAAAAAAATAGTAAAAAAAGGGAAGAACGAAAAGGGAAGAGCTGAGTTCTGCAATATGCGAACTCTTCACTCTTCCCTTTTAACTTTTAGTTCTATTACAGTGTCGCTTTCACCTCGATGGTCTTGAAGGTCTCGATGATGTCGCCCTGCTTGATGTCGTTGCAAGCCACGAGCGAGATACCGCACTCGAAGTTGGTACCTACCTCCTTCACATCGTCCTTGAAGCGCTTGAGAGCATTGATGTCGCCCGTGAAGATCACGATACCGTCGCGGATGAGGCGAGCACGGTCACTACGGGTCACCTTACCCTCACGTACCATAGCACCTGCAACGTAGCCCACCTTGGAGATGTGGAATACCTCACGTACCTCGATGGTAGAGGTAACCTCCTCCTTCAATGTAGGTGCGAGCATACCTTCCATAGCGGCCTTCACCTCCTCGAGCGCATCGTAGATGATGCTGTAGAGGCGGATATCGACACCTGCCGTCTCGGCATACTTGCGGGCAGCCTGTGAGGGACGCACCTGGAAACCGATGATGATGGCTTGTGATGCTGAAGCGAGGGTAACGTCGGACTCCGAGATTTGACCCACAGCCTTGTGGATGACGTTGACCTGAATCTGCTCGGTAGAGAGCTTGATGAGCGAGTCACTGAGAGCCTCGATAGAGCCGTCCACGTCACCCTTGACGATAACATTGAGTTCCTGGAAGCTACCCAAGGCAATACGGCGGCCCACCTCGTCGAGGGTGAGCATCTTCTGGGTACGAAGACCCTGCTCACGCTGGAGCTGCTCACGCTTGTTGGCAATCTCACGGGCCTCCTGCTCAGACTCGAACACGTGGAAGGCATCACCCGCCTGAGGTGCGCCATTGAGACCGAGGATGAGCACGGGCTCGGCAGGACCTGCCTCCTTGATGCGCTGATTACGCTCATTGAACATAGCCTTCACGCGGCCGTAGTGTGTACCGGCAAGCACAATGTCGCCCATCTTGAGCGTACCATTCTGCACAAGTACGGTGGCCACGTAGCCACGACCCTTGTCGAGCGTAGACTCGATGATGGAGCCCGTAGCACGCTTGTCGGGGTTGGCCTTGAGGTCGAGCATCTCGGCTTCGAGCAACACCTTCTCGAGGAGCTCCTCCACACCGATACCAGCCTTGGCTGAGATATCTTGTGACTGATATTTACCGCCCCAATCCTCGACAAGGAGGTTCATGTTGGCGAGCTGGCCCTTAATCTTCTCGGGGTCGGCATGAGGCTTATCAATCTTGTTGATGGCGAATACCATAGGTACGCCAGCAGCCTGGGCGTGGTGGATGGCCTCCTTGGTCTGAGGCATCACGTCGTCGTCGGCAGCTACGATGATGATGGCAATGTCGGTCACCTTGGCACCACGGGCACGCATAGCGGTGAAGGCTTCGTGACCAGGGGTGTCGAGGAAGGTGATGTGGCGGCCATCCTCGAGCTTCACATTGTAGGCACCGATGTGCTGGGTGATACCACCGGCCTCACCGGCGATAACGTTGGCCTTACGGATATAGTCGAGCAACGAGGTCTTACCATGGTCAACGTGGCCCATCACGGTCACGATGGGAGCACGGGGCTGGAGGTCTTCCTCGCGGTCGGCCTCTTCAGAGATAGCCTCGGCAACTTCGGCGCTGACAAACTCGGTAGTGAAGCCAAACTCCTCGGCTACGATATTGATGGTCTCGGCATCGAGGCGCTGGTTGATAGACACCATCATACCGATGCTCATGCAGGTACCGATAACTTGAGTCACGCCCACGTTCATCATGTTGGCGAGCTCATTAGCGGTCACAAACTCAGTGAGCTTGAGCACCTTGCTCTCAGCATGCTCTTGAGCCATCTGCTGCTGTAGGCGGTCGGCTGCCTGGTTGCGCTTCTCCTTACGGTGCTTGGCACCGGTAGACTTGGGTTTGTTGGTAAGACGAGCCAAGGTGTCTTTCACTTGCTTTTGGATTTCCTCCTCGCTCATCTCGGCCTTGTCGAGGATACGCTTTGCACGCTCCTTGTCGCGGTCAAACTTAGCGCGGTGGGGGTCGTTGCCCTTGCCGCCTTGGTTCTTTCCGCCCTGATTGCCTCCGCCATTATTACCGCCACGGTTCTCATTTGCCGCCTGCTGGCCAGCTTTGTTGATGTCGACACGCTCGTTCTGTATGCGTGCACGCTTCTTTTTCTGTCCATCGCCTTGACCTTGACCTGCGGGTTTGCCTGCGGTAGCCTGCTGTCGGCGCTGAGCAGCCTGCTCCTCGCGCTCCTTCTTCTTCTCCTCCTTAGACTTCTTCTTGGGGCGAGTAGATTGGTTGATAGCAGAGAGGTCCACCTTACCGACAACATTAATCTTTGACACAAACTCGGGGCGCTTAACGGCAAACACCTCAGTCTCTGCCTTGGGTTGCTCTTCAGCGGGAGCCTCGACGGGCTCGTCTTGTGTTGCGGGCTCGGTAACGTGGGGCGCCTCGATAACAGGGACTTTCTCCTCAGCTAGGGGAGCGGGTACCTCCTCTACGGGAGCCTCTTCCACAACAGCTGGCTGCTCCTCCACCTGAGGCTCGGGCTGAACCTCTGTCTGGGGTTCCTCCTTGGGGAGCTCGACACTCTTGGGTGCTTCTGCTTGGGGTTCCTCCTTGGGGAGCTCGACACTCTTGGGTGCTTCTGCTTGGGGTTCCTCCTTGGGTTCAGCCTTCTTGGGAGCATCGAGGTCAATCTTACCTACAACCTTGAATCCTACTGAAGGCTTCTCCTCCTCCTGCTTGGGGGCAGGCGTTTCCTTCTTGGCTTCCTCCTTCTTGCTTTCCTCAGCAGCTTTGGCCTCTGCCTTCGCCTCGAGCTTGCTGCTGATGCGTTCGCGCTGGGCCTGCTCGGCCTTCAAGCGCAGGTCTTTGTCCTTGCTAAACTGCATCACGAGCAATTCGTACTGTTCGTCGTTGATTTTTGCATTCAGCGAGTTCTCGACCGTATGTCCTTTCTTCTGCAGGAAATCGACACATGTCTGCAATCCTACATTCAGTTCCTTTGTTACTTTACTTAATCTGGGCATTCCAAAAAATATATTTTTTTAATTCTGAATTTTGAATTATGAGTTCTGAGCATCACGACAAATCTTCATCAGGAGCACCCATTCATAATTGAGAATCCAGAATTCAGAATTTCATAAATCAATCCTCATTCTCAAACTCGGCACGCAAGACGGCAAGTACCTCATCCACGGTGTCCTCCTCGAGGTCAGCCTTGTTGATGAGCATCTCGCGAGGTGCATTGAGTACAGCCTTGGCGGTGTCGAAGCCGAGAGCACGGATGGCGTCGATAACCCACTCGTCAATCTCGTCCTTGAACTCCTCGAGGTAGATGTCCTCCTCCTCGTCTTCGTTGTCGAGTTCGCGGAATACGTCAATGGTGTATTCTGTAAGCATCGAAGCCAGCTTGATGTTGGCGCCGCCCTTACCGATAGCGAGCGACACTTGGTCGGGCTGGAGATACACTTCTGCCTTACGTTCCTCCTCATTGAGGATGAGTGATGACACGGTAGCGGGGCTCAAGGCACGCTTGATGAAGAGCTCGATGTTGGCGGTATAGTTGATAACGTCGATGTTCTCGTTGCGCAACTCACGCACGATGCCGTGGATGCGCGAACCCTTGACACCTACGCATGCGCCTACGGGGTCGATACGGTCGTCGTATGACTCAACGGCAATCTTGGCACGCTCACCGGGGATGCGAGCCACACGCTTGAGGGTGATGAGGCCGTCGTTGATCTCGGGTACCTCCTGCTCGAACAGGCGACGGAGGAAGAGGGGCGACGTACGGCTGAGGATGATTTTGGGGTTGTTGTTGGGGTTGTCCACACGGAGCACTACGGCACGCACGGTGTCGCCCTTACGATAGAAGTCGCTGGGAATCTGCTCGCTCTTGGGAAGGAGCAATTCGTTGCCTTCGTCGTCGAGGAGGAGAATCTCCTTCTTCCAAATCTGGTATACCTCGGCTGCAATGATGGTGCCCTCCATATCTTTATATTTATGGTAGAGGCTGTCCTTCTCGAGCTCGAGAATCTTCGAAGCCAAGGTCTGGCGCAGGGTAAGGATGGCACGACGACCGAACGACATGAACTGCACCTCCTCGGTCACCTCTTCACCCACCTCATAGTCCTCATCAATCTTGAGTGCCTCGCTGAGCGCAATCTCCGAGTTGGGGTCCTCAAAGTCTTCGTCGGCCACCACCACACGGTTGCGGCGAATCTCGAAGTCACCCTTGTCGGGGTTTACGATTACGTCATAGTTCTTGTCTGAGCCAAAGGTCTTCGCAATCACGCTACGAAAGCTCTCCTCCAGCACGTTAATCATCGTGGTGCGGTCGATGTTCTTCTGCTCCTTAAACTCCAGGAACGTATCAATCAAGCTGATAACACCTTCATTTTTCTTTGCCATAGTATGTATTTCGTTATTTAATTGTTCAGATTAAGATTTTTCCTTTAAAACTTTATTAGGTACTTGGTGTACTTCACCTCATCGTATTTCCAAGCAAGTTCCTTCTCGACGAGCACAGGACGCTTGGCGCCCTCGGGACGCTCCTTGACTTGTACGTTGATGGCAAACTCCTCCTCTGTGGCACGCGCCATCACGCCACGATGCTTCTTGCCATCTTTGGCGAGCACCTCGACCTCCTTGCCGATGTGGTTAACGTATTGCTGCACCACCTTGAAGGGCTGACCGATGCCAGCTGAGCCCACTTCGAGCTCGTAGTCCTCCTCCTCACGGTTGAGGTTGGCCTCGATGTGCTTGCTCAACGATACGCAATCATCAATCCACACACCATCCGCATGATCAATCTCCACTGAGATGCAGTTGTCTGCACTCACGTTCACGTCCACCATGAAATACTCCTTGTCGTTGAGCCACTCGCTCACGAGTTCAGTAACTTTCTGCTTTGCTATCATTTCTTATGTAATAGATAAATGGTATCTATGATAAATAAAAAAGACCCCCGAAGGAGCCCCTCACATATCATCTAATCGCATGCAAAGTTAATGCTTTCTTTTCATACGGCCAAAAGATTTTGAGATTATTGCCCAAAAGCGCTCAAAAAAATGTTCAGCACAGCCACAAATCAGGAGGTCCCATTCATTTTGTCGGGACTTCCCAATAAAATAATCGGGTAAAGCGATTAGCCGTGCCAGACAGTCCCAATCCCGAGACTGTGCACATGTTGCCTCCCCCACGATACGCTTCGTGTTTAGCAACGTCATAACACACCGTCAGGGGCACCCGACAGACAAAATCCATTGCTTTTGCCACTTTTGCTGGTCAAAATTTGTTTTTTCGGCCAAACCGTATTATTTTTGCATAATTTAACGAACTATACTATGCGAAAACTCCGTAAAATACGCCTCCACCAAGAGGGCACACACCAGCTCACCGTTGGATTCTTCGTTTGGCTTCTCAGCAATGCAGCAGCCTATTACTTCATCTACCCCATCGAAGGCCTGCGCTGGCTGTTCATTCTCTTTGCCGTGTTCACCACCACGATATACCTATTGTTGGTCAACTTCTTCCGCTGCCCACCCCGCCGCTTCCCTGGCGAGGAGACTGAGGGCATCGTCGTAGCCCCCGCTGACGGAAAGATTGTGGTCATCGAAGAGGTGGAGGAGCCCGACTACTTCCACGACCGACGACTGATGATTTCCATCTTCATGAGTCCGCTCAACGTACATGCCAATTGGTATCCCGTGGACGGCGTAGTGAAAGAGGTGCGCCACGACAACGGAAAGTTTCATCGCGCCTTCCTCCCCAAAGCCAGCACCGACAACGAGCGCTCACTGGTGGTCGTAGAGACACCTGACGGCAAGGAGGTGATGGTGCGCCAAATCGCTGGAGCCATGGCACGCCGCATCGTGACTTACGCCAAGCCTGGCGAGGAGTGCTTCATCGACCAGCACTTCGGGTTCATCAAGCTCGGCTCACGCGTCGACGTATACCTCCCCATCGGCACAGAGGTGTGTGTCACCATGGGAGAGAAGACTACAGGTAACCAAACCATACTGGCAAAATTGAAATAAGCTATGCGCCGCCACATCCCCAACGCCATCACCTGCTGCAACCTCCTCTCGGGCTGTGTTGCCACCATGTACGCCTTCGAAGGCATGTACCCCTTCGCGTTCGCATTCATCGTAGCAGGTGCCGTGTTTGACTTCTTTGATGGGCTCACCGCCCGTGCACTGAAGGTAAGTTCACCCATAGGAAAGGAGTTGGACTCGTTGGCAGATGTCATTACCTTCGGCTTCGCCCCCTCAGCCATGGCTTATAGCTGGCTACGCGAGTGCGCTGACGCCAACCTCGACATGTTCGTTGCCTTCATCATACCTTTTGCCGCCTTCCTCATGGCTGCTTTTTCCGCATTGCGATTGGCAAAGTTCAACGTCGACGAACGCCAGACCTCCTCGTTCATAGGGCTACCCACGCCCGCCAATGCGCTCTTTTGGGGCTCACTGGTGATAGGTTCACACGACATCGTCGTCGCCCACCCCTACGGCTGGGTGCTGGTGCTGCTGCTCATAGGTCTCTTCTCGTGGCTGCTGGTAGCTGAGATACCCATGTTCTCGCTCAAGTTCAAGAACCTGACATGGGAAAGCAACCGCACGGTCTACATCTTCCTGCTCACGAGCATCGCGCTACTCGTTCTTCTCAGAGTAAACGGTCTCTCTGCTGTCATCGGATGGTACATCATCCTGTCAGTTTTGACACAAAAACGAGCATAACCGCTCGGGCGAACCTTTTTGGCACGCTATTTGTCTTAACCTTACCGTAACTATTATTGAAAGGACCTATGTTAATCAGCATATTCTTTATCCTCATCATGCTCGTTGTGGTAGTTGTCTCCATAGGCGCCACACTATTGCGCGGCATCGTGCGCATGTTTTTCGGGCAACGAGGCACCCAGCAGAGCAACGGACATAGCAATGCCTCACAACAGAGAAGCCGACAATCCCAACAGAACAACCACAAGAGCAGAAACAAGCGGGACAAAATATTTGACAAGACCGACGGTGAGTACGTAGACTTCGAGGAATTGTGAGCATGAGGCAAGAACCAAATATCCACCGCATCCACCTTACCGAAACGGACTCTACCAACAGGTATGCCCGCGAGCTACCTACACCCTGCGGCCTCACCCTCATCACCACCGACCATCAGACGGCAGGACGAGGACAACGCAGCAATTCGTGGGAATCGGAGCGAGGCAAGAACCTACTCTTTACTCTCACACTGCCTCCTTGCGACATTGCTGCCAGCGAGCAGTTTGTTCTCTGCGAAATTATCTCCGTAGCCATCTGCGAAGTGCTCTCTACATATACTCCAGACATCCGCATCAAGTGGCCCAACGACATTTACTACAGAGACCATAAGCTGTGCGGCATCCTCATCGAGCACGACATCGAGGGGAGCTGCCTGGCCCGAAGCATCATCGGCATAGGGCTCAACGTGAACCAAACGACCTTCCTCAGCGATGCCCCCAACCCCATATCGCTCTGCCAGGTCCTCGGGCGCGAGGTGGAGCGCGAGGAATTGCTCCAATCCATCACCACACACTTCGCAGAGCTCCTGCACCAATACACCTCGGCATGGCTCACGCGCGACGCATTGCACGAGCGCTACACCACCCTCCTCTACCGCAAGGGAATCGAGGCCACATATCAAGACGTCGACGGACGCTTCACCGCCACATTGCGCCATGTAGCCCCCGACGGCAGACTCTTTCTCGGAGACCTACAAGGACAGACACGCAGTTACCTATTCAAAGAAGTAGCCTTCGTCGTATAGCACACCTATTATATATATAGGAGAAAGAGAGGAGCAAAAAAATAGCGGCACAATATTTCTATTTCGAGTTTTTTGACGTACTTTTGCACTCTATCGACAATTCATAATTCATAATTCAAAATTCATAATTCACAAAATGAAACTTTGGGACAAAGGCTTTGAGCCCGACAAAATGATAGAGACCTTCACCGTAGGACGTGACCGTGAGCTCGACCTCCAGTTGGCACGCTACGACGTAGAAGGCTCCATGGCGCACATCCGCATGCTCGAGAGCATCGGACTCATCGAGAAGGAAGAGCTCCCCGTGCTGCTCGCCGCACTGGAGGAGATACGCACAGAGATCCTTGACGGGAAGTTCACCATCGACGAAGGCATCGAGGACGTACACTCGCAAGTGGAGCTACTGCTCACCCAGCGCCTCGGCGACATGGGCAAGAAGATACATTCGGGACGCTCACGCAACGACCAGGTGCTGGTGGACCTGAAGCTCTTCTTCCGCGAAGAAATCAAGAGCATCGCTAACGAGACGGTACACCTCTTCGACCGCCTACAGGCCTTGAGCGAACAGTACAAAGAGGTACTCATGCCAGGCTACACCCATCTGCAGATAGCTATGCCCTCCTCGTTCGGTCTATGGTTCGGAGCCTATGCAGAGACCTTGGTCGACGACCTACGACTCGTAGCTGCTGCTTACAAAATAGCCAATCAGAACCCCTTGGGCTCGGCTGCAGGCTATGGGTCATCATTCCCTCTGAACCGCACGATGACTACCGAGCTGCTCCATTTCGACACGATGCACTACAACGTGGTGGCCGCACAGATGAGCCGTGGCAAGACAGAGCGAGCCACCGCTTATGCCATAGGAGCCATAGCCTCTACGCTAGGCCGATTTGCGATGGACGTGTGCCTGTTCATCAACCAGAACTTCGGCTTCATCAGTTTCCCCGACGAGTACACCACAGGAAGCAGCATCATGCCACACAAGAAGAACCCCGACGTGTTTGAAATCATGCGTGCCAAGTGTAACCGCCTACAGAGCGTGGCTGGCGAGGTGGCTCTGATGACCACCAATCTGCCCGTGGGCTACCAGCGCGACTTCCAGCTGCTCAAGGACGTGATGTTCCCCGCCATAGAGGAGATAAAGTCATGCCTCACCATGTGCGAAATGATGCTACAACACATCCGTGTCAACCGCGACATCCTCAGCGACCCCAAGTATGACTACCTCTTCACGGTGGAGGACGTCAACCGCCTTGCCCTCTCGGGCATCCCCTTCCGCGAGGCTTATCGTCAGGTAGGCATGCAGGTGCAGCACCACACCTATCACCCCACCCGCGAGGTGCACCACACCCACGAGGGGAGCATAGGCAACCTGTGCAACGACCGCATACGCGAGAAGCTGCGTGAGGTGATGAGAGATTTTAACTAAAAAAAACTTGAGCAATGTTTGCAGATTAGAATATATCTGCTACCTTTGCCATTGATTTAACAAAACTTAATAACTTTAAGATTATGAAAAAGTTTTTCGCAATCGCAGCCCTTTTGGTTGCAACATTGACAGTAAGTGCTCAGGACTACAACTGGGCAATCGGTTTGCGTGGTGGTGGCTTCAGTGGTTTGACCGCTAAGCAGAACATGGGTGGCACAGCTATCGAGGCTGGTCTCTCGCTCTACAATGGCGGCTTCGCTATTGATGGTGTATACGAGTGGCAGGAGCCCGTTATCGGCGAAGGTTTCCACCTCTACTATGGTGCTGGTGCCTATGCTCAGGTAGCAGGCGAGTTCTTCGGCTTGGGTGCAGAGGCTGTTATCGGTCTCGAGTATCGCCTTCCCATCAACTTCCCCTTGGCTATCTCTCTCGACTATCGTCCCGGCATCAATGTACTCGGCGATGCAGGCGTACAGTTCTGGGGTGGCAACTTCGGTCTCGGCATCAAGTACTGCTTCTAATCGACTAGGCTAACACTTCAAAACATAGAGGAGAGCATTCCCATTCACGGGGTGCTCTCCTTCTTCTTTTGCTCTAGAAATAAAAAAAAGTAAAAAAAACGCCTCTCTGTGACAAAGGGAAATGATATAATCATTATCTTTGCAGAGCATACGCACAAAACACAACAAGTAAACCATTTCATACACCTAATATCAACAAGACAATGAAAGCGTTAGTAAAGAAAGAGCCCACGAAGGGCATTTGGATGGAAGAAGTGCCCATGCCCGAAGTGGGTGTGAACGATGTGCTCATCAAGATCAAGAAGACCGCCATCTGCGGTACCGACCTGCACATCTACAAGTGGGACGAGTGGAGCCAGAAGACCATCAAGACCCCCATGACCATCGGTCACGAGTACGTAGGCGTAGTAGCAGAAGTAGGCCCTGGTGTGCGCAACATCAAGGTGGGCGACCGCGTAACTGGCGAGGGACACATCGCCTGCGGACACTGCCGTAACTGCCGTCGCGGACTGCAGCACATCTGTGAGAACAGCATCGGTGTGGGTGTCAACCGTGACGGAGCGTTTGCCGAGTACCTCTGCATCCCCGAGTCAAACGTGGTGAAGCTCGACGACCGCATCACTGACGACATGGCAGCCATCATGGACCCCTTCGGCAATGCCACACACACAGCCCTCTCATTCCCCTTGCTCGGTGAGGACGTCCTCATCACAGGAGCAGGACTCATCGGCACCATGGCAACCGCCATCGCCAAGTTTGCAGGCGCCAAGAACATCGTCGTTACCGACCTCAGCGACTACCGCCTCGACATCGCCAAGAAGATGGGCGCAACATGCACCGTAAACGCATCAAAGGGCGAGACCGTACAGGGCGCTATGGACCAGCTCGGCATCCGCGGCTTCGACGTAGGTCTCGAGATGTCTGGTGCTCCCGTTGCCTTCCGCGAAATGGTAGCCAAGATGTACAATGGCTCGAAGATTGCACAGCTCGGTATCCTGCCTCCTACCACAACCGTAGACTGGAGCGAAATCATCTTCAAGGCACTCACCATCAAGGGCATCTATGGCCGTGAGATGTGGGAGACATGGTACAAGATGCAGCAGATGCTCATCTCTGGCCTCGACCTCTCACCTGTAATCACTCACCACTTCCCCGTAGCTGAGTTCCAGAAGGGATTCGACGTGATGGAGTCTGGCCAGTGCGGTAAGGTCATCCTCGACTGGGAATAATCCTACCCGCCACAGATAAGAAAAAAAAGGGGAAGACTTTCGAGTCTTTCCCTTTATCTTTTGTCCATTTATTGCACTTTTTTCCGTATCTTCGCAACAAAATAATTTTTAAATGACAATACTATGAAGAAAAGAGCCCTCTCCCTACTACTGGCAGCAAGCCTACTTGCCGCATGCTCGCACAAGCCCGCAACAGCAGACTACCAAGTGATACCCCTACCACAGGAAATCCTGCCACAATCAGACAACACGAGCCCCAGCCCCTGCTTCATCCTCGACGCCCACACCCCCATCGTATGTCAGGGAGACGAGACGATGCAGCGCAACGCACACCTGCTCGCCGAATATGTGGAGGAAAAGACAGAATTCAAGCCCACCGTCACCAGTGACCCCACCCCAAAGGCCGTCACCCTACTCCTCGACGACAAAGTCGGCCATCCTGAGGGATACACCCTCACAGTAAGCCCCGAAGGAGTAACCATAGCAGGAGCTACCCCCGCAGGAGTATTCTACGGCATACAGACCCTACGCAAATCCTTGCCCATAGCACAAGGCAAACCCATACAGCTCCCAGCCGTGACAATCAACGACGCACCCCGATTCAGCTATCGCGGAGCCCACCTCGACGTGTCGCGCCACTACTTCACCGTAGACTCCATAAAGCAGTTTATCGACATGCTGGCCCTGCACAACATGAACCGCTTCCACTGGCACCTGACCGACGACCAAGGCTGGCGCTTCGAAACGAAGAAATACCCCAAGCTCAACACCATAGGCACACAACGTGCACAGACGGTCATCGGACGCAACAGCGGAGAGTATGACGGCAAACCCTACGGACCATACCTCTACACCCAAGACGAGTGCCGCGAGATAGTAGCCTACGCAGCCGAACGACACATCACCATCATACCCGAAATAGACCTGCCAGGACACATGCAGGCAGCATTGGCGGCCTACCCCGAACTGGGATGCACAGGCGGCCCATACGAAGTGTGGCAGATGTGGGGAGTGTCCGACGACGTACTCTGCGCCGGCAACGACGCCACCCTGCAGTTCATCACCGACATCTTGGGAGAGGTGATTGAGGTATTCCCCTCCGAATACATCCACGTAGGAGGAGACGAGTGCCCCAAAACCCGATGGGAGAAGTGCCCCAAATGCCAAGCACGCATCAAGGCACTCGGCATCAAAGGAGACCAGAAGAACAGCGCAGAGATGTATCTGCAAAGCTTTGTGATTGGCTACGCAGAGAAGTTCCTCAACACACACGGACGCCGCATCATCGGGTGGGACGAAATACTCGAAGGCGAACTGGCCCCCACAGCCACCGTACACTCATGGCGAGGAGTAGGAGGAGGACTGGAAGCTGCGAAGCGAGGCCACGACTGCATCATGTCGCCCAACACATACATGTACTTCGACTACTACCAGACCAAGCACACCGACACCGAGCCCCTGGCCATCGGAGGATATGTACCCATAGAGACCGTCTACAACTATGAGCCACTGCACCCCTCGCTCACCGCAGAGGAGCAGCGACACATCATCGGCGTACAGGCAAACCTCTGGACAGAATACGTCACTTCGTATCGCCACGTGGAATATATGGAACTACCACGCATGGCAGCCCTGTGCGAAGTGCAATGGTGCACCCCCGAAAAGAAAGACTATGCCGACTTCCTGCAACGCCTGCTATCCATGGTGGACCTGTACGACGTGAAGGGATACAACTACGCCAAGCACATCTTCGACGTAGACGGCACCTTCTCCATAGACACCACGAAGAACGCCGTCGTAGCAACCATGGAGACCATAGACGACTCGCCCATCTACTACACCATGGACGGGACAGAGCCCACCACCAAGTCGCCACGATACAAGGCACCCGTCGCCATCACCAAGAGCTGCACCTTCAAGGCCAAAGCCATAGGCAAACGTGGCGAGACACGCACCTTCGAGGAGAGTGTAGCCTTCAGCAAGTCGACAGCCAAGCCCATCACGCTACTCCAACCCGCACACCGCAGCTACAGCTATGCAGGAGCCATCACGCTCAACGATGGACTGAAAGGCAACCGCAACTACCGCACAGGCCGATGGATAGGCTTTGCAGGCAACGACTTCGAAGCCATAATAGACCTGCAACAACCGACAGAGATAAGCCGCGTGTCGCTCAGCACCTGCGTAGAAAAGGGCGACTGGACATTTGATGCCCGAGGGTTCATCATCTCCGTCTCTGACGACGGAAGACAATACACCGAAGTCTACAACGAGGCACTCCCCCCGATGACCGAAGAGAACCCCAACGGGCTCTATGACCACACCCTGACCTTCACCCCCATCAGCACACGCTATGTAAAGGTCAAGGCACTTGTCGAGCGCAGCATCCCCGAATGGCATGGAGCGAGAGGCTACGCAGGATTCCTGTTCGTCGACGAAGTGGCAATAGACTAAGCCCCCCCCAGATTCAAAATTCAGAATTCACAAATCATAAATCACACACACACAGCGGGTGCACCACACATGTGATGCACCCGCTCATACTATATTCACTGGCACTCCAGCCTGGCACGTTATCAATCTACCTGACCCAAGCTATTGCCATACTCCATCTCTGCCTGAACCACAAGCTCAATGTCCTCGGGAAGCCAATCACCAATCTTGTCCTTCTTGGCCTCCTTGATGATGTAAGCCACAATCTTGTCTACATCGATTTCCACACAGCCATCTGCATCGGGCTTAGCATCAAGCAAGCCACTGCTGAAATAGAAGTCCGCGATGACGTCAATGATGTAGTAGAGGTCATCATCTGAGAATTTTTCCTTGAGCTCAATGGGCAGGAAATTACGGATAAACTCGACGGTCTTGTCATCATCGAGGTCATCCATGAGGAATTCGTCGTTCATGAAACTTAAGTTTTTGAGTTACTATTTCTTTCATCTCCAAGTCTCGGAGTCTCGGCATGCAGCACTCCTACATGAGCCACACCGCCCCTCCAAGGCCCATCGACTTACTTCAGCAGAGCCTCTATCTTCTCTGCAAAGGCAGCCTTGGTAGCAGCTCCTACGGTCTTGTCCACCACCTCACCATTCTTGATGAAGAGCACAGTGGGGATGTTGCGAATGCCGAACTTTGAAGTGAGGTCATCATTGTCATCCACATCGCACTTGCCGATGATGACACGACCCTCATACTCCTCAGCCAAAGCCTCAATATCGGGAGCAATCTTCTTGCAAGGACCACACCATGTAGCCCAAAAATCTACAACAACAGGCTTACCCTGTGCTACGAGTTCGCCAAAGTTACTATCTGTTATCTGTATTGCCATAGTATGAATTCTGAATTTTGAATTTTGAATTCTGGATTAATAGTTCTCGGGCTTGAGCTGGAAGTGAGCTTGAGCGTGGTCACACACAGGACACACCTCAGGAGCCTCCTTGCCTACGCAGATATGGCCACAATTGCGGCACTGCCATACGCAGTCGCCATCACGAGAGAACACCAACTTGCCCTCCACATTAGCAAGCAACTTGCGATAGCGCTCCTCATGCTCCTTCTCGATAGCTGCCACACCCTCAAACTGCTCGGCGATAGCGATAAAGCCCTCTTCGCGAGCATCCTTGGCCATCTGTGCATACATGTCAGTCCACTCCTCATGCTCACCAGCTGCAGCTGCAAGAAGATTCTCGGCTGTAGTACCGATACCGCCCAGATGCTTGAACCACATCTTAGCGTGCTCCTTCTCATTCTCTGCAGTCTCAAGGAAGATTGCGGCAATCTGCTCAAAGCCTTCCTTCTTGGCCTTCGATGCAAAATAGGTATACTTATTACGTGCTTGTGACTCACCTGCAAATGCCATTTGCAAGTTTTTCTCGGTCTTTGTTCCTTTAAGTTCTTTCATAATATTCTTTCTTTAGGGTTTGTTAATCTCTTTGCAAAGTTAAATTTTATTTATCGTACTGCAAAACACAAGTTCGAAAAAAAAGTTAAGCCTCCCCCTTGAAATCGCTCAGACGAGGGATGTAAGTACCCTTACCCTGTTCGGGCAAGCGAATGGGGCCAAAGGTCTGTTCATACTTGGTGATATTGTCCTGCAAGGCAAGCATCAGGCGCATGGCATGCTCAGGAGTGAGGATAACACGTGACTTCACTTGTGCCTTGGGCAAACCAGGGAGCACACGGATGAGGTCCATGATAAACTCCGACGAGGAGTGCGAGATAACTGCCAGATTGCAGTATACCCCCTGCGCAACGTCCTCCTTAAGTTCTATCTGCAGTTGGTTTTCCAGTTTCTTTTCCATTATTCTTTATTATTAGTAGTAGTTGTCTATCAATGCGTCCGAGACAACAACAAGTCGTCAACGTCTACGTTTATTTTCCAATTCGCTAAGGTCCTGCTTCGAGCGAGCATAGGCAGGCATCGAGTCAACAGCATCGATGAGGTCATCATTTAAGAGATCATCAGCCTCAAACACAAAGAAGTGATAGTTGCGCAACGACGAATCGCCATAGTAACGTGCTATTTTGTCCTGCTCCTTTTCTTCCCGTTTCTCACTCTCGACACCAGCTTCAGGGGTTTCACTTGCTACGCTTACACTTTGTTCCTTATTCAGATGTATCGTCGTGTCCATTCCAGGAATATTGCTCACGCCAAACCCTGTAGCCAAGATAGTAATCTTCACCTCCTCGCCCAAAGAGTCATCAGTCGCAATACCCCAAATCACCTCGATATTGTTGTCCTCGAACTTTGCGGTGAAAGCATCGATTTCATCGAGTTCCTCAATCTTGAGGGGATACTCTGAGCTGCCATAGATATTAAAGAGTATTCGCTTGGAGTTATATATATCGTTATCATTGAGCAAGGGCGAGTGAAGGGCATTCTCAATAGCATCTGCCAGACGCTTCTCTCCACTACCCTTACCAAAACTCATGATAGCCACTCCACCATCACGAAGCACCTTGCTCACATCACGGAAGTCGAGGTTGATTTTTCCACGAATTGTGATAATCTCGGCAATACTCTTCACCGCATTCGTGAGGGTCTCATCCGCTTTAGCAAGGCCCTCATCGACAGACAATGACGGATATATCTCTCTCAGACGCTCGTTGTTGATGACTAGCAGTGCATCTACATGCTTGGATATAGCATCTACACCCTGCAGAGCCTGCACAATCTTACGACGGCGCTCAAACTTGAAGGGGATAGTCACCACACCCACCGTGAGCACTCCAGCCTCCTTAGCTACACGAGCTACCACTGGCGCAGCTCCAGTACCCGTGCCGCCTCCCATGGTGGCGGTTATGAACACCATTTCTGTGCCGTCTTGGAACTGCTTGCGTATTTCATCAACATTCTCCTCAGCATACTTTGTCGCCACCTCAGGCACATTACCTGCGCCCAATCCAGGTCCCAATTGCAACTTTACGGGGATGTCAGACTCCATCAGCGCTTGACGGTCTGTATTGCACAACACAAACGAAACATCCTTGATACCTGTGCGGTACATGGTCTTCACAGCATTGCCTCCACCACCGCCCACACCGATGACCTTGATGATGTTTTTCTCCTCTGTAGGCAAATCAATAGGCAGTATATCGTTATCGCTCATATTCCTTACTATAAATAGTTATTTGTTTTCATCCTTATCCTCATCGGAGAGAATCTCGTTAGCCAATTTCTCCATCGTCGCAGTCAGTCGAGCAATGATGCCACGTCCTCTCGGCTTCGCCTTATCCGTTTCTTTTTGCTGCTGAGCCTGTTGCTCCTGCTTCGCCTTTTCCTCTTTGTCTCTGACCTCTTGCGCACTCTCACCATTTTCGGTGAAGATGTCCAGTGTCCTAGCATTCTTGTACTCTTCAGGCTGCAGCTCCACATAGCTCTTCTGCCTGAAGCAATGCTCTTGACCTGCCATCAATAGGCCAATGAGTACCCCATAGGTACCATCTGCAGGCAGACTTTCCTTGCCCCAGTCTACGGTGCACTCCAACTTTTTAGCCAATCGATACTTTGACAATGTAGCCTTACGAGTAAGGTAATTCTCAATACCCTTAAGATTTATGCAGCCACCCGTACACACCACTCCTGCACGCAGCTTGTCTGCATAACCCGACCTTTCAATCTGATGACACACATTAGCCAGAATCTCTTCAAAACGTGCTTCGATTACATTGTGCAACATACGTCGCTCAATACTACCTCCACCATCGAGTCGCACGATTTCAGTCGCCGACTCAGGAGACAAGAGGCCATATTCACGCTTCAAGAGCTCAGCCTCGTGCTCCTCCAATTGCAAGGAGCAGAGATCTCGCGTGATGGTCTGACCGCCCATAGGCAACACCGTGAGGTAACGCAAGATACCACCCGCATAAACGGAAATCGTCGTCGTGTCGGCTCCAAAGTCCACCAAGGCGCAACCCTGGCGACGCTCATTTTCAGTAAGTATGACACTGGCCGCCACCAACGGAGCGATATAGTCGTCTGCAATCTCCACTTGAGCGTTTCGCAAACTTTCTGCAGTCTTCTGCATCACCGAAGTTCTCCCCAAGAGATTGAGATAATGCCCTTCAATCTGAGTGCAGTTTACGCCAACAGGCTCATTCGTGAAGTTATTGCCAATCTTATATTCTTGAAGCTGGATATCCCAACGTTCGTTTCCTTCGTACTCACGCGCTTCGTTTTCCAACATCATATCCTCCACAATCTCATTCGAGATGCGGGTCTCCTCCTCAAAAGTACGAGACACCACACTACGGACAGAATGCAGCGTATACCCTCCATCACCGACATACACCCTACCTATCGCTTGATAATCCATCTTCACCTCAAGCGCTTCTATCACCTTGTTCAGCGTCTCAGCAGTTTTGTCTATGTTGTACACCACACCACGGCGTACGAACCCCGTCACAGGTTCGTCAGCATAGGCGAGTACCTGCAAGCTACCATCCGAGCACTTGCGTCCCACAGCGCCAGCTACCTTAGACGAGCCTAGCTCAATAGCTACAATTAAGTCATTTGTTGCCATATACCTATCATCCTTTTTTGTGCTAATCCATGCAATTTACTATTTAGGTTACAAAAGTAAGAAATCTTTTTTATATCCAATGCCGACGAAGAACTAAAATTTTCTTCCTTTTTAGCCACACCCGCCTTCTCGCAAAACAACGACATCTATTTCTCGCAAAAAAAACGAAAAAAAGCCCCAACCAGCAAAGCTATTTGGCATTTTGCGCAAAATATTGGAGCCAGTTCTATTGATTTCGGCCGTTTGTTTGTATATTTGCAGCATGATGCAGAAATACACGCCTTCACATACACTAAACATCAATGGGGAATTGTTTCCGTTAGACAAACCCCTGGTGATGGGCATCCTGAACGTCACGGAAGAGTCCTTCTATGCAGCTTCGCGTGCTTTCTTGCCCGAAGCCATAGCAATGGCAGCCAAGAGCATGCTCGACCAAGGAGCAGACATCATTGACATAGGAGCATGCTCGACCAAGCCTGGAGCTTCCCCCATTGACGAAGAAGAGGAGATGCGACGCCTCGGCTCCGCATTGAAGGTCATCCGCGACATTGCTCCAGAGGCACTCATCTCTGTTGACACGTTTCGCTCAGCCGTGGCCGAGCAATGTGTATCCGAATATGGAGTACAACTAATCAACGATGTATCGGGAGGCCAACTAGACACAAGGATGTTTGACACCGTTGCACGCCTACAAGTACCCTACATCCTTACCCACTCAAACTACGACAACAAGAAGACCGACATCAACAATACCCCGACCACGTCAGACAACAACATTTTCCAAAGCACGATGCACAGCCTTGCCCAATCAATCAACACGTTGCATCTCATGGGAGTAAACGACATCATCATAGACCCAGGATTCGGCTTTGGCAAAACACTCGACGACAACTACCATCTTTTGGGACACCTTGAAGAGCTACATATGCTCGATTGTCCATTGCTGGTGGGAGTATCACGCAAATCAATGATATACAACCATCTCGGCTGCACTCCTGAAGAGGCGTTGAATGGCACTACAGCCATGCACACCATTGCATTAATGAAAGGCGCACACATCCTCCGTGTACACGACGTCAAAGAAGCCGTTGAGGCAATAAGAATTGTCGAAAAACTCAAACACTCATAACTCCAAATAAAAGAACACCCATGTTACTCGGTTTCGGAATCAAAGACCTGATAGACGTATTACTCGTCGCCCTCATGCTCTTCTACCTATATAAATTTATGAAAGAGTCTGGGTCACTCAACCTCTTCGTAGGCATCCTCACCATTATCGTGGTGTGGGTATTGGTATCACAAATATTCCAGATGCGCCTGCTAGGCGGCATCCTAGATACATTGGTCAGCGTTGGAGCCTTGGCCCTCATCATTCTCTTCCAAGACGAGATACGTCATTTCCTTCGCGATGTAGGTTCACAACGCCGTGTCCGCCGCATCCTCGACTTTTTCGCAAAGAAAGACACTACCGCCGACAACCACAAAGAGATGATGCCTATCGTGATGGCCTGCATGAACATGGCCAAGCGAAAAGAGGGCGCACTCATAGTCATCGAACAGAGCGACAAGCTGGGCGAAGTCATCAAGACCGGTGAGACAGTCAATGCCGACATCAACCAATTGCTTATCGAAAACATATTCTTCAAGAATAGCCCCCTACACGATGGCGCCATGATTATACGCCAGAAGCGTATCGCCGCAGCAGGATGTCTGCTACCCGTGTCTCACAGCATGGACATACCCAAGTCGATGGGCCTACGACATCGTGCAGCTCTCGGCATATCGCAAGAGACAGACGCACTAGCCATCGTTGTCTCCGAGGAAACGGGAGGTATCACTGTAGCGCACCATGGCACACTTCATCGATGGCTCACGGCCGAACAACTCGAAAAGCTGCTATTCGACCTCCACTAAGCGACAAATTGTCACAAAAGCAGACATTGTGCCCCCAATTTCCACATGTGTGATTATTCAGAACAAATGTGGCACAACTTTCGTTCCATAACAGACAGAGATTTTAAACATAAATTACAAACTATAAATCTATAAAAAATGAACATTAAACCATTAGCTGATCGCGTGCTCATCGCACCTGCACCTGCCGAGGAGAAGACCATCGGTGGCATCATCATCCCCGATACCGCAAAGGAGAAGCCCCTCAAGGGCGAAGTAGTAGCAGTAGGCAACGGCACCAAAGACGAAGAGATGATTGTCAAGGTGGGCGACACTGTACTCTACGGCAAGTATGCCGGCACTGAGCTCGAGCTCGACGGCACTAAATATCTCATCATGCGCCAAAGCGACATCTTGGCAATCGTAGGATAACAAATCATAAACAATCATAGGCTACCCTAGGCAATCCTAGGACATCCTAAAAAACTAAGAAACCAAAAACAACTAACAACAATGGCAAAAGACATTTTATTCAATATGGAGGCTCGCGAGCAGCTCAAGAGAGGTGTTGACGAGCTTGCCAATGCAGTGAAGGTAACTCTCGGCCCCAAAGGTCGAAACGTCATCATCGAGAAGAAGTTCGGCGCTCCCCACATCACCAAGGACGGTGTCACCGTAGCCAAGGAGGTAGAGCTTGCTGACCCCTTCATGAACACCGGTGCACAGCTCGTAAAGTCTGTAGCATCAAAGACAGGCGACGATGCTGGTGATGGAACCACTACCGCTACCGTACTCGCTCAGAGCATCGTGAATGTAGGCATCAAGAATGTCACCGCAGGAGCCAATCCCATGGACCTCAAGCGTGGTATCGACAAGGCTGTAGCCAAGGTGGTAGAGAGCATCAAGGAGCAGGCCGAGGCTGTGGGTAGCGACTACGACAAGATTGAGCAGGTAGCAACCATCTCAGCCAACAACGACCCCGAAATCGGTAAGCTCATTGCCGACGCCATGCGTCGCGTATCAAAGGATGGTGTCATCACCATCGAAGAGGCCAAGGGTACCGAGACCTCTATCGGCGTAGTCGAGGGCATGCAGTTTGACCGCGGTTACCTGTCAGCCTACTTTGTGACAGACACCGAGAAGATGGAGTGCGTGATGGACAACCCCTACATCCTCATCTTCGACAAGAAGATTTCAAACCTTAAGGAGTTCCTTCCCATCCTTGAGCCTGCCGTTCAGACTGGCCGTCCTCTCCTTGTAATCGCTGAAGATGTAGATAGCGAAGCCCTCACCACTCTCGTAGTGAACCGTCTCCGCACACAACTCAAGATTTGCGCAGTCAAAGCTCCTGGCTTCGGTGATCGCCGCAAAGAGATGCTCGAGGATATCGCCACCCTCACTGGAGGTATTGTCATCAGCGAAGAGAAGGGTTTGTCACTCGAGCAGGCTACTCTCGAGATGCTCGGACGCTGCGACAAGGTGACCGTATCGAAAGACAACACCACCATCGTTAATGGTGCAGGCAACAAGGAAGCCATTGCTGAGCGCATAGCACAGATCAAGGCACAGATCGCCACGACAAAGAGCGACTACGATAAGGAGAAGTTGCAGGAGCGCCTTGCCAAACTCGCTGGTGGCGTTGCAGTGCTCTATGTAGGTGCGGCTTCAGAGGTCGAGATGAAAGAGAAGAAAGACCGCGTGGACGATGCTCTTTGCGCTACTCGCGCTGCCATCGAAGAGGGAATCGTACCTGGTGGTGGTGTAGCCTACATCCGCGCTATCGATGCCCTCGAAGGTCTCAAGGGCGACAATGCTGACGAAACCACCGGTATCGAGATCATCAAACGCGCTGTTGAGGAGCCCCTCCGTCAAATCGTTTCTAACGCTGGTAAGGAGGGCGCAGTTGTCGTACAGAAGGTACGCGAGGGTAAGGATGACTATGGCTACAATGCTCGCACCGACGTGTACGAAAACATGAAGGCTGCAGGTGTCGTCGACCCCGCCAAGGTGACACGCGTAGCACTGGAGAACGCTGCATCCATCGCAGGCATGTTCCTCACCACAGAGTGCGTCATCGTAGAGAAGAAGGAGGAGAAACCCGCTCCCATGGCTCCTGGCATGGGCATGGACGGCATGATGTAATCAATCTCCCACACTTAAACACAATAAAGGAGACAAGCCGGCTTGTCTCCTTTATTTATTGCCCTCCTACGAGAGTCAAAGCATATTTCCCGTTGCTATTCTTTTATCAACGGAATGTTTATCGTACCTTTGTTGCGTCATATAAAAAAAATATGCTATGAAGAACTTGAATGTCGGCCTCCTTTCGTTGGCCACTCTGCCTGGAGCGCTCCTTGCACAAGAGACTACCCCCGAGCTCACCTCCCAGAATACTCGACCCAATGTAGTGATGATTTATGCTGATGACTTAGGCTTTGGTGACCTAGAGTGTTATGGTGCCGTAGGTGTCAAGACACCCAATGTAAATCGACTATCCGAACATGGACTGCGCTTCACCAACGCTCATGCCGTAGCCTCAACAAGTACTCCATCACGCTATTCTCTGCTGACAGGCGAGTATCCTTGGCGAAAACAGGGGACAGATGTGGCAGCAGGCGATGCTGCGATGATCGTCTCACCCGACCAATACACTGTAGCAGACGTATTCAAGGAGGCAGGCTACACCACAGCAGCCTTCGGCAAGTGGCACCTTGGACTTGGCGCCAAGACAGGACAGCAGGATTGGAACAAGCCCATCTCCCCTGCCCTACCTGACATAGGGTTCGACTACTCCTACATCATGGCAGCCACAGCCGACAGAGTGCCTTGCGTCTTCATCGAGAACAGCAGCGTGGCCAATTATGACCCATCAGCTCCCATCTACGTCAACTACAACAAGAATTTCGACGGAGAGCCCACAGGACGCGACAACCCTGAACTGCTCTACAACCTCAAGAGTTCGCATGGCCATGACAACTCCATCATCAATGGCATTGGTCGCATAGGCTACATGAAGGGTGGTGGCACAGCCCTTTGGAAGGACGAGAACATAGCCGACAGCATCACCCAACACGCCGTAGATTTTATCAAAGAGAACACCGACACCCCCTTCTTCATCTACTTTGCGACAAACGACGTACACGTTCCCCGCTTCCCTCATCCCCGTTTCCGTGGAACGAGCGAAATGGGTTTGCGTGGTGACGCCATCGTCCAGTTCGACTGGAGCGTAGGTGAGATTGTGCGCACCCTCGAGGAGCAGGGACTGCTCGACAACACCCTCATCATCCTCACCAGCGACAATGGTCCCGTCCTCGACGATGGCTACGTGGACCAAGCGGAAGAGTTGGTAGGTGAGCATTCGCCCACAGGCGGTCTGCGAGGCGGTAAGTATAGCGCCTACGAGGGCGGCACCCGCGTACCCTTCATCGTACATTGGCCCGCACTCATCAAGGAGCCAGCCGTGAAGGAGGCCCTTGTATCACAGATTGATTTCCTCGACGTCATGGCCAACCTCGTAGGGGTTAGCAACGGAGAGTCACTCTCTCCTGACGGACAGTCAGAGCAGACATCCACATGGTTTGGCGAGAACGACAAGGGACGACCCTATGCTATCGGCATGGCACAGAACCACACCTTGACACTCCGCACCTCAACATGGAAGTACATCGAGCCCAAGGGCGGCGCAGCCATGATTCCATGGGGTCCCAAGATAGAAACAGGCTACTCCACCTCACCGCAGATTTTCCTCCGTACAGATGGAGAGTACGACGAGACCACCAACAAGGCATCATCCCACCCAGCTGTAGTCGATAACCTCTACGAAGAGTTAGAGAAGATACGCAACCATTCCTACGACGGAGTCACCATCATCGCTCAAGCAGGAGAAACGATTGACCTCACCACCCATTTCGGAACGCTCGAGGATGCCACCGTGAGCGGTGACTTCATTGAGGGCACAGCCACAGACCTCAGTTGCGTACCTATCCGAAGCGATGCATCCGACGGTTCACACATAGGTATCATTGCCATGAAGGATGGCACCATACGCACCTTTGCCGTTGTCATCAACCCCGACTTCCACGGAGCCTACCACATCACCTACAACGGCAACCCCCTCTTCATCGACTACAACACCACCCACGACAACAGCAAGCACGAGGGATACAAATTCATCTCCCCTGACCACTACACCTGCTCGGCATCAGGCGACGAAGTAGTCATCGTACGCCCCTCCGGGAGTGGCTACACGCTCTCCGTGCAAGGCAAGGTACTGTGCGAGCCACGCCTCACGGGATGGGGACACATCATGTTCTCCGACGACGAGGCCGAAGCTGGAGTATACCTTTTCGAAGAGACCTCCACGGCTGATATATACAAGATTCGCAGCACGAGTGACGGCATCAATTACGTAAACATCTACACCGAACACGGCGTTGCGGGAAACGACAAGTCCACCAAGGCTGGTCTTGCCAGTTTTGGCATCGAAGAATTAGAATCCTTCCCCCTTACCCTTTCTGCAGATGGAGCCACACCCCTCTGCCTGCCCTTCAACGTCATCCTCCCCGAAGGGCTCTGTGCCTATGATGCTACAGCCACAGATATAACATTTGACGCAGAGACAAACACTTACACCTCCATCCTGACCTCCATCGCCAAGCCAGGAGAAACCCTCAAGAGTTGCACTCCCACCATCATCAAAGGAGAAGAAGGGACCTATGCCCTCCCCATCACGATGTCGGACAGTCGCGCCAAAGGTTCGCTTGAGCAATCATTACTCAGAGGCACCTATGTTTCATGCACACTAACACCTGATGACGACACCCGCAGGTATTGCCTTACAAGACAAGACGGCACCCCCTGCATGAGCGCCATCAATAGCTCTACACCCATTGCCGCCAACCAGTGCTGGATGGAATGCGATATCTCCGAAGCCTCTACGCTCACCTTATGCTTTGCTACGGCTACAGACATCCAGTCTCTCCCTGCGACCACACAAGCCCAGCAAGTATACAATATCGCAGGACAACGCCTAGCCCATCCTCAGAGAGGCATCAACCTCATTGAAGGCAGAAAATTCATTATCAAATAACACATAAGGACATCTGAATCAGACATTACGTCCATAAGCTGATAGGGAGAGACATCCCGTCTTTGCCTGTTTTTTATACGCCAAAGTCCAGCGAGAGCTGTCCATCACCGAGGAGGTTGTAGCTCATACGATGATAGGGCGTCAAGCCATGCTCCTTGATGCCGGCACGATGCTTGGCCGTGGGGTAACCTTTGTTGTGATTCCAGTCATAGTGGGGATATTCCTCATGCAAGCGGTTCATGTAGTCGTCGCGGTAGGTCTTGGCAAGGATGGAGGCAGCAGCAATGTTCATCAGCTTACCATCGCCTTTGACCACGGTCTCGTGGGGCGTATCACCATAGGGTTTGAACTTATTGCCATCCACCACGACATATTCGGGGCGCACCTTCAGCCCATCCAACGCACGGTGCATAGCAAGGATAGAGGCATTAAGGATGTTTATCTCATCAATCTCCTTAGCCGTCACGATGCCAAGTGCCCACGCCAAGGCATCACGCTCGATATCCTCGCGCAAGGCATAGCGCTGCTTCTCTGTCAGCTGCTTCGAATCATTGAGCAAGGGATGCGAGTAGTCGGGCGGCAAGATTACCGCAGCAGCATATACATCGCCAGCCAAGCAGCCACGACCCGCTTCGTCGCAGCCAGCCTCTACGAGTTCGGGATGGAGACAGGGGAGCAATCCCTTCTGAGAAGCCACCTGTTGGCTTGTTTCTTTGGTTCTTTTCATAACAGCAATGCTTCAATCTACAAATGTGCAGTCAATTCTATCGAGTTTATCCAATTGTGAATACGGTGTGTTCGCAATTAAAATAGCAATCAGTGTAGAATCTGCGCCTTTATTGTCGTGGGGCATTGCGACCGCAGTGCGGACGCAATTAGATGTTGATATCCGTAAGGGGCTGAATTAGAACATCTTCCTCACCCTATCCACTGCGGCTACGAGGGCATCGACCTCGGCCATGGTGTTGTACAGGGCAAACGAGGCGCGTACGGTGCCGGGGATGCCCATGCGCTGCATCAGGGGCTGGGCGCAGTGATGGCCGGTGCGCACGGCTATGCCGAGGCGGTCGAGCAGGGTGCCCAGGTCAGAGGGGTGTATGTCGCCTACATTGAAGGAGATGACGGCGCCGCGCTCCTCGGCTTCGCCGATGATGCGCATCTCGGGTATCTCGCGGAGGCGTTGCAGAGCATAGTCGGTGAGTGCCTTCTCATGAGCAGCAATGTTGTCTATGCCGAGTGCCGACACATAGTCGAGGGCACGAGCAAAGGCTGTGGTGCCGATGTAGTCGGGCGTGCCGGCCTCAAATTTATATGGGAGTTCGTTGAAGGTGGTGCGCTCAAACGATACGGTCTGTATCATCTCGCCACCACCCTGATAGGGAGGCATACGGTCGAGCCAATGCTCCTTGCCGTAGAGCACGCCGATGCCCGTGGGGCCATATACCTTGTGGGCGCTGAAGGCGTAGAAGTCGGCATCTAGCTCCTGTACGTCGACCTTGATATGGGGCACGCTTTGCGCGCCATCCACCGCGAAGGGTACATCGTGCTCGTGGGCGATGCGTATCATCTCGCGGATGGGATTGACCGTGCCCAGTACGTTCGACACGTGCATCACGGAGACGAGGCGGGTGCGCTCATTGAAGAGTTTCACATACTCGTCCATGCAGATCTCACCCCTGTCGGTGATGGGTATCACACGCAACTTGATACCTTTGCGGGCCTCGAGCAGTTGCCAGGGCACGATGTTGCTATGGTGCTCCATGGTGGAGACGATGACCTCGTCGCCCTCGCGAAGGAAAGCCTCGCCAAACGACGATGCCAGCAGGTTGATGGCCTCGGTGGTGCCACGGGTGAAGATGATCTCGTTCGTCGAGGCAGCGTTGATAAACTGACGCACACGCTCGCGTGAGGCTTCGTGCAGCTTGGTGGCCTCCTGCGAGAGGAAGTGTACGCCGCGGTGTACGTTGGCATTCACCGAGTAATACTCCTCGGTGATGGCATCGACCACGGTGCGGGGCTTCTGCGTGGTGGCTCCATTGTCGAGATACACCAATGGTTTGCCATATACTTGGCGGCCCAGGATGGGGAAGTCCTTGCGGATTAAGTCTATATCGTACATGAGTATCCTATTTATGCTGCAAAAGTAATATATTTTTTACAATCGTCCCTCATCGGCATAGCTATAATAGCCGTGGTCAGTGAAGATAACATGGTCGGCCAGCGTGAGGTTCAAGAGTTTTGCAGCCTCCTGCACCTGTCGGGTGAGGTGGTCATCGTGGGCGCTGGGGCGAAGGTTGCCCGATGGATGATTATGACAGAGGATAAGGCTGGTAGCACGCTTGAGCAGAGCCTCGCGTAAGATAAGACGCACATCGACCACTGTCTCTGTGAGGCCTCCAGTACCGATGCGCACCGAGTCGATGATCCTGGCCGATTGGTTGAGCAGCAGCACATGACACTCCTCGACGGGTGCATCACAAAGGTAGGGGTAGTAGTATTCGTAAACCTGTGCTGCCGAGCGTACCTGCTTTCGCTCGGGCTGCTCCACAGCACGACGACGCCCCAGCTCACAGGCTGCAAGGATGGTAATGGCCTTGGCAGGACCGATGCCCTTGAAGTGGCACAGTTCCTCCATGCTGAGACGGCCTACGCGGTCGAGACTGTTGCCGTAGGCAGCCAACACCTTCTGCATGAGGCTTACGGCAGAGTCGTCACCGCTGCCCGATCCTATCAAGATGGCCAGCAGCTCGGCATTGCTCAGCGCTTGAGCTCCCTTGTTCATCATTTTCTCACGTGGGCGGTCCTCCTCTGCCCAACGATTGATAGCCAGTTTATCTGTCATAACGTTTCCGAATATAAAGAAAGGACAATCGACTCCGGAAATATCCATCGTCCATTGTCCTTCTATCATTTAATAGCAGAGCACGCTCTGCGGTATATTACATCTTCACACGACCAACGTATGAACCGTCGCGAGTGTCAACCTCAACGTACTCGCCCTCGTTGATGAAGAGAGGTACGCGGATCTCGGCACCAGTCTCGAGTGTAGCGGGCTTGAGTGTGTTAGTAGCGGTGTCACCCTTGAGGCCGGGCTCGGTGTAGCTGATCTGGAGCACAACCTTGGTGGGAAGCTCAGCGTAAAGTACGGTCTCGGTAGAAGCATCTACCACAACCTCTACATCCATGCTCTCCTTGAGGTAGTCAACGCCAGTGATGAGCTCCTTGGCGATGGGGTGCTGGTCGAAGGTCTCGTTGTTCATGAAGATGTAGTCATCGCCCTCCTGATAGAGGAACTGGTGTGAACGACGCTCTACGCGTACATCCTCCAACTTCTCACCGATGTTGAAACGACGCTCCAATACATAGCCGTCTACTACGTCCTTCAGAGTAGTACGCATGAAGGTGTTACCCTTACCGGGTTTTACGTGAAGGAAATCGATACAGAAGTACAACTTACCATCCATGCGGATGCAGGTACCTTTCTTGATGTCTTGAGCATTAATCATAACTTTCTCTAATCTTTTATTTATAGTTTATATTACTTTTCTCCTTGTTTTCGGGTGCAAAATTAGTAGAAAACAGAAAAATACCCAAATGTTTTGCACAAAATCAGCACATTTTTTGGTCATTTCAAAAAAAGTCTCTACTTTTGCAACCCGATTACGCAGCCTAACGACGAAAAGGCGCAAGATTTAGAAAAAAGAAGAACAATAAAATAGTACAGAGCAATGAAAAGAACATTTCAACCTTCTCTGAGAAAGAGAAAGAACAAACATGGTTTCCGTGAGAGAATGGCTACCGCTAATGGTCGTCGCGTATTGGCTGCACGTCGTGCTAAGGGTCGCAAGAAATTGACTATTTCTGACGAGTTCAACGGCAAGAAGAAGTAATCTCTCCCCGAGAACAACATTATAAGAGGTAACGCTGATGCGCTACCTCTTTTATTTTCCACCTGTCTCAAGCCCCCCCATTGGGATGGCCCAATCGCTCAGTCATTGACCACCACCTTGTGGCCATCCACGATGTAGATACCCTTGGCAGGATGAGCCACACGACGGCCCATGAGGTCATAGACGGCGGCTGGAGCTGTAGTCCCCATGCTAGGTGTAGCGATGTCGGTGTCGTGAGCCAATAGGAACTCAAAGTTACATCCGGCATCATTCTTTCGTGGCCCCGTCCCATTGGTATTGTATCCCCAGTTGATGAGGCGTGTGTCCTTGTTGGCATGCATCTGTGTCGCCACAGTGCCATTATAGAGGACATACATCCCCTCAGTAGCAGACAGTTCCACGCTCCATGCCGCATTAGGAACGGCCTTGCTGCTGGTGATCGTGGCAGCAGGCACGATATACTTACCCGTCTTGCTCACGATGTGGTATGCCCCGTTGCCGTTATCAACGAACTTCCACCATTGAGCATCACTCTCGGCCTGCGCCTCGGTAAATCGCAGGTCATCGGCCAGGTAGCCCCATGCTCCGTTGGTGAGCGTGGGGTTGTTGCGTCCTGTCTCCTTGTAGCGGATGTAGTACCACACGTCCCTACCATCCGCACTTGGCGTAAAAGGGAGCACACCCTCTCCTCCCTGCTCCACCTTGGAGAGCAGACGATAGATCTCATCAATCTCGGCAGTAGTGGGCTCGCCACTCAGCGCATCGAGGGCAGCTTCCACCTGCGCCTTCACCTCATCAGGAGCATCCGCAATGAGCGCTGCGAAGTAGCCGCACAGGAAGGCACGGCGGTCCACATCACGCTTGATGCTGTAAGCCCCATCGGTAAGATGCTCGAGGCTATAGGCCACGTAGATGTTGTCAAATCCGTCAAAGTTATGTGTACCCTCGCCATTGGGGAAGCTGGTAGATACGGGATTGGGCACACGACCGAAGCCTGTGAGCGTCTCCTCGTAGATGAAGCCGATGCGATCATCGGCCTGCAAGTCCATGGAGCTGTAGGCCGAGGACTTGTCGGTCACGAGATAGAAGCCATTCCAATCGGTAGCAAAGCCTGCCACGGTGCTGATGTCAGCCACCTCGGTCAGCTCCTTGTAGTAGATACCCACGTGACTGCGTCCACCACCTGTGGGGAGCGACTGCAGGGCAAGATACATCTCCTTACCGTCTCTATTACGCACTACGGGCACGACGAGTATCTCTCCGTTGGTCGAGTTGCCGCCCGCACCATGTCCCGCGCCCTCGAAGGTGCTCTTCACATCGGTGCTCCACGAGCCTTCAGCGGTGAGGGTATTACTATAGGTATATATATTATAGATGCGTCCACCACCCACACGGCTCGAGAGGATGACACGTCCGTCGGGCAGCTCCTCACACTTGGGTTCATCACCACCAGGAGCAGGGAGTGCCGAGGCTCCACCCAGCGCATGCCAGGTGCGGCCAAAGTCGTCGGAGTAGATGACGCGATTGCCATTGGGACGGGCACACATGGCTGCATAGAGGCGGTAGTACTTGTCCTTCTTCACGATGCGGCTCTGAAACACCTTACCACCGCCCACAAAGGCAGCCTGCATGGGATAGCCGCTATCGAAGAGGCTATAGATATCTTCGGTGACATTGACGGGCTTGCCCCAGGTGTCGCCATTGTCGGTGCTATGGATGGTAGCTATCATATTGGGGTTCTGGCGCGTAGTGTGGCCGTTGCCATACACGGTACATCCAGCCACGGCAATGATGAGCACTTCGCTGCTGGTGCGGTCGGCCACGATGGCGGGGTCACCGAAGGCAGTCTCAAAGTAGTTCACCGTGGCCGAGGTCTTGCCATTGCCCACGGCGACATCGATCATGTCGCTCCACGTGTCGCCATGGTCATCGCTGGTGCGACACACCACGTCGACCTGTCCGTAGCCAGGGTCGGTACCACACACAAGGCGTGCAGCAGCAGTGATGAGTCTGCCGTTATAGGCTGTGGTGATGCCGGGGATACGATAGGGAGGCACCACGCCATCGCCCTTGCTCGTGTTGTAGAGGTCCTGCTTCATGATGAGGGGCTTGAGGCCGCTCACTCTGATCGTGGTGCCCTCGATGGTGATGACGGCATCGTCCTTGAGTTCGTTGCCCACGATGCCTGCCGAGAGCTGCTCCTTGGTGATGGCCTTGCTGGTGATGAAGAAGCCCCCGTCGAAGGCATTCTGCATGGTAGTACCATTATTATATACGACATAGCCATCGGCACTACCCTCCACTACTACGTTGTAGATGGTCTTGCCCTCTACGCTCACGGGCTCCACGCGCCACAAGTTGTCATCAGCGCCCGAGCCGCCTGCAGCCCAGAGGGTGAGGTGATTGATGTCGCCTATCTTATAGGAGTTGTTGGAGCAGTTGAGCGCCTCTTCGAAGAAGTACCAGCTCTTGCCTCCAGCCTCCTTGACAGCACCGATGGTGAGCTCGGTGTATGAGCCCATGACGCCTGCATTGTTGTTTCCAGCCACGATGGGGTTGCCGTCACCATTCTTGATGCCTATCTTGCCACCGCCCAGTGAGGTGATGTGCCAGATGCCGCCATTGGTGGTCACCTTGGAGTCTGACTGCAGGGTGATGCGGCTACCATTGCCCTCGAGCAGCGCATTATTGTAAAGGTGTTCGTGACGGCTGGTAGCCTTGCTGGACAAGTGGTAGTAACCCGTAGCGATGGCGGGAGGCTCGGGCAGCTCTACGTCCACGCCATTGAGGAAGTCCTCGAGGTCGTTGACGAGGGCTGCACATGCGGTGCCGGCCATCGTCGAGCTGTTGAAACGGCCCAGCAACGTGTTGAGCTTGTAGAGGCGGTCGGCATCGTCCTTATACTCCTCGCGCAGGATCTGTATCTTCTCATACTGGTGGATACCCTCGATGAGTCGCTCAAATCGGATGCTGGAGCGGTTGCCGGGATAGTAGCAATAGGTGTCGCCCGAACCGAACTTGCGGAAACGGCTGTCGGTCAAGGGGTGCTCGTCCCAGTTCATCCATGCCCAGTGCAGGTAGCCGTCGAGGTTCATCTTGGCTGCATAGATGGGCAGGTAGGCTGCCTCGGCAGGGAATGAGTTGCTGTAGATGTTGGGCTCGGCATTGGCACAGCTGGTGTAGTAGGTGCTCACCCACCCCTTGGCCTTACGCTCGGCAAGCTGGGCGGCGGTGAAACGGCCCTCCTGGCCCAGTTGCACGCACAGGTCGCGGAACTTGTCGCACAGTGAGCTGTGGTAGTTACCAGCCAAGGCCATGTTGAAGCCCAAGCCGCCAGCGATGGCATAGGCATTGAGCATGTCGGCCTCTTGACGCTCGTCGAGGGCAATGTTGGTCTTCTCAAACCACCCCTTCTCGATGAGGTGTGCCTTGAAGGCGGTGAGGAACGAGGTCCACAGCTCGCGGTACTCCTCGGTAGCGGTGTTGGTCTGCACGGCCTTGTAGCTCTCTGAAGCCTCGTCCCAGTAGCGGAAGCTCATGTCCCAAGGCACCATGGAAAAGCAGTTGATAAACTTGTCGATGCCATACTCGGCACACAGCTCCACGTACTTGTCAAACACGGTGTAGTCGTAGGCCCAGGAGCCGTCGGCCTTCTTCACGGTCTGCACCATGGGGTCGAAGAGGTCGTGTGTCTGCTCTCCCCAAGGCTCATAGAAGAGGATGGCCGACACCACACGCTGACCGGCCCTGCCCAACGCCTTCAGGTAGGGACGCAGGGCTTCGAGGTGCTCGTCGCTCCAGCGCTCCACGCCGTAGTAGCGGCTCACGGCATAGGGCTGCTGCCAGAAGTCGAGGTGGAACTTCTGATCCTTCACCTCGGGCAGCTCATGTCCGTCCACGATGACCGTGAGCTCGAGGCTCTTGACCACCTTGCCAGCCTCATCGACCACCTCGAGGGCGGTAGCATACTCGCCGGCTTCGATGCCGCGCGGTATCTCCAGCGTACACCACACGGGGCGTGTCTCCATGGCAGGCACGGCATGGGGCTTGTCCTGGTCGATGACATCGGCCACGAGCCACTTGTCCCAGCTCATGGGGTGGTTGCCACACGATGCATAGTCGTCGGTAATGACATAGTTGACAAAGCGTGCCTCGCCCGCATCCTTGATGCCTGTGGCCTTGCCGCCCTTCTTCCACTCGGTCATGCGCACCGAGAGGTTACCTTGGTCGCTCTTGCTGTAGAGCACCGCTTGTATGTTGGCACGCTCGCCCTGCCATGCACGCAGGGTGGCCTCGCTCTTCGGCGTCAGGACGGGCACCTCATGCAGCTTGTAATGTTCGTCGCGCGATGCCCACGAGGCCTGCAGGCCATCGGCCATGGCGCCCCACTTGGCAGCGTCGGGCGCAGTGCCCACACGGGGCTCGGCATAGTCATTGATGGGATAGTCTCGCATCTCATCCTCGCTGGCGATGCCCGAGATACGCAGCGTGACGTCGATGAGTGAGCCGCCATCGCTGACGAAGTTGGCATAGTCGCCTGTGGGGTCGATGCAGTTCCACATCACGCCGTAGCGCATGCGGTAGGTAGAGCCCACCTCGAGGCCCTCGGACACACGAAACGAACCAGGCGCCAGCACATCGCCGCTCACCGCGAGTCCCGCACTGTTCCAGCCCGAGTTGCCCTCGCCTCCCTTGTCGTAGAGCGACCAGCACACGAGTTCGTTACCCTCGCCTTTGATGAAGGGACCGTCGCCTTCGAGCACGACATCAAACTGCTTGTTGCCGTTCCAGTCCACAAAGACGTAGCCGTGCATCCAGGCTCCATTGATCTCGATAATCGGCGTGACGGTCTCGCCGCTCTTCACCTCGAAGACGGTCTCCGTCTTGTCGAAGTAGGCCGCACTGCGGGGTGCCGAGGCGATACCCTCGAGCCGCTGCTCCTCACCACGCACATTGGCCACGCCCACAGCCTTGGGGTAATGAGCGCTATGGGCCACTTTCACGTCGGCGCCATACTTCACATAGTAGTCGCCCTGCTGGGCACGAGCCGTGAGGACTACTGCCATCAACAGCATCAAAGACATTACAAACTTTTTCATGTTCATATAGTTAATAGCTTTTCCTGTACACTCTCCCTCTCAAAGCTTCTCCCTGAGGAACTGCCCCGTGTAGCTCTCCTCACATGCCGCCACCTCCTCGGGAGTGCCTGCAACGACCAGGCTGCCCCCGCGGTCGCCCCCTTCGGGGCCGATGTCGATGATGTGGTCGGCACACTTGATGACCTCCATGTTGTGCTCGATGATGACGATGGTGTGGCCGCGCGAGATGAGCGCGTCAAACGACTGCATCAGGCGCTTGATGTCGTGGAAGTGGAGTCCCGTGGTGGGCTCATCGAAGATAAACATCGTGGGGTCGCTCTTCTCCTGGCTGAGATAGTAGGCCAGCTTCACGCGTTGGTTCTCACCGCCCGAGAGGGTCGACGAGCTCTGTCCCAGCTTCACATAGCCGAGCCCCACGTCCTGTAGCGGCTTCAGTCGGCGCACCACCTTGGTGGCGCCATGCTCGGTGAAGAACTCGATGGCTTGGTTGACGGTCATCTCCAACACATCATAGATGTTCTTGTCATGATAGGTCACGAGCAGCGTGTCGGCCTTGAAGCGCTTGCCGTGGCAGGCCTCACACTCGAGCACGAGGTCGGCCATGAACTGCATCTCCACAGTGATGACACCCTCGCCCTTGCACTCCTCGCAGCGTCCTCCCTCGCTATTGAAGGAGAAGTAGCCCGCCGTGTAGCCCAGCTGCTTGGAGAGGGGCTGCTCGGCAAAGAGCTTGCGTATCTCGTCATAGGCCTTGAGATAGGTCACGGGGTTCGAGCGCGACGACTTGCCTATGGGGTTCTGGTCGACAAACTCCACCGCCTTGATCATGCGCACGTCGCCCTCGATGCCCAGGTGCTCGCCGGGGCGCTCCTCGCCCTCCTTATACTCGCGTGCCAAGGCATTATAGAGGACATCGCGCACGAGCGAACTCTTGCCACTTCCGCTGACACCGGTCACCACGGTCATCACGTTGAGCGGAAACTTCACGTCGATGCCCTTGAGGTTATGGTGGCGCGCTCCGCGCACCATGATATAGTTGTTCCACGGGCGGCGGCTCTCAGGCACGGCGATGGTCTCCTCGCCGAGGAGATAGCGCACGGTGTGGCTCTCCGTCCCGTGCTGCAGGTCGTGCATGTCGCCCTGATACACGATCTCTCCGCCCAGTCGTCCTGCGTGGGGACCCACGTCGATGATGTAGTCGGCACGACGGATGATGTCCTCGTCGTGCTCCACGACCACTACCGTGTTGCCCGCCTCCTGCAGCTGACGCAGCACGCGCACCAGCTTGTCGGTGTCGCGGCTATGGAGGCCTATGCTGGGCTCGTCGAGGATATAGAGCGACCCCACGAGCGGGCTGCCCAGCGAGGTGACGAGGTTGATGCGCTGGCTCTCGCCACCCGAGAGCGTGTTGCTCAGTCGGTTCAGCGTGAGATAGCCGAGCCCCACGTCGAGCAGGCACTGCAGGCGGCTATTGATCTCCACCAATAGGCGCTTGGCGATGGCGGCCTCGTGCTCGTCGAGCGTGAGCTGGGCAAAGAAGCGGTGCAGCTCCGTCACGGGCATCTCCACCAGTTCGCTGATGTTGCGCCCGCCCACCTTCACATACTCGGCCTCCTTCTTCAGGCGCGAGCCGTGACACGTGGGACATATCGTCTTACCGCGGTAGCGGGCCAGCATCACGCGGTACTGTATCTTATACTGGTTCTCCTCGAGCATCTTGAAGAAGGAGTCGATGCAGGGCTTCGTCCTCGGCCCATGCCAGAGGAAGTCCTTCTGCGCTTGGGTGAGCTCATAGTAGGGGGTGAAGATGGGGAAGTTGTGCTGGGCCGCAATCTGGATAAACTCGTCACGCCAGGCACTCATCTTCTCGCCACGCCAACACACCACGCAGCCGTCATACACCGAGAGGGCCGTGTTGGGTACCACCAGCTGTTCATCGATGCCGATCACCCGCCCGAAACCACCACACGTGGGGCAGGCTCCCATGGGCGAGTTGAAGGAGAAGAGCTGTTCCGTGGGCTCCTCGAAGGTGATGCCATCGGCCTCAAAGCGCTTGCTGAAGGTGTGCAGGATGCCTGCGGGATAGAAGCGCAGCATGCACTCCCCTCCCCCCTCATAGAAGGCCGTCTCCACACTGTCGATGAGGCGGCTGACGGTCTCCTTGCTATCGTCCACGCTGAGGCGGTCGACTACAAGATAGGGGGACCCACCCCTCCCCTCCCTGTGAGGGAGGGAGCCTGCAGACAACTCGGATAAATAGTCTTCTATGCGCATTATATCACGACCCAGCGAAGAGGACACCCTGCTTGCGTCCCCTCCCTCACAGGGAGGGTTAGGGTGGGTCTCCACCTCTACCCTCGCAAATCCCTGCTGCATACAGATGGTGAGCTGCTCCTCCAGGGTGCGCCCCTCGCGCACGATGAGCGGAGCCAGCACCGTGAAGCGTGTGCCGGGGCTGTAGGAGCGCATGCAGGCCACCACATCCTCGGTGTCGTGCTTCTTCACCAGCTGTCCCGTCACAGGCGAGTAGGTCTTGCCCACCCGAGCGAAGAGCAGGCGCAGGTACTCATAGATCTCCGTCGACGTGCCCACCGTAGAGCGCGGGTTGCGCGAGCTCACCTTCTGCTCGATGGCGATGGCAGGCGGCAACCCCTTGATGAAGTCACACTCGGGCTTCTTCATGCGCCCCAGGAACTGGCGTGCATACGACGACAGGCTCTCCACATAGCGGCGCTGCCCCTCGGCATAGAGCGTGTCGAAGGCCAGCGACGACTTGCCCGAGCCCGAGAGTCCCGTCACCACCACGAGCTTACCCCGCGGGATGTCCACCTCCACATTCTTCAGATTATTCACGCGTGCTCCCTTGACGCTGATGTATTTCTCTTCGCTCATACTCCTATTATTCTTATCCGTGCGAAGATAGTAAAAGCCGAGAGAAAAAGCAAATTATTCGCCCTCACACCCCTCCTTTTACTCTTTTTTTACGTTATAATGAAAAAAGTTATGCCCAAATGCTTGCAGATTCAAAATATTGTCGTACCTTTGCACCGCTTTCGACAGAGAGCACTCAAAATGGTGACTATAGTTCAGTCGGTTAGAGCGTCAGATTGTGGTTCTGAATGTCGTGGGTTCGAATCCCACTAGTCACCCAAAGAAATCCTCAGCAGCAATGCTGGGGATTTTTTGTTTGATTTCGCCATAAAAAGCACGACACAACAAAAAAAATATCACTTTTTTCTTGTTTCTACTAAAAAATTGCTACATTTGCGGCGCATTAACAAACAAAAAGCAACAAAAGACAATATTTAAGAGACTTTAAGCAACCAGACAACATGAGAGCATTACACGCGACATCTTTCTTCTTCTTTTATTACTTTTACTTTAGCAATGAAGTGAAGCGGGAGGTTGCATGCATATGTTGACAGAGAATTGACACTTGATTATAACAATAGAATCCCGCTTCATTTGAGGCGGGATTTTTGTTTTACCAGACAAAGAGGACAACAATGAAAAGAATAGCCATACAAGGTATACCGGGCTCGTTCCACGACATAGCAGCCCACCAGTTCTTCCGTGACGAGGAGCTAGACCTGATCTGCTGCAACACATTCGAAGACATCTTCGACCACATGAAGGCAGACAGGCATGTGATAGGCATGCTGGCCATCGAGAACACGATTGCCGGGAGCCTGCTCCACAACTACGAATTGCTCAGCAATAGCGGAGCGACGATTGTGGGTGAGCACAAGCTCCGCATCCAACACCACTGCGTCTGCCTCCCCGACGACGATTGGGACACGCTGACCGAAGTAAACTCCCACCCCGTAGCTCTGGCCCAGTGCCAGCAGTTCTTGAAGCGCCATCCGGGCCTGAAGGTCGTGGAGGCAGCCGACACGGCAAGCTGCGCCGAGGCCATCAAGCGCAACAACCTGAGAGGACACGCCGCCATCTGCTCCAGCTATGCAGCCGAGCTGTATGACATGAAGGTGCTGGAAGAGGGCATCGAGACCAACAAGCACAACTTCACCCGCTTTCTGGTCGTATGCGACCCTTGGGCAGCCGACGACCTGCGCGAACGCTCCAAGATAAACAAGGCCAACATCGTCTTCTCGCTCCCCCACAGCGAGGGCAGCCTATCGCAGGTGCTCAGCATCTTCTCGTTCTACAACATCAACCTCACCAAGATACAGTCACTGCCCATCATCGGCCGCGAGTGGGAGTACCTGTTCCACGTCGACGTCGTGTTCGGCGACTACCTGCGTTTCCGACAGAGCATCGATGCCGTGGCGCCACTCACCCGTGAACTCAAAATATTAGGAGAATATGAAGAATGTACATCAACCCTATAGCATCGTGCCGGCCCATCGCCTCACGCACGTCAGCGAGTACTACTTCAGCCGCAAGCTGAAGGAGGTGGCCCATATGAATGCCGCCGGCAAAGACATCATCAGCCTGGGTGTCGGGAGCCCCGACATGCCCCCTTCCGAGGCGACCATCGACGTACTGTGCGAGCAGGCCCGACGCACCGACACACACGGATACCAACCTACGGCTGGCATCCCCGAGCTACGCAAGGCCATGGCCGACTGGTACGGACGCTGGTACCACGTAGATCTCGAACCAGACACAGAGATCCAGCCACTCATCGGCTCCAAGGAGGGCATCCTGCACATCACATTGGCCTTCGTCAATCCTGGCGACCAGGTGCTGGTACCCAACCCGGGCTACCCCACCTACACGGCACTGAGCCAGCTCCTGGGCTGCGAGGTGGTGCACTACAACCTCCGTGAGGACAACCACTGGCACCCCGACTTCGAAGAGCTGGAGCAGATGGACCTGAGCCGCGTGAAGCTGATGTGGACCAACTACCCCAACATGCCCACCGGGGCCAATGCCACCCCAGAGCTATATGAGCGCTTGGTCGAGTTTGCACGCCGACACAACATCGTCATCGTGAACGACAACCCCTACAGCTTCATCCTGAACGACAAGCCATTGAGCATCCTCAGCGTGCCGGGCGCCAAGGAGTGCTGCATCGAGTTCAACTCCATGAGCAAGAGCCACAACATGCCAGGATGGCGCATCGGCCTGTTGGCCACCAACGCACAGTTTGTGCAATGGATACTGAAGGTCAAGAGCAACATCGACTCGGGCACCTTCCGCCCCATGCAGTTGGCCGCCGCGCAGGCCTACAGCAACAGCGCCGAGTGGCACGAGGAGGCCAACATCAACGTCTATCGTCGCCGCCGCCTATTGGGCGAAGAGATCATGCGCACCCTGGGCTGCCGTTTCGACCCACACCAGGTGGGCATGTTCCTCTGGGGACGCATCCCCGACACCTACCTCGACGCAGAGCAGCTGACCGAGAAGATACTACACGAGGCCCGCGTCTTCATCGCCCCGGGATTCATCTTCGGCAGCAACGGCAAGCGACATATCCGCATCTCGCTCTGCGCCAAGGAGGACCGACTGGCCGAAGCACTGGAAAGAATCAAAGCCATCATGGAATAACTTAACAAAAATATACATACAACTATGGAACTAGAACTGAACCCCCTCGCACTCACAGGCATTGACGACAAGCGCCCCACCATCATCGCAGGCCCCTGCAGTGCCGAGACCGAAGAGCAAGTCATGAGCACAGCACACCAATTGGCCAAGAACGGCACCCGCATCTTCCGCGCCGGCATCTGGAAGCCACGCACCAAGCCGGGCGGTTTCGAGGGCATAGGCACCGAGGGCCTGGCCTGGCTCAAGCGAGTAAAGGAAGAGACCGGCATGCTCGTCACCACCGAAGTGGCCACCGCCAAGCATGTAGAGGAATGCCTCAACGCTGGCATCGACATCCTCTGGATAGGTGCCCGCACCACCGCCAACCCCTTTGCCGTGCAGGAGATTGCCGACGCCCTCAAGGGAGTGGACATCCCCGTCCTGGTCAAGAACCCCGTCAACCCCGACCTCGAGCTATGGATAGGAGCCATGGAGCGAATCAACGGCGCAGGAGTGCGGCGTCTGGGCGCCATCCACCGCGGCTTCTCCACCTACGACAAGAAGATCTACCGCAACCTGCCGCAGTGGCACATCCCCATCGAACTGCGCCGCCGCATCCCCGAGCTCCCCATCTTCTGCGACCCCAGCCACATCGGCGGCAAGCGCGAGCTCGTGGCCCCACTCTGCCAACAGGCCATGGACCTGGGCTTCGACGGCCTCATCGTCGAGAGCCACTGCCACCCCGACGGAGCATGGAGCGATGCCGCCCAGCAGGTGACCCCCGACGTGCTCAGCTACATCCTCAGCCTCCTCGTCATCCGCGACGAGAAACACACCACGGAGAACCTCGCACAACTCCGCGCACAGATCGACGAGTGCGACAACCAGCTCATCGAGGTACTCGCCAAGCGCATGCGTGTGTGCCGCGAGATAGGCACCTTCAAGAAGGAGCACGGGATGACCGTGCTGCAGACCACCCGCTACAACGAGATCCTCGACAAGCGCGGAGCACAGGCCACCCTCTGCGGCATGAGTGCCGAGCTCATCAAAAGAGTCTTCGAGGCCATCCACGAAGACAGCGTACGCCAACAAATGGAAATCATCAACCAATAAGCCCTATGAGAATACTGATCCTGGGAGCCGGCAAGATGGGCTCCTTCTTCACCGACGTGCTCAGCTTCAAGCACGAGACAGCCGTCTACGACGTAGACCCGCGCAAGCTGCGCTTCATCTACAACTGCTACCGCTACACCACACTAGACGAGATACGCGCCTTCCGCCCCGAGCTGGTCATCAATGCCGCCACCGTCAAGTACACCCTCGAGGCCTTCGAGCAGGTGCTGCCCACATTGCCCAACGACTGCATCCTCAGCGACATCGCCTCGGTCAAGACCGGGCTGCAGGCATGGTACGAGCAGTGCGGGTTCCGCTACGTGTCCACCCACCCCATGTTTGGCCCCACCTTTGCCAACCTCGACAAGCTGAGCACCGAGAACGCCATCATCATCAGCGAGGGCGACCACATGGGCAAGGCCTTCTTCAAGGACCTCTACCAAAGCCTCGGGCTCAACATCTTCGAGTACACCTTCGACGAGCACGACGAGACCGTAGCCTACTCCCTCTCCATCCCCTTCGTCTCCACCTTCGTGTTTGCCGCCGTGATGAAGCCCCAGGATGCGCCGGGCACCACCTTCAAGCGACACATGGCCATCGCCAAAGGCGTGCTCAACGAAGACGACTACCTGCTACAGGAGATCCTCTTCAACCCCCGCACCCCCGCCCAGGTAGAAGGCATACGCACTGAACTGAATGAACTGCTCGACATCATCAGCCGCAAGGACGCCACAGCCATGAAGAGCTACCTGCAGAAGATACGCCACAAGATCCAGTGAGCGCATAGCATCCCGCCCACCCCACCATACAGCATTTCACCCCTAAACCCCTCATTTCAGGGTTACGAAAGTTCATAAATAGGTTGGCTTTGGCAGAGATATTCCTTAAAGAACTACGGATCGCTCAGAAAACAGATAGGACGAGTCGATCCGTCCTCGAAGCCATCTGGGTGATTAATGAAGCGTGTCGCCAGTATCGAAGAGGCACATTCTATTTGCCGATGCCCATCGGTAACGCTGCCGATTACCTTCAGCAACCTTGCCGATAGGCTTCAGCAGCGCTGCCGTTGCCCTTCGGCAAACCCCACACCTTTATATAATATATAGCATCGCCCTCTGCCATTATGAAGACATGATGGCTTGCTTGCTCGGCAGAGCTCAAGAAATCTTGACTCTGCCAATGCCAACCCATTTATGAACTTTTGTAACCTGATTTTACACGATTTTCGCCCCTAAAAACGAGGGGCGAACGACTGCACATCTCCTGCACGAAGATTTTAATTCGGGCGCAAAGTTACTAATTGTTTGAGAGTTACACAACAAAAAAGGATGATTTTTATTAGGAGACAGACACATTTTTTTGCCAACCACGGCGAGAAGGTTTTCTCGCTTGGGTGGGCTCGGATCTATCTCCCACGGATAGATGATTTGTGTTGATTTGTGTTATTCGTGGGCTGATAATCTTGTGCGCACGACACCTTATATATATTATTGCCCACAAATGGGCACGAATCTTCACTCTTCTCAACTGATACTCGTTTTTGTCAACTGATTAAACTGATTACACAGAATTTTATCCTGTCCTTTATGCTGAGTTAGTTTTCTCCCACAGACTTGACAGACTACACAGATGCCTGCATCGTTACACTCGCAGCTGGCGGCTGCGCCGAATGCAAGCGCGAAGCAACTTGCAAAGTCTGTTAAGTCTGATTTGTCTGTGGGAGACCATAAATAGCTCGGTGTGAGGCTTGTTGTTATTGTTTTTTCGTTGCAAAAATTGTTTTAACTAACTGATATTTAGTATACTATGGAGTCGTTTTGCGTCTCCGTGCAGGAGATGTGCAATAAAAACAAGAGATAACAAACTGTATTATAACAACTTATAATGCCAAACGAGCTATGAAAACATACGGTGCGCACCGCGTGCCGACCAACACGAACGGAAACCTTTTTTAATTAATCTATTTAATAACTAATCAACTAAAAAAATGAAGAAAAAGTTTACTATGCTTTTTGCTGCCCTCCTCGCGTTTG